>JANXZQ010000174.1 GCA_025355445.1 Gammaproteobacteria bacterium
CCCGGCACGGTGCGCAACAGCTGATTGAACTGGCGGCGGATCGAAGCCACGTCCGGATAGATATCCGCATGATCGTATTCCAAATTATTCAAAATCGCCGTGCGTGGGCGGTAGTGTACGAATTTCGCGCGCTTGTCGAAAAAAGCCGTGTCGTATTCATCCGCCTCGATGACGAAGAACTTGCCGCCGCCCAAGCGCGCGGTGGAGTCGAAATTACTCGGCACCCCGCCGACCAGAAACCCCGGCGCAAGTCCCGCGTCCTCGAGAATCCAGCACAGCATGGCCGTGGTCGTGGTCTTGCCGTGAGTGCCGGCGACCGCGAGCACGTGCTGGTCCCGCAGCACTTGCCCGGCCAGCCACTGCGGCCCCGACGTATACGGCATGCCGCGATCCAGCATAGCCTCGACCACCGGGCTGCCGCGGCTCAAGGCGTTGCCCACCACTACCATGTCGGGCCGCAGGTCCAGCTGCTCGGCGCCGTAGCCTTGAACGAACTCGATGCCGAGCGCCTCGAGCTGCGTGCTCATCGGAGGGTACACATTGAGATCGGCCCCGGTCACCCGAAAGCCGGCGCTCTTGGCGATCGCGGCCACGCCACCCATGAAGGTCCCACCGATGCCCAAAATGTGCACGTGAGTCGTCATGTATCCGGCAGCAATTGCTGCTCCAGCAAGATCGAGAGCAGAAGATAGGCCACGCTCACCACGACCCCCAGAGCGATTCCCGAATCCAGAGCGGAGCGCCAAATATTGGTGCAGGCGAGCACGTACCAGATCAAACCGATCAGCATCAACACGCCGAGGGGCACCGAGGCGAGGCGGTCAGAACCGATGACCTGAATGAGCGAGCCTATGGGATACAGAATGAGTTCGGCCAGAACCCCGACTCCCAACAAGGCAATGCCGGTCTGCAGGAAACGCTGGCGCCGACTTGCCAACACCAGCACTGCCCAGGCAAAGCCGAGCGGCAATCCCACGCTCAACACCAGCCGGGCGAACAGCCGGCTGGTCGAGGCCGGCGGCAGAAACGCGCTCAACAACTCGAGCAATGCCGCGATGCCGGCAACCAGGCCCAGCAAAAACAACGACGCGGGCAGCTGCGCCGGCGTGCGTTTCCATATTGAGATGTCCCAGAATGCTTTTGCGAGTCGCAGCATCGTCCGATTCAGTCATAATCGATTCCAAATTGTACACGCGGATCAACGCCATGCCCGACGCGATTTGGATCGACCGAGACGCCGAGCTGCCGGCGCTGGCGCGCGCGCTCGAATCGCATGCGTGGATCGGCGTCGATACGGAATTTCTGCGCGAACGCACCTTCTTTCCCAAGCTCTGCCTGCTGCAACTGGCGGCGGGGGGACAAATCTGGTGTGTCGACACGCTGCGGATAGAGAGTCTGGAGCCCTTGATGGCCGCCCTGACCGCGGTCGCCTCGCGCAAGATCATTCACGCGGCGCGCCAGGACTTGGAGGCGGTATATCTATCGGCCAGGAGCGTCATGAGCCCGGTATTCGATACGCAAATCGCGGCCGGATGCATCGGCCTCAAACCCCAGGTCGGCTACGCGGAACTGGTCAAGACCCTGCTCGACGTCACCGTCCCCAAGGGCCAGACGCGCACCGATTGGTCGAAGCGGCCGCTCACCCGAGATCAACTCGACTACGCCGCGGATGATGTTTTGTATCTCGGCGACATCGCGAATCTGCTGCTGCTGCGGCTCAAAGAGCTCGGCCGCGAACCATGGGTGCTGGAGGATTGCCTGGCACTGGAGGATCGGCAGCTGTACGAACCGGATCCGGCGCAGGCCTGGATGCGGCTGCGGGGTCTCGCGCAACTGCCGCCGGAAACGCGCGGACGCGCCAAGGCCATTGCGGTCTGGCGCGAGAAACTCGCTCGCAGCCGCGATCTGCCGCGATCCTGGATCCTCGACGACGCGGCCATTTTCTCCATCGCGCAGGGCGGAACGAATCCGTTGAACGACAGCCTTGCCGCCGGTCTTGCGGCCGCGCTCGAGGAGTCATCGGGCGCCCCTGAGGATATGCAGCCGAGTCAGGACGCGCGCCCCACTCCGGAACAGAAAGCCGTCATTGAACGCCTGGGGAAGATCGTCGATGCGCGGGCGGCCGAACTCAAGGTGAGCGCCGAGATTCTGGCGCCGCGCGGCGAGCTCAAGTCCCTCGCCCTGGGCGCGCGCGATACGCACGCCCTCGGGGGTTGGCGCCGCGAGGAAATCGGTAACCGCCTGCTCGCCGCTATTGCTTGACCGGCGCCGGTTTGAGGACTGCCCGGTCGATGCTCTTGAACACCGTGTCCACGTCGGCGTCGGCATCCACCACCCGCAGCAGGCCGGCAGCCTCGTAATACTTGATCAGCGGCTTGGTTTGCGCCTCGTACACTTCGAGGCGCTTGCCGATGACCTCTTCCTTGTCGTCCGGCCTTTGCATCAGGCGGTGTTTGCCGCTGGGCGGCGGCGAGGTGAATACGTTGAAGACCTTGCCGCACTCCTCACAGATTCTGCGGCCGGTCAACCGCCTGAACAAAATGCCGAGATCGAGATTCATCAGGACCACCGAGTTGAGCGGCGTACCGAGTTCCTTCAGCATTTTTTCCAACGCCTCGGCTTGGGCAATGTTGCGCGGAAAACCATCCAAAATGAAGCCGTTGACGGCATCCGGTTTGCTCAAGCGCTCGCGGATCATGCCGAGCACCGTGGCGTCGTCCACCAGTTTGCCGGAGTCCATGGCCGCCTTCGCGCGCGTGCCCAGCTCCGTGCGCTTGGCGACGGCGTCGCGCAATAAATCGCCCGTGGAAATTTGCGGGACGCCATGGGCCTTTACCAGCAGTTGTGACTGCGTGCCTTTGCCCGCCCCGGGCGCCCCCAACAGAACTATTCGCATGATTCTTCTAGTGGTTAAACCGCGCTACCGTACCTTTGGGCGGCGCGGTCGTCAAACCTGAGGCAGGCTCCCAGCCGATGGGCTATTCTGCGCGCCTCGTGCCGAAGGGGGCCTTATGAAAAATGCGTTTTATGCACAATCCGGCGGAGTAACCGCCGTCATCAACGCCTCGGCCTGCGGCGTGATCGAGACGGCGCGCAAGCACCGCGACAAAATAGGCAAGGTATATGCCGGCCGGCACGGCGTCCTCGGGGCATTGACCGAGGACATGATCGATACCAGCAAGGAAAGCCGTGCCGCCATCAGTGCCCTGCGCCACACGCCGGGCGGAGCGTTCGGCTCGGCGCGCTACAAGCTCGCCGGAATCGACAAGGATCGCGCCCAATATGCGCGGCTGATCGACATATTCCGCGCCCACGATATCGGCTACTTCTTCTATAACGGGGGCAACGATTCCATGGACACGGCGCAAAAGGTGTCGGAAATTGCCGTACAAATGGCTTATCCGATCGCCTGCGTCGGCATTCCGAAGACGGTCGACAATGACCTCCCCATCACGGATTGCTGCCCGGGGTTCGGCTCCGCCGCCAAGTACATCGCCGTATCCACCCGTGAAGCGGGCTTGGACGTCGCCTCGATGGCACGCACGTCGACCAAGGTATTCGTGCTCGAAGTCATGGGACGGCACGCCGGCTGGATGGCCGCGGCCGGTGGCCTCGCCGGTGACAAGGCCGGCGATGCGCCGCACATCATTCTGTTTCCCGAGATCAGCTTCGATCGCGAGCGCTTCCTCGCGAAAGTTAAATTGTCCGTGGAGAAATACGGTTACTGCGTGGTGGTGGTCTCGGAGGGCGTGCGCGGCTCCGACGGCAAATTCCTCGCCGAGGCCGGCACCAAGGACGCGTTCGGCCACTCACAGCTGGGCGGTGTCGGCCCGGTGGTCGCGCAAATGACCCAGCAAGCTTTCGGCTACAAATTCCATTGGGCGGTGGCGGACTACCTGCAACGGTCGGCGCGCCACATTGCATCGAAAGTGGACGTCGACCAAGCCTACGCAGTCGGCAAGGCGGCGGTCGAACTCGCCCTCAAGGGCCGCAATGCCGTGATGCCGGTCATCGTCCGCAAATCGGCCAAGCCCTACCGCTGGAGCATCGGCGAGGCGCCCTTGAGCGAGGTCGCCAACAAAGAGAAAAAATTGCCGCGCAATTTTATTACCGCGGACAGCTTCGGCATCACCGCTGCTTGCCGCAATTATCTGGCGCCTCTGATTGCCGGAGAAGACTACCCGCCTTACCGCAACGGACTCCCCACTTATGTCACACTCAAGGGTGTCAGCGTTGTCAAACGCTTGCGCACCCCGTTTGTGATATAGTCGCGCTCGATTTTTTGACCATATAATCATAATTTTCAATAACATAAGCCCCCCTTCGGAGACCGTTTCATGACCCTTGAATGTGCGCTATGGCTGTCAATTGCAGCCGCTGTTGTTGCCATCCTTTACGGTGTCATTTCGGTGCGCTGGGTCTTGGCGCAGCCGGCCGGCAACGCGCGAATGCAGGAAATCGCGGCGGCGATTCAGGCGGGCGCCAAGGCGTACTTGAATCGCCAGTACACCACCATCGCCATCGTCGGAGTCATTCTGTTCTTCGCCCTGGGGCTGGCCTTGGGGTGGGCCACGGCCGGTGGCTTCGCGGTCGGCGCCATTCTCTCGGGGTTGGCCGGCTACATCGGCATGTTCATTTCCGTGCGCGCCAATGTGCGCACCGCACAGGCCGCGCATAACGGCATCAATGCCGCGCTCAAGGTGGCATTTCGCGGCGGCGCCATCACCGGCATGCTGGTCGTCGGGTTGGGGCTGCTCGGCGTTGCCGGCTACTACCTCGCCATGCTGCGTCTCCTGGGCGATCCGGAAGCCGCTCTGCGCTCACTGGTCGGTCTCGCCTTCGGCGGCTCGCTGATCTCGATATTCGCTCGCCTGGGCGGCGGCATCTTCACCAAGGGCGCCGACGTGGGCGCGGATCTGGTCGGCAAAGTGGAAGCCGGCATACCCGAGGATGATCCGCGCAACCCGGCGGTCATTGCCGACAATGTCGGCGACAATGTCGGCGACTGTGCCGGCATGGCGGCGGATTTGTTCGAGACCTATGCCGTGACCCTGGTCGCCACCATGCTGTTGGGCGGCCTGGTCATGGTGGACATGGGCGAGCGCGCAGTGCTGTTTCCGCTCGTTCTCGGCGCCATTTCCATTATCTCCTCCATCATCGGCACCTTCTTCGTCTCCACCCGCGAAGGCGGCAAGATCATGAACGCCCTGTACAAGGGGGTCATCGTCTCCGGCGGCCTTTCCGCCATTGCGTTTTACTTCGTCTGCCAGAAGCTCATGGGCGAGCACGCCATGTCCATGTGGTTGTGCACCCTGGTCGGCCTCGCGCTCACCGCCGCCATGATCGTCATTACCGAGTACTACACGGCCACCGAGTACAAGCCCGTGCAGCATGTGGCGTCGGCCTCTCAGACCGGCCATGCCACCAACATCATCGCGGGCTTGGGCGTTTCCATGAAAGCCTGCGCACTGCCCGTGCTCGCCGTGACTTTGAGTATCTGGGCCTCGTACCGGCTGGAAGGCTTGTTCGGAATTGCCATCGCCGCCACCGCCATGCTGTCCATGACCGGCATGATCGTGGCGCTCGACGCCTACGGTCCCATCACCGACAACGCCGGCGGCATCGCCGAAATGGCCCACCTGGACAAAAAGGTGCGCGATGTCACCGACCCGTTGGACGCCGTGGGCAATACCACTAAGGCCGTCACCAAAGGGTATGCCATCGGCTCCGCAGGGCTCGCGGCGCTGGTGCTGTTTGCCGATTACACCCATAAGCTGAGCGAAGTCACGGGTCACACCACCACGTTCGATCTGTCGAATCCGGCCGTGATCATCGGCTTATTTATAGGCGGTTTGGTGCCCTACCTGTTTGCAGCGATGGCCATGGAGGCCGTGGGCCGCGCCGCGGGCGCCGTGGTCAACGAGGTTCGGCGGCAGTTTCGCGAGATCAAGGGCATCATGGAGGGCACCGCGAAGCCCGACTATTCGCGCGCCGTCGACATGCTCACCAAGGCGGCGATCAAGGAAATGATCATCCCCTCGCTGCTGCCCATACTCGTGCCCATCGTGCTGGTATTCGTGGTGAATTTCCTCATGGGACCGGGCACCGGTGTGCAAGCCCTCGGCGGCTTGTTGATAGGCACCATCGTCACCGGCCTGTTCGTCGCCATTTCCATGACCACCGGCGGCGGTGCCTGGGACAACGCCAAGAAGTACATCGAAGAGGGTCACTACGGCGGCAAGGGCTCGGATGCGCACAAAGCGGCCGTCACCGGCGACACCGTCGGCGACCCCTACAAAGACACGGCGGGCCCTGCCATCAACCCGTTGATCAAAATCATCAACATCGTCGCGCTGTTGTTGGTGCCTGTACTCGGCAAGATGATGTGATCCGCTAGATATCGAAGTAAATCGCGTCCGGCTCCGCTGCGCCGTCGCGAGTCGCTACGCGCAGCTCCGGCTCCTTGAGCGACACGCGCGAGCGCGGCGGCACGCTGCGGGTGAGGAACACCGAGCCGCCAATGACACTGCCGGCACCTACCACGGTCTGGCCGCCCAGCACCGTGGCGTTGGCGTATAGCGTGGAGCCGCTCTCCACCGTCGGGTGACGCTTCTTGCCGCGAATGATCTGGCCGCTGGCGTCGCGCGGAAAGGACAGCGCTCCCAAGGTCACGCCTTGATACAGCTTGACCCCTTCGCCGATGTCCGTGGTCTCGCCGATCACCACGCCGGTGGCATGATCGATGAAGAATGCCGCGCCGATGTTCGCGCCCGGGTGAATGTCGGCGCCCGTCTTGGAATGCGCCCACTCGGTCATGATGCGCGCCATCATGGGCACGCCTAAATCGTACAGTGCGTGCGCAATGCGATACACGCTCACCGCCAGCACGCCGGGGTACGCAAGAATCACTTCATCCAAGTTCGTTGCCGCCGGATCGCCGTCGAATGCCGCCTGCACGTCGCGTATCAGCAGGCCGCGGATTTGCGGCAAGCGGCTCAAGAAAATCTCCGCCAACTCATGCGCGCGCGGCGCGCACGCGCCGGTCGCGAGCAGCTCCTCTTCGCGCTCGCGCCCGTAGCACAGACAGTGCTCCATCTCGCTCTCGAGCTTGGGCGCAAGTCTCGCCACGGCCTCAGCCACATGCGCGCTCAAGTTCTCTTGGCTCAAGTCGCGGCGGCCGAAATAGCCGGGATACATCAAGTCGAGCACCGCCTCCAAGATCTCGACGATGGCTTCGCGCGACGGCAGGTAGCGGCGCGCGATGCGCCGCGCCCGCTCATCGCCCCGGTAGCTGTCGAGAATTTCTTCCGTGAGTTTATGCAATGGCCTGCATCTTCTCGACGCCCTCGAACAGCCCTTCGAACAGCGGGCCCGACAGGTATCGCTCGCCGGCATCCGGCAGTATCACGACAATGGTCTTGCCCTTGAGCGCGGGCTCGCGCGCCAGGCGCAGTGCCGCGGCCATCGCGGCGCCGCAGGAGACGCCGCTCAGCATGCCCTCTTCGCGGGCCAGGCGGCGCGCCATCTCGATGGATTCTTCGTTGGTGACCTGCTCAACGCGATCGACCATCGACAGGTCCAGGTTCTTCGGAATGAATCCCGCCCCGATGCCCTGAATCTTGTGCGGCGAGGGAGTCAGGGCCTGATTCGCCAAGGTCTGGGCGATGACGGGTGAATGCGTCGGTTCCACCGCGACGGTGAGAATTTTCTTGCCGCGCGTGCCCTTGATGTAGCGCGAAACGCCGGTCAGCGTCCCGCCGGTGCCCACGCCGCTCACGAACACATCGACCTTGCCGTCGGTGTCGTCCCAGATCTCCGGTCCCGTGGTCCGCTCGTGGATTCCCGGATTGGCCGGATTCTCGAATTGTTTCACCAGCATGTACTTGGAAGGATCTGCGGCGGCCAGTTCCTCGGACTTGGCGATCGCGCCTTTCATGCCCTTGGACCCCGGGGTCAGCACCAGCTTGGCGCCGAAGGCGAGCAGCACCTTGCGCCGTTCCATGCTCATGGTCTCGGGCATGGTCAGCACGCATCCATAGCCGCGCGCGGCTGCGGCGTAGGCGAGCGCAATGCCCGTGTTGCCGCTGGTGGCTTCGACGATGGACATCCCCGGCTTCAATACGCCGCGCTCTTCCGCGTCCCACACCATGGCGGCGCCGATGCGGCACTTCACCGAATAGGCAGGATTGCGTCCTTCGATCTTGGCGAGAATGGTCGCGCCGCTGGAGGCGTCCAGGCGGTTGATGCGGACCAGCGGCGTGCGGCCGATGGACTTCGTATTGTCTTGATAGACGGGCATAGGGCACCTCGTTGGCTGGGCTTTGATTTTCCTCCTAAGCACGCCGAAAATGCCATAGATTTTGTTATGACGTCCTGCCTAGGCGTTATAAGCCTGGCCTAAGCCGGGCCCCGGAATGACGGACAGAGGCTGCGGCCTCCCCACCACGAACCCCTGTACGAAATCGATGCCCATGTCGGTCACGGTATCGAGTGACAGTTGGTCCTCCACCTGTTCGGCGACCACCCTGAAATTCAAGCTGCGCGACAACTCGATCATGGCCGCCACCATGGCCTTGTTGACGCTGTCCCCTGCGAGATTGTTGATGAACGAGCCGTCGATCTTCAGATAATCCATCGGCAGCGTGCGCAGGGTCGAGAACGAACTCAAGCCGCTGCCGAAGTCGTCCAGGGCGAATTCGCAGCCCATGCCGTGCAGCACGGCGATGAAGCGGTGCGCATGATCCAAATTCGCTATCACCGAACTTTCGGTGACTTCGAAGCAAATATCGGCGGGATTCGCGCCCGTGTGATCGAAACAATCCACCACGAACTCCAGGAACTCCGAATCGCCCAAGGTCTGCCCGGCGATGTTGATGGCGACGCTGCGTCCCGGCGGCAGCCTCATTCCGCCGCGGCCTAAGGCGGACAGCACCGTCTGCACCACCCAGCGATCGATGTGCGGCATGAGCCGGTAGCGCTCGGCCGCACGGATGAATTCCGCCGGCTTTGCCGCGGATTCGCCATTTTCCCCTTCCAGCCTGACGAATACCTCGAGCGCCGGGCCGCGCACGCCGTCGGCCCGGGCGTGCACGATGGGCTGGTAGTAGAGCTCGAACTTGTTGTCGCGCAAGGCACCTTGCAGTTTCTGCAGCCAATGAATCTCGCCGCTGTGCCGTGCGCTTGCCTCCTCGCGCGCCGAGTACACGTGGACGTGCAGCCCGCCCTGCTTCTTGGCCACATAGCAGGCGGAATCCGCGGAGCTCATGATGTCTTCGATGGCGCCGCCGCCGCGGCCGATCTCCACCAGGCCGATGCTGACTCCGATATTGAAGATCTTGTCCTTCCACACGAAGCGGTACTCGTTGACCGAGCGCACCACGTCATCGGCGATTTGCCGGGCCTTCTCCAGCGGGCATCCGACCAGCAGCAGGGCGAACTCATCGCCGCCGATGCGCCCCACCGTGTCTGAGTCGCGCACCGCCTCCTTGATGAGCGCGGCCACCTCGCGCAGCATGTTGTCGCCCGCGGTATGACCACAGGTGTCGTTCACCGTTTTGAACCGGTCCAGATCCAGGTAGCACAGCGCATGCCCGGCGTTGCCGGTCTGCGCCGAGTCCAAGGCTTCCTGCAGGCGCCGTTCGAATTCGCGGCGGTTGACCAGGCCGGTGAGAGCGTCATGGCTGGCTTGGTAGGTCATTTGCCGGGTGAGCCCGCGCAATTCGCTGGTGTCGTGCAGCACCAGCACCAAGCCGACGATATCCTTGCCGTCGAAGCGCAGCGGCGTGACGCTGATCTCCACCGACCGCTCCGGACCCGCGTGCGACGGCACCAGGACCGCGCGCCTTCCCATGGAGACGCGCCCACCGGTGGCCAGCGCCTTGCGCACCGGATCCCCCAGGGACCGGCGGTCCGTCTCGTCCACCAGCGACGCCACATCGGCAAAGGATTTCCCCATCACTTGGTCGAAGCGCTGGCTGAGCAAGGTCTCCGCGGCATGATTGACATAGTCGATTCGGCCTTCGGCATCGACGGTGATGACGCTTTCGCCCATGTCGTCCAGAGTCACCATGGCGCGCGGCCGCGAAGGCACGGGCACCGAGCCGGATTCGGGCAGCATTTCCAGGGCGGTGAGCAGCAGTGCCGCTTCACCCGCGCTGTCGATCACCGTGCTCGAAAGTTCCACGCGTGTGACCTGCGCCTGCGCGCCGATCAATTCGACCTCATAGCGCTCGGCGGCAGGCTCGCCGTGAAGCCTGCGCCGCAGATTGTTCGTCACTAAATCAGCGTATTCCGGGGCGACAAAGTCGGACAGCGGCTTTCCCACCACATCGGCCGCGCTCAAATTGAGGATTGCCAGAAAGCGCGAATTGGCGAACAGAATGCGGTCGCGATGCACGAGCACCGCGTCGTGCACGGTTTCCACCAGCCGCTGAAACAGCCGTTCTCGGTCCAGCAAGCGCGCACCGCGCAACTCCAAGTCCTCCAGTAATTTATTGACCGCGCCGCCGAGCAGACTCAAGTTCTCGGGCTTGCCTTCGAGACCGACGCGCCCCTTTGCGTCCGCGGCGCCGGTGAGCTGCGATACCTGCTCCGAGAATTCGTTGACGGCCCGTTCCTGATGCCGCTTGCGCACGAACAGCACGACTACACCCACGGCCAGAACGACCGAGGTCAAAAACCACAGCAGGATGGAAGGCAAGATCAACGCAAACCTCGATGACGGCGAGTGCTATCGGCGCTTATATTTGGAATCCGTGGAAGAATAGCGTACGGGCATGGCATAGCCTGTGGAAATTGACCATAATCAGCGGCCTTAATAGCACCCGAGAAATCATGGATACGTTGGCCGCTCGTCGGCAAATGGTGGATCAGCAAATCCGCACCTGGGAAGTTCTCGACCCGCGCGTGCTCGATGCGCTGGCCGCCGTGCCGCGCGAAGCCTTCGTGCCGCCCGAGTATCGCGAGCTGGCGTTCGCCGACGCGCCCATCCCGATCGGATTCGGCCAATCCATGCTGGCGCCCAAGCTTCAGGGACGCATACTGCAGGCGCTCGGGCCCAATCCGACCGACACCGTACTCGAAGTCGGCAGCGGATTAGGTTATCTCGCCGCCACTTTAAGTTTACTCGGCGCTGCAACTCACTCGATCGATATTCATCCCGAATTCGTCGCGGCGGCGGCGGCGAACCTGCACATGGTGCCGGAGGCGAACGTGCAATTTGAGATCCGAGATGCGTTCGGCGCTGCGCCCTTGGGGCTGTACGACGTCATCGCCGTCACCGGCTCGCTGCCGCTGTACGATACGCGCTTTGAACGTGCGCTGCGCGTCGGCGGGCGCTTGTTTGTCATGGTCGGTGAGGCGCCGGTGATGGACGCCATTTTGGTGCGGCGGGTTGACGACAACGAGTGGATTCGCGAAAGCCTGTTCGAAACCGTTGTTGAACCACTGATCAACGCCGCCACACCGCAAAAGTTCGTGTTCTGATGATCAAGGAGCTAAGCCCGCGGCAGTTCCTGGAGCGGCGTGCCGGCGGTTCCGAGATGACCCTGTTGGACGTTCGCGAGGATTGGGAGACCGCGCTGGCGCCGGTCCCCTCCGATATCCTGCACATCCCCATGGGCCAGATCGCCGCTCGTCTGGCTGAGCTTAACCCGCTCAAGGAAACCGTCGTGATCTGCCGCTCCGGCGGTCGCAGCCTACAAGTGGCAACTTTTCTTGCCGCCCAGGGTTTTAGCTCGGTATACAACCTGACGGGCGGCATTCTGGCCTGGTCAAGGGACATAGACCCCCACATTCCCCAATATTGACAGTGATGTAGTTATATATAACACTATATGTCTATGAAGCGGCAACTGATCTTCCTGACATGGTGCATCTGCGCCGCGGCCGTGCCGGCCACAGCCTCCGACCTGCTTGCGGTTTACCAGCGTGCATTGCAGAACGACCCCCAGCTGCGCGAGGCCGAGGCGATACGCCTGGCGGCGCTCGAGGCCAAGCCGCAGGCGCTGTCCGCGCTGCTGCCGCAGCTGTCGGGGAGCGGCACCATCAGCCGCGAGCGCGATACCGGTTCCACCAATACCACCGAATCCGTCACCAACATAGGCGGACCGCCGACTTTCATCACCTTTCCTTTCGCGGGCCGCACCACGACTACCACGCACCGTTACGGCGTGGATCTGAAGCAAAATATATTTCGTTGGGAGAATTGGGTGGCGCTGCGGCGCGCGGATGCGCAGGTCGCCCAGGCGGAAGCCGACTACCAGGCCGCGCAGCAAGACTTGATCGCGCGAGTTTCCCAGCGTTACTTCGACGTGCTCGCGGCCGAGGACGATCTGGAGGCCCAGCAAGTCGCGCTCACCTCCATCAAGCGCCAGCTCGAACAGGCAGAGTCGCGCTTTCAAATCGGGCTGATCGCCGTCACGGATGTCGAAGAGGCGCGCGCCGCTCATGACAGCGGTGCGGCGGCCGTGATCGCTGCGAAGCGCACGCTCTCCTCCACCCAGGAGCTGCTGCGCGAAATCACCGGCGATGCCTTCGAGGCGCTCGCCCGTCCCATCGAGCCGTTCGAAATGGCAAACCCCGACCCGGTCAGCGAGGATCGTTGGGTCGAAATGGCTTTGCAGCAGAATCTTTCGCTGGTCTCCAGCCGCTTGGCGGCCGACATCGCGCGCGAAAACGTCAGTTCCACGCGCGGCGGCCACTTTCCGTCGCTCGACTTGGTGGGCAGCCGCTACAAATTGAACAGCGATGGCGTGAATACCTTCGATGACGGAACCCCGGCCGGCGGCACCACCATCGACCAGAATCAGCGCACCATCGGCTTGCAACTGACCTTCCCTCTCTACGCCGGCGGCATGGTGTCCTCGCAGGTGCGCCAAGCCGTCTACCAGCATCGGGCCGCCAAGGAAAGAGTGGAGCGCGTGGCGCGGCAAACCGAGCACGACGCGCGCGATTCCTATCTCGGCGTGCTGTCGGAGATCTCGCGGATCAAGGCGCTGCGCCGCGCAGTCGAATCGAACGCGATCTCGCTGCGCGCCACGGAGTCCGGCTATGAGGCCGGGACGCGCACTGCCGTGGACGTGCTGCAATCGCGGCAGCTATGGGTGCGGGCGCAGACCGACTATTCCCGCAGCCGCTACGACTACATGATCAATGTGCTCAAGCTGCAGCAGGCCGCCGGTACTCTGTCGCTGCAGAGTCTGGAGAAGATCAACAGCCTGCTGACCGACGCGCCCCAGCCGCAGGCGGATCCGGCAGCAAAGATTCAATAAGTTCGAGCAAGCGCGCCACGCTGCCGCGATTCGATTCGACCACGTGCCGCCCGATCGCGCCCATTCGCTGCCGCAGCGCCGGATCCGCGAGCAGTTGCGCCACGGCAGCCGCCAGCTCCCGCGCATTGCCCACTTGCAGGGCCGCTCCTTGCAGGAGCAATAACCGCGCAATGTCTCGGGCATTGAAATACCAGGGGCCCGTAAGTACCGGCAGCCCGAAGGATGCCGGCTCCAGCAAGTTGTGCCCTCCCACGCCACCTACCAAGCTGCCGCCGACAAAGGCCACATCCGCCGCCGCATACAGCGACGCCAGATCTCCGACGGTATCCACCAATACCACCTGCGCAGAGCGGTCCGGCATGACGCCGCTGCTCCAGCGCGTGAAGCGCCAGCCCTGACGATTCAACAAAGTCGTCACCGCGGGAAATCGATCCGGGTGCCGCGGCACCAGCAACAGCAGCGCGTTCACTTGGCCCGCACGCAATTCCTGGTGCGCCGCCAGCACCTGCTCCTCCTCGCCGGCGTGCGTGCTGCCCGCAATCCAGATGGGCCGCGAGTCGCCGAGCGAGGAACGCAGCGAGGCTCCCTCGAACAACTCCTCCGGACTCGACTCCAAATCGAACTTGATATTGCCGATCACGTGCGTCCTGGCGCTCGCGGCACCGATGGCCACGAAGCGTGCGGCGTCCTCGCGGGTCTGCGCCGCAATGAGCGAACTGGCGGAGAACATCCCGCGAAACAAGCTTCCGAAGCGCCGATAGCGCGCGACGGACTTGGGCGACAGCCTGGCGCTGGCGAGCATCAGGGGCACGCCGCGCCTCTCGCACTCGCCGAACAAATTCGGCCACAGTTCGGTTTCCATGATGATGGCGAGCCGCGGCCGGATACGGTCCAAGAACCGCCCCACCGACGCCGGCATGTCGTAGGGCAGAAAGCGCACATCGACGGCGTCGCCGAACAGGTCGCGCGCGCGTGCGCGGCCGGTGGGCGTGGCGGTGGTCAGCACCAGCAGGCTCTGCGGGTAGCGCGCGCGCAGCGCGCGTACCAGCGGCGCGGCCGCCGTCATTTCCCCCAAGCTCACGGCATGCAGCCAAATGGCCGGCGAATCACAAGTACGCCCGTAGCCGAAGCGCTCGCTTAAGCCGCGCCAATAGCCACGCTCGCGCAAACCCCGCCATAGCACCCTGACAAAGGCGAACGGCACGGCGCAGTAAATGAGAACCGTGTACAGCCGGCGCATCATCTGGCTTTGTAGCCGGCGAGCAGCCACTGCCAGTTCTCGGCCGAATAACGCCCGGGCGGCAGGCCGAGCGTGATCTTTGCGAGCGAGCGCCGCAGGCGCTGCAAATTCCGCGTACTCCATGTGCCCGGTGCGCGCTCCCGGCCGCGATCGAAATCGATCACACTCACCATCCCTTTTGAGTCCACCAGCACATTGTGCGCGTTCAGATCCGCGTGATCCACACCCGCGCGATGCAGCTGCGCCAGCGACGCCCCGACGGCGCGCCACGTCGCTTCCGGCAGCGGAGCCTTGCTGAGCAAGGCACTCAAGGTCTCGGTATCCAAGATTCTTTGCGTGATCAAATCACAGCGATAAATCAAGCCGTTCCTTTGGTAGCGGGCGATAATGGGCCTGGGCACGCGCAAACCGCGATCAGTCAACAGATTGAGCAGCCGCCACTCGGCGAAGGCTCGCACCCTGTCCTCTCCCGTCCACACATAGGAATCGCGCGATACGCGCGCAATGAAGCCGCCGCGGCGAAAATGCCGCAGCACCCATTGACGCTCGCCTTCGCCCACGAACCAAGCCGCTCCGCGCCCGCCCGGCGCTGCCGTCAATTCGCCGCGGCGGCGCCAGAATTCCGGGTCGAACAGCGGTTCCGGGTCACCATCCTCCACATTGCCAAGACGGGTGGGATCAGACAGCATGGCGCCCGTGGCAGTGACAATGCGTCGGCTGTCGCTCAATTTATGACCTTAAGTTTCAAACCGCCGCCGCAGCATGTATGTCTGCTGCGCCTGTCGGCCATCGGCGATACCTGCCATGCGTTGGCCGCACTTCGCGCCCTGCAAGAGGCATGGCCCCAAGCCCGGTTCACATGGATCATCGGCAAGGTAGAGGCCAAGCTGATGACGGCGCTGCTGCCGGAAATCGAGTTTATCACCTTCGACAAAGGCGCAACGTCCGCGGAACTGTGGCGCCTGCGTCGAACCCTGCGCGGCCGGCGTTTCGACCTGCTGCTCGACCTGCAGTTGTCGTTTCGCGCCAGCATGGTCAGCAGGCTGATTTACGCCCCGATCAAGCTGGGCTTCGACAAGGCGCGTGCACGCGAATTGCAATGGTGGTTCACCAACGCACGCATCGCCCCCGCCCAAGCGGAACACGTGCTGGATTCCTTCATGGGCTTCGTGCGCGCCTGCGGCATTGCGCCCGCGGCGCCGCACTGGAACCTGACTCTGCCGCAGGACGCGCTCGAATATGCCCGCGGCATCATCGCCGACGATAGGCCCACGCTGCTCATCAGCCCCTGCTCCAGCCACGCGGCCCGCAACTGGCGGACCGACCGGTATGCTGCGGTGGCGGGCTACGCCGCACACATGCATCGCATGCGCGTCGTGCTGGTCGGAGGCCGCAGCGCCACCGAGCGCGAATTGGGCGAGAAGATCATGGCCGCCGTGCACTTTGACCTGCTCAATCTAATCGGCAAGGACACGCTGCCGCAGCTGCTCGGGCTGCTCTCCCGCAGCACCGTGCTGCTGTCGCCGGATTCCGGCCCCGTACACATGGCAACCATGGTCGGGCTGCCGGTGATCGGCCTGTATGCCGCCACCAACCCCGAGCGCGCGGGCCCGTACTACAGCCGCGAGTGGTGCGTCGACCGCTACGAAGCGGCCGCAAAAAAATTCCTGAGGAAACCTGCCGCGCAGATTCCCTGGACCACCAAGATCGAGCGCCCCGGGGTCATGGATCTGATCGAGGTCAGAGATGTCGCCGCCAAGCTCGACGCCCTCATGGCCGATCGCGCTCGGCGTGCGGATCGCGCTGGCCTCGCAGATCGCGCTAAAATGCCGCAATGAACGAAATAAAAGTCCCGATTTCACCCGGGGAATTGCTGGACAAGATAACTATTCTGCGCATCAAGTCTGAGCGCATCTCTGACCCCGCCAAGGTGCGCAATGTGCTTCTCGAACTGCACTCGCTGCAAGCGACCTGGAGCGAGTCGGCCTACGCACAGGCCGACATCAAGGCCGACGTCGACGCATTGCTCGAGGTCAACGGGCGCCTATGGGTGATCGAAGATGACATCCGCGACAAGGAGCGCGCGCAAGCCTTCGATGCAGAATTCATCCGGCTGGCGCGGGCCGTCTACTTCGAGAACGACCAACGCGCCGCCATCAAGCGGCGCATCAACACCACTTTGGGCTCGAGCATCATCGAGGAGAAGTCGTACCAGAAGTACTGATCGGCCGCCGCGCTAGCTACGTTTCAGCGTGTACTCTGCACCGCAATACGGGCACTTCGCCCAACCCGTCTGCTCGATCGCCAAATAGACTTTGGGATGTGAATTCCACAGCAACATGCCCGGCATGGGGCATGACAGCGGCAAATCCGCTTCGGTCACGCTGTACTGATGCAAGGCATTCGCCTGAATCAGCCGATGCTTCGGGTCGCTTTGTTCCAACATCGGTTGCATGCACACATTCTACCCGAAAACCACGCGCTACCCGAAAACCCCGCGCCAGATCTCGACCACTCGCGCGCGCGTTTCAGCATGGGAGGCCGACTCCACCACCCGCTCGCCCTGGCCCTCCAGCGACAAGTGGTGCAGAACGGTGCGGTAGGCGATGTAGGTGTCGGTCAGCCATTGCGCCGTTGACTGATCGAGCACGCCCACCGCCGCCAATCCCTCGAGCTGCCGAATATTATCGGTGAAGGTCAAAAGCTCCGGATGCGCATTCGCCGCGGCCAGCACCCAGTACTGCACCAGAAACTCGATGTCCGCGATGCCTCCCGCGTCCTGCTTGATATCGAACTCTGCAGCGCCGGCTTTGGACAATTCGCGCCGCATGCGCAGGCGCATCTCCGCCACATCGGACTTCAGAGTATCCCGATGCACCGCCTCGCGCAGCACGCCGCGCCGCGTTGCCTCGAAAGCCTTGCACAAATCGATATCTCCCGCGACCGCGCGCGCACGCAGCAGCGCCTGATGCTCCCAGGTCCACGCTTCCTGGCGCTGATAGCGCTCGAATGCGCCGATGCCCGTCATCAGAAAACCGCCCTTGCCGTTCGGCCGCAGCCGCATGTCCACTTCGTACAGCCGGCCCGCCGCCGAATGCATGGTGAGCAGGTGCACGATGCGCTGGCCCAGCCTTAAGAAGAACACCGTGTTGTCGAGAGGCCGCTCGCCCGCGATCTGCCGTTCGCCCTGGGTCTGCCGTTCGCGCTGGGTCTGCTGAATTTCCCCGCTCGAATCGTGCAGGAACACCAAATCCAGATCGGACGCGTAGCCGAGTTCCAAGCCGCCCAGCTTGCCGTAGCCGGCAACGGCCACGAGCACCTGGCGCAGATTCTCCGGTCGATCGCCGCAGAACGGTGTGCCGTACATGTGGGTCATCTGCTGCCACGCCAGATCCATGCAGCATTGAATGATGAGCTCGGCAATGTCGGTGAGTCGGTCGCTCACCTTCATCAGCGGCAGCCGCCCGGTCTGATCGGCAAGCGCCACCGAGAACACGGCCACTTTCTGGAATTGCCGCAGCGTCTCCACCTGCCGCTCCGGATCGTCGGCGGGCATCCGCTCAGTACGGGCCGCGAGTTCCGTGACGAAGCCGATGCGCGAGGGCATTTCATCGAACGCCTTGGCGTCGATCAACTCGTCGAGCAGCAACGGGAAATCGGCGATTTGCCGCGACAAGAAGCCGCTGATCGCGCATACGTCGATCAAGCGATCGAGCGCCGCAGGCTGCTCTTTGAGCAAGGCCAGATACGATGCACGCGTGCCGATCGCCTCCAACACGCGCAGCACCCGCTGCACCACGACCGCGGGCGACGGCAGCCGCGCGGCCGCCTTCAGCAAGCGGGCGAGTATGCCGTGCAGGCGCCGCCGCCCGGCCTCGTCCAGCCGCCGATACGATGCCGCGGTGCGGTACGCCACCAAGGTTGCGGCAACCGCCGGCACGCCATCCTGTGGGAAGCCGCCGTTGCGCAATTCCTCGTCGATATTTGCGCCATCGGACGCCAGCCAGTCCGCACCGGCCTCGTCTCGGCTGCGCGCACCCTGCCCACCGCGCTGGGTGTCTGCGGCACCGGCCAGCAGTTCCTCGAATTGCCTCGCAACCTTGGCGCGTGCCCCATCGATGAGCGCATAGGCGGCATTCCAGTCCGCCGCACCCATATTGAGGGCCAGGCGCGCACGGTCCCCTTCCTCGCTGGGGAGCGAATGGGCCTGTTCATCGCGAATCATCTGTATGGCGTTCTCGGCCTTTCGCAATATGAGGTAAGCGTCCGTCAATTCGGCAATGTCCGCCGGCGACATGAGCCTGGAACCTTCCAGCTTCGGCAGCACCTCGAGCAATGAGGCGGATTGCAGCCGCCGGTCGCTGCCGCCGCGGACCAATTGCATGGATTGCACGATGAACTCGATCTCGCGGATGCCGCCCTTGCCGAGTTTCAGATCCTGATCAAGCTCGCGCCGCGACACCTCGCGCGCGATCAGCGCCTTCATGTCGCGCAGCGATTCGATCACGCCGAAGTCCAGGTAGCGCCGGTACACGAAGGGACGCACGAATTCCTGGGTCGCCGCCGCGTAGCAATCCGCGCCCACAATGGCGCGTGCCTTGACCCAGGCGTAGCGCTCCCAATCGCGGCCGTGCTCCTGCAGGTAATCTTCCAGTGAGGCCAAGCTCACCACCAGCGGTCCGCTGTCGCCGAAGGGCCGCAGGCGCATGTCCACCCGGAACACGAAGCCGTCCTCGCTGCGCACATCGAGAAGCCGGATGATCTCACGCCCGAGGCGATTGAAATATTCCTCGTTCTCGATGACCCGCTGGCCGTCCGTCTGGCCGCCCTCGGAGAACAGAAACACGAGGTCGATGTCGGAGGAGAAGTTCAACTCGCGACCGCCGAGCTTGCCCATCCCCAGCACGATAAGTGTCGCTTCTTTACTGTCACTGCCGCGGGGCTGGCCGAAGACCTCTCCGAGATGCAATTGCGCAGCCGCCACCGCAGCGCGAATGCACGCGTCCGCGAAATCAGACAGTGCGTGCAAGGTTGCAACAACGTCGGCGACAGCCCCCCAGCCCGCCCCCGCCCCGGCCCCCGCGCCCGCGCCCGCACGTCCCACGATGTCGCGCCACGCGATGCGCAACATCTCGCGACGCCGCCACTCGCGCAGGATGCGCTGTGCGTCGGCAGTCGTCCTTGCTCGTGTCGCGCGAGACTCGTACTCGGCGCCGGCTCCGGCCGCCGCCGCAGGCGCCTCGTTGAGCGCGAACCATTCGAGCGCCTGTGGGTCCAGAATCAGCACCGCACCGATAAACTCGCTTGCCGCGACGACGCGCGGCAATTCCGCACGCAGTGATTCGCTCAGCACCGCGTAGGCATCGACAAGGACAGGCTGCGCGCTCGCGCGCTCCCACCAATGTGACAAAGGCTCGCGCAAGATCTCCGGAACGGATGCAAAGTCCACGAAAGATTGACCGCGTGTTAGACGGTCATTGTGACGGCTCGACGATAACCGCGGTGCCGTAGCAAAGGACCTCCGCCGCACCCACCATCGGCCCGGTGTCATATCGAACACCTATGACACCATTCGCTCCCATTTTCCGCGCATGGGCCAGCATCAGTTGAAACGATTCCTCGCGCGCCGATTCACAAAGATCGGAGAAAATGCCGGCCCGTCCGCCGAATAGTGTTCGTAGCCCGCCGATTATGCTCAAGGGCAGAGACCGTGTTCGCACCGTAATTCCTCTGACCACCCCAAGAGATTTCGTAATACGAAACGCCGGGAGTTCAAATGCCGTGGTTGTATGCATCGTATTGTTTCACCCATCTCTAACCAACAGCCACCATGAACAATCGTGGAAACGGCAGCAGCACCGAACCGTCCGCCAGGGTCGGATACATCCGCCCTACCGCTGCCGTGTACCGCTCGAGATACGCACCGCGCTGCAGCGTGTCGAGCGGCTCCAAGAATGGTCTGAGACCGCTGCCCTTGAACCATTCCACGATTGCGCTTGGGCCTCCCGGCAGCGGGTGATAGTAGGTAGTTCGCCACACATCGACATTGCTGCATAAGGGCCGCAGCAGTTCGTAGTACCAGTCGGCATCGGCGATCGGTGTTCGTGCCGCGGAAGCCTCTGCCAGAGCCGTGGCCCATGGGCCGTCGGCAGCTACCTCGCGCATCAATCGATGAGCAGGGCCATCGAGATTGTCCGGCATCTGTATGGCCAGACCGCCGCGGTCCGTGAGCTTTGCAATCAACGATGGCAATAACGTCGCGTGATTCGGAACCCAGTGCAGCACGGCGTTTGCCAGTATCGCGTCGAATGGCCCGGCATCGTTCCATTCCTCGATTCCGCCCACCGAGAACTGCGCCCCCGGCAATCGCTGACGGGCAGCCGCAATCATGTCGGGCGAGCTGTCGAGGCCGCGTACCTCGGCAGCGGGAAAGCGCGCCGCCAATACCTCCGTGGAATTGCCCGGGCCACACCCAAGGTCAATCACGGTTCGCGCGTCAACAGCGGGTAACGCCGCCACTAGATCTCGGACGGGTCGGGTTCGCTCATCCTCGAAAGTCACGTATTGCTTGGCTAACCAGGTCATTTTGACGATGGTAGCAGGCGTCCAATAAGGCCGCCCCAAAACTGGTGTAACACATTAATAATTATAGAAATAATGACCGTCAGCGCGCGTGATTTCCGCCCTTCGTTTCGGTACAATTTACTGTATATAAACCCAGCGGGAGCCTCGAAATGAACGGTGTGAATACGGCTATCAGTCCCTCGATGTCGCTCGAAGAATTGGAAGCGCAAATCACGGAACTTGCCGGGCAACTGAATGCGGCGAACTATCGTTGGCTGCTATTGATTGCCGAGTTCGATCGCCGCAAAGGCTGGGGCGACGGCAAATTGCCGTCCTGCGCTCACTGGCTGAACTTCAAATGCGGATTAAATCTGGGCGCCGCCCGCGAGAAAGTGCGCGTCGCCCATGCGCTGGCCGGCTTGCCAAAGATCGCCGCCTCCATGTCCCGCGGCGAGTTGAGTTATTCGAAGGTGAGGGCGCTGACCCGGGTGGCGTGTGCGGCCACCGAGGACAGTTTGCTCATGATTGCTCTGCACGGTACCGCCCACCATGTGGAACGGCTGGTGAGCGGTTTCAGGCGCGCCATGGACGCCGAAGAGCTTTCCCGAGAGGCGCAGCAGCACGCGAATCGCGGTTTGAGCTACAGCTTCGATCAGGACGGCAGCGTGATCCTCAAATGCCGTTTGCCGTCCGCAGCCGGAGTCATGTTGCTCCAAGCGCTCGATGCGGCCATCAAGACCCTGCCGCATCGGGAAATCTCAGTCAAAGTCGTAGAAGAAGGCGCGCTCACCTACCAGGCGCGGCGAGCAGACGCGCTTGGCGTACTGGCGGAGAGCTTTCTCACCGACAAGCAGACTTCCGGCACTACCGCCGATCGCTTCCAAGTCATCGTGCACGTGGACGCCGAGACCTTGCGCCAGGGCACGGCCGGGCGCTGCGAGCTCGAGAATGGGCCCTCCATCCCAGCCGAGACCGCACGTCGGCTCGCCTGCGACTCCAGTTTGCTGCGCATCATCGAGAACGAGCACGGCGAGCCGCTCGATGTTGGGCGCAAGACCCGCACCATCCCGCCGGCCATTCGCCGCGCGCTCAATACCCGCGACGCCGGCTGTCGCTTCCCCGGCTGCACACACCGGCGCTATGTGGATGCGCACCACATCGAACACTGGGCCGATGGCGGAGAGACCAAGCTCTCGAATCTCGTGACCTTGTGTCGCCTGCACCACCGTCTGGTGCACGAAGGCGAAATCCTCATCAAGACCCTGCCCGACGGCGGCTGGCGCTTTCTGCACCCGGACGGCCGGCATTTTGAGGTCATCCGCTGCGCGCGGGTGTCGCCCAATGACTGGCAAGACTACGGGGTTGAACCGAATGCCGCCGCCACCCGCTGGCGCGGCGAGCGCATGGACTACGAACTCGGCGTATGGGTGCTGTGCAATCAGGCGATTCGCGGACGCAGAGCCAAGGACACTCTCGTCCATGCTACCCATGACATTGCCGCGGACAGCCTCGACGACGTTGCCGCGGAAACGTTTCCTATGGAGGTGGAACACCCCGAACCGGGGCCAAACTGTTCACCAGCGGCCTCACGCTGAATAAAAATCCGTCAACGGACAAATCATTCCATTTCGGCGGGATTGCTGAGATTTTGCCTTTCGCCAATTCTCCCGCGAGATCTAGATCACGCCGCGCCGAATAAGCGACCTCCGGGAGAATATTGCCCGCGGGCACCCACCGACCCGATTGGCGCTCATATACAACTCCCCTGTCCTTGGTGAGGATTATGAATTCCTCCGTTCCGTCGGCGTTCAAATCGACGTAAATGCCCACAGCCTTGTCCCCAATCCCTCGAAACGCAAAGCCGCGAGCCGGCTTCTCCAGATCCTTGCTGATCGTCTCGATCAATTCCTTATCCAGAACGCGACCTCCCGGATACACGGGCATCTTGGCGAGGTCCGCGCTCATATTGATCGCCGGCACTTGTTCCCAACGTACTTTTTGCTGCAACAGGCGGTTTGCCATCCGGCGAACGCCCTCCGCGTCCTTGCCTGCCTGTAGTTCGGCCAGCTCCCTCAGCCTGCTCTGCCCATAGCGGCCCGACTCGAAGCGCAGGTAGTGCAGCGGCGTATTGCCCCCAGGATTGTATCGATTGGAGTGCGTGTCTTCCTCCACAGCCATGCCCTTGTCGCGGACCAATTGAAACTGGCTGTTCGCAGCCAGACGGTATGGCGACAGCACTGGGGTCAATGTCGCGGCGATGACGGCGATAAGTGCCAACGCAATGCTCACGTTCACGCGCGAGATACCGCCACGCCACGCGCCCCTGGCGAAGGCCGACGCCGAATATCCAACCGAGTACAGCAGCGCCGCACTCGCCACCACAAACGCCCAGACACGTTCCACCGTCAGGCCATAATGCCGGTTGCGCATCACCAGCGCATAGAGTGCGGTGGCGGAAACAACTACCGTGAGCGGCACAACCACCCGCAAGAACAGCGCCGCCCACGTGGGATACGGCTGCGCTGCCGAGCCATCGCGATAGGCGGCGTTCAACAACAACACGACCACCGCAATCAACCACAGCAGCCACGCAGCGCCAATCGCCTTCTGTCCCGTGAACACCAGATCCGGCAGCTTGAATACGAGTGCAATCGTAAAAAAAGCGAGAATCACCCCGGCCAACAGGCCCAGCCACTTGAGCACACTGAGGAGCTGCTCGAGAACGACCGAAGTCAGGCGCTCGATCGCACCGATCAAATGCAACGCGCATCCGAATGCCAGCGACGTGACCGGATAGACGAAGACGGGTTCCTCGAACAGTTCCCTGAAATAATCGATGCCCAACATGTGGAACAGCATCTGCCACAGAAACAGCAGCAGCCAAAACAAACCCGTGAACAGTGCGGCTTCGCCCAGCACCAGTTTATTACGCCACGCATACGTAAATAACATGCCGTATTGGCTCGTCCAATGACCCGTTACCAGACGAATTTGCATGAACGGCAGCACCAACAGCCATAGCACCCCCATCGACAGACCCAGCTGAAAGTATCCTTGAGAATCGCCGGGTTGCTCGGGCGCTCCGCCGAACACCGAGCCGTGATGCCAGCCAAAATAAAAATAGGCAGCGGCAAATATCGCGACGAGGCGCCATAGTGCGGCGGACCGCACGTGCTCAGCCAGGATCTGAAGCGTGACGGGAACGAACACCACCAGGGCGTAGAGAGCGACCAGCCAGGTGTGCTGCGTCGCCGGCCAGTGATGACTCTGGATCGCTTCGTGAAGGCCGTATAGGCCCCAGCCCTGAACGATCGCCGCCATTAATATGATGGGCAATCCGATTTTCCTGTCATCCATGAAGTCACTCCCTATTCTTATTGGCCCTGGGCAGTATCGACATCAATTATGGCAAACTTGTGGAGTGACGACGCTACCCCCAATTCAACAAGGACCGGCTGGCGGCGTCGCTCGCTGCACACCAAATTGCCTATGTCTTTCTCGGCAAGGAATTGGGCGCGCGCTCCGACGATCCCACCTGTTACGAGGCCGGCAAGGTCCAATACCAGCGCTTGGCTGCGACGAAACATTTCCAATCCGGAATTCAACGCGTCCTTGTCGGCGCTGATAAATATCGTGTAGCCCCTAATGTGCGCCGAAAAGGAGCCGCTGAATTGCCACCGCATGCTTCTGGTCAGCCGGGCCCTCGAGAAGGACGGCGCATCCGTCACACATATCCTTGCCGACGGCAACATCGAGCAGCAGGACCGGCCTGCCCTCATCGCCGCAGCCTGCAAGCTGCGGGAGGACAAAAGCGCATTCGTCAAAACTTAAGACTACGGCGATGCATCCTGCGCACGCCGTAGTGCCTCGCGTTGAAACTTATCGATGTATTCTCGCCACTTTCCGGCCAATTCGGCAACCGTTTCACCTGAACGCTCCAGCACCTCGTGCGTTGCGCGAAGTTCTCCCAATTGAACGGCCTCGCGAATATACGCATTGCCAAGTTCCACGCCGCTGCAAGTCCATTGATTGTCTACACCCGCAGGCGTCGCCTGCACCAGTGCCTGCGTCAATGCATCGCCTTCCTGTTTGAGAGCCGCGACTCGCTCCTTGGCCCAACCCGCGCGCGCTCCCATGTTTGTGCCAATCTTGAAATCCAGGAGATTCGTTCCCTTGGTAACAAAAACTTCCGCTAAGTCGCTGCATTCCTGCTGCGCTTCGCTGTCTTGCACGGCAACCGCGGAACAATGCTTTGTCGCTATTTCATATTGATGCATGCTGATGGCTGCCTCAATGCCAATGGTCTCAACCGCTAACCACCAACGCTCGAGCGGCGTTGCATCCTTCGGCAATTCCGGCTCCGCGTACGCGAACAACGAAAAGTTATACGAGTCGACTTTGCTGGCCTTGGACGCATGATTGAACGCATTCGCTTCGGCGACAGCATCCTTCTGTGCGCGAGCCTTGCCCGCGACCAGAAGCCAGGGCACCGCATTGTCGGAGTCGACTTGAGTCCATCCTTTCAAGGAAATCTGCTCACAGGCGCCCTTCGCCGAGTCGCCGTAGGTATCGCACGCACTGACGGCCATGGCGTACACGGCGGGATCGCCTGACCCCACCGCAAGCTGAATCAAGGCATCGCGCGTCTGTTCCTGCATGGGCTTGAACCCTGCCGCAGCGATTTTGTCCTGCAGAAACAACCCCGCCGCCCGCGCCCGATTGTCATCGCTGTTGAGCAGAGCGGTCAGCCAGAGCCGCACCGCCGGCTTGCTCAATCCATCGAGATATCGGCCGGGGCCCAATTCGTCGTCCGCGTGGAACGCCACCTTACCAAGGCCGCAAAAGTCGACTTCGATTTTGCCCACCTCATCGGCTTTGGACTTTGAGTCGGCGAGGGCGGATGGCCTCACAGCAGCCTCTGTCGATGCAGCCGCACGCCGCGACTGCCCCGGCGTCTTTGCCATGGCCGGCGTGGGCGGCGCCGGACGGTCGAATCAGCGCGCCGTAACCACCAGCGCCAACGCACGCCAATACCGCAATCCAAGCCGCATACTTGCGCCGCGTACCGCCTCCCTGACCTCGCCTTAGCTTAGTGACCCCTGGCCTTAGCTTAGTGACCCCTCGCCTTCGCCACCCATGCCTCCACATCTTCGAGCTTGCGCGGGAAATCCGCGGTCAGCAGACGGTAGCCCTTCGGCGTGATCATCACCTCGTCCTCGATGCGCACTCCGAAGCCCTGCTCCGGTAAATAAACGCCCGGTTCCACGGTGAAGATCGCACCCACGGGCAGGGGCTTTTCATACAGTCCGGCATCGTGCACGTCGAGCCCGACGAAGTGCCCGAATCCATGAATGAAATCCTTCAGATGACCCGCGCGACGCAGCGAACCTTCCGCGACATGCTGTAGTTCTGCCATCGACACGCCCGGATGTATCGCGGCGAGAATATCTTCCTGCGCCTGATAGACCGCGCGATACACCTTGGCCTGCTCCGGGTCGAAGTGTCCCGATACCGGATAGGTACGGGTCACGTCCGCTGCGTAGCGTCCGTACTCGGCGGCTGCGTCGACCACCACGAGATCGCCGTCCTTCAGCAATCGAGAATTCTTGTCCCAATGCAACACGGCCCCATCAGGACCTGCGCCGACGATCGAGGAATAACTCAAGCCCGTAGCGCCCGCCGCGAAGAAGGCGTACTCCATCTGCGTCTGCACGTCCCGCTCGGACACGCCGGCGACCGTCCCTTTGGCCACGGCCTCATGGCCCGCTCGCGTGATGGCGATGGCGCGCTCCATGCGTTCGATCTCCTCGGTGCCGTGAACCTCGCGCAACTCGGCGAGCAAGGAGCGCTTATTGACCAGGCGCAATCCGAAGCGCTGCGCGACACGCGCTGCAAGATCAGCATCGCCGCGATCCTCTTTGCCCATGGTGGGCGGAGCAATGACCGCCACGCAGTCATGGATCATTCCGGCGCCTTCGAGATTGGTCTCCGGCGAGCCGCGCCTCACCCGGTCGACTCCGTAGCGCTCGATGAGATCCGGCGAGATCGCCTCCCGCGGCCCAGTCCATCGCTCGGCTTCCGGATCACGCGCTTTCAGAAACAGCGTCACCTTGTTGAACGGCGACTTCGGCGCGAATACCAGGTACGCGCCCGGCTCATTGATGCCCGTCAGCCAAAAGAAATCCGCATCCTGGCGGAAGTCTTCGGTGATCCCCGACATTTCGCCCTGTGCTTCAATGACCGCGATGCATCCGCCGAGAGCCTGCATCACTCGATCACGCCGCTCGCGATACACCGCGGCGGGAAGGTCAGCCGCGGGAGTCGGTATCGGATGCTGGAATCCGCCGGCCAGCGCGGCCGCAGCAAACAGGATGGTGAGCATTTTTGAGGGCCTCCCTAGAGATTTTCCATAGTAGCGTACGTCAGCGAACAGATGCCCGCGCAGAAACGATGTTATTACGTTTCCAGTTGCAAGCAGACTGGAGATTCACACGGACGTTGCTCCCTTAGCTGCCTTCCCTGACCTGATCTCGGATCCTCGGGAAAATCAGCTGCTCGCCAGCCTGCCGGATAGGGAATGGGCGCGTTGGAGCCCGCGCCTTGAACCCGTCGAATTGCCGTTGGGTACGGTACTTTACGAGTCCGGCGGAACGATGACTCATGTGTGTTTTCCGACCACGGCCATCGTCTCATTGCTGTACGTCATGGAAGAGGGAGCGTCGGCCGAGATCGCGGTGGTCGGCTTCGAAGGCATCGTCGGTATTTCGCTGTTCATGGGCGGCGAGACCACATCGAGCCGTGCCGTCGTGCAGAGCGCAGGTGCAGGGTTTCGCCTAAAGGCTCATCTGCTAATGGCCGAATTCAATCGCGGCGGGCCCGTGCTACATCTAATGTTGCGATATACCCAGGCGCTGCTCACCCAAATGTCGCAGACGGCGGTGTGCAATCGCCACCATTCGCTGGACCAACAACTGTGCCGCTGGTTGCTTTTGAGCCTCGATCGGCTGCATTCCAATGAACTGATCATGACCCAAGCGTTGATTGCGAACATGCTGGGCGTGCGCCGCGAAGGAGTCACCGAAGCAGCCGGCCGACTGGATAAGGCCGGACTCATCCGCTACCAACGCGGCCGAATCAACGTGCTCGACCGCCCGCGTCTGGAGCAGCGCACCTGCGAGTGCTACGCCGTGGTGAAGAAAGAATACGATCGCCTGCTCCCCCAGATACCTGCGACCTAACGCCCTCCATGGTCTCTGCGGAGCAATTCCTGGGTGTGCCCGGAGAGCGCATCAAAGAGACCCTGCAGACCAAAAAAGTCTAGTTGCAGCATACGTCGGCGAACAGCCGGGCCACTTCTTTTTTTAGCACAGCGTAGCACTCGCAGGCGCGTGTCTCGAGTCCCGACCTGTGCAGCACGGAAATGTGACCGCGGCGGTATTGGATGAACCCCGCCAGCTTCAACTGACCGGCCGCCTCGGTGATCCCCTCGCGGCGTACACCGAGCAGGCTCGCGATCAATTCCTGCGTCATCGCCATTTCACCCGATGGCACTCGATCCAGTATGCACAACAGCCAACGCGACAGCTGCTGCTCCAGCAGGTGATGCCGATTGCAGGCGGCAGTCTGCGAGATTTGCGCCGCAAGTGCCTGCGTGTAACGCAGCAGCAAGTTGCACGTCGGGCCGGCGCGATCGAATTCCTCTTTCAGAAGGCCGCGCTTGAGGCGATAGGCGAGCCCGGCCGTATGCACCACCGCCGAGCCCGTCGTGGTATCACCGCCCAGAAATAGCGACACGCCCACCACACCTTCGTTGCCGACACCCGCGGTCTCAACCGATTCGCCCGTCTCCACGACATAGTGCAGCGACGCGATGGCAGTGGTCGGAAAGTACGCGTACTCCATCTGCAGGCCCGGTTCATAGAGCACCTTCCCCAGCAGCAGCGGTACGAGTTCCAGGCTCGGTGAGACGCGCTCGTATTCCGCGGCCGGCAGCGCGGCCAGCAGCCGATTTGGGTTGGGCGATAAAGAGCTTATCACTTGTTCAGCAATTCCACGCCGACGCCGCGATAACCAATGAAGCGGCAGGCGCTGTTGATCATCGGTTCGCCGCTGACCCGAAAGCTGCGCTGCGCGCCGTCGGTGCCGACCCGTGTGAACACGAAGTCCAGGAAAGGCTGCCTTGCTGCGATGGCTGCGCGCAGCGCGTCGCGCTCGACTTCGTTCCAGCCCCCGGAATAGGCGACGCCGTCATCTCCCACCAAGGCGGGCACCTGAATTCCCAGCATCTCTAGAACCGGGCCGGACACCTTTGTGAAGGTGTCGTTCTCGTCCTGCTCCCAATACCAGTCGGAGGCGAGTTCCGTGAGACTACGGTAGCGGGCTTCGCTTTCACGCAACTCCGCGGTGCGTTCCGCTACCATGTGCTGCAAATCCTTGTTGTAGTTCTCCAACTTCTTGTACAGCAGGCGCACTTCCAGCAAGTTGTGAATGCGCGTCGTCACCTCGACGAGGTCGAAGGGCTTGCTGATGAAATCTTTGGCTCCCGCTTGCAGTGCGCGCAGCTTGTGACCGGGCTGCGCCGTGATCACGACCACCGACAGGTAGGCATCGGTAGCGCTTGTTTTGAGCCCTTCGATGACCTGGAATCCGTCCATCTCCGGCATCTGCAGGTCGAGGAGAATCAGATCGTAGTTGTTCTGGCGATGCAGCGCGCAGACCTCGAGCGGATTCGTGGTTGAGGTCACATGCCCATAGCCCGCGTCCGCGAGAATTTTCTCCAGCAGCTCGACGTTCGGCTGCTGATCGTCGACAACAAGAATATTTGCGCTGAGAATATCGGGCACCAGAGTGGTCACGCAGACTTCCTTGCAAATGCCAGCGCCGCATCCAGCCCATGCAAGAACTCGCCGATCTTGAGCGGCTTGGTCAGATAGTTGAAAAAGCCGGCGTCGAGGCCTCGCTTGATGTCGCGCGGCATGGCGTTGGCGCTCAAGGCAATGATCGGGATATGCGCCGTCGACGGATCGGCGCGCAGAATCTTCATGACTTCAATGCCGCTGATGCCCGGCAAATTGATATCCATCACGATCACCCGCGGCTGATGGGTACGGGCAAATTCGACGCCTAAATTGCCGTCCGCGGCGCTCAGCAGCTTAAGGTCAGAGCGCTGCGCGATGATCTGCTCGACCAGTTCGAGATTGGCCGGATTGTCTTCCACATGCAGCACGAGGTCGCGCGGCGCGCCGTCCGCTGGCTGCGGCGCCGAGTGCGCCGCCAGGTCGGCTTCCCTCGTCATCAGCATCGGCGCCGTCAACCCCAATTCGATCCAGAACACACTGCCGACGTCCACCTCGCTGTCCGCGCCGATGCTGCCGCCCATGAGGTCTATCAACCGCTTGCTCACCACCAGGCCGATCCCCGTGCCCTCCTCCACGCTCGCCTCCTGGCCCAGGCGATTGAAGGGTTGAAACAGCTGCGTCAGCTGCTCCGGTGCGAGCCCTGCGCCGGTGTCCCGGATGCTGACCCTGATCACGTTCAACGGACGCACGGTGCACTCGATGGCCACCGTGCCGTTCGCCCGGTTGTACTTGACCGCGTTGAACAGCAAATTGATCAAGACCTGCTTCAGCCGGGTTCGATCGGCGCTGACCACGTAGGGAAAGTCGAACTGCGGGAAGGACATCACGATGCCGCGCTTCTTGGCCTGCGGCTCGATCATGGCGCGGCACTCGAGCATGATTTCGACCAGGGACACAGGCTCGCGCGACAGCGTCAGCTTGCCGGACTCGATCAGGGCCAGATCGAGTATCTCATTGATCAGTTCCAGCAGGTACCAGCCGGCTTTAAGTATCTGATCGATGCTGCGCTTCTGCGCAGGGGTCGGCAGCGGCGAACCGGCCTCCATCACCTGCGCGAACCCAAGAATGGCATTCAGGGGCGTCCGCAGCTCATGGCTCATGCCGGATAGAAAATCCGTCTTGGCACGGCTGGCCTTCTCCGCGGCCTCCATCGCCCGCGTCAGCTCGGACTCCACGCGCTTGCGCACGGAATTATCGGTGCCGATAAGCAGATAGCCGATGATTTCGCGAAAGTCGTCGCGCAGGGCCGTGATCGAGACGATCGCCGGAAAGCGGCTGCCATCCTTGCAGATATAGGTCAGCTCGTAGACGTCCTCGATCTCGCGCGAGGCCTTAAAACACAGGGCTTCGAATCCCGGATTGATGGGCGTTGCCAACTCGATACTGAGCGCTTCGGCGCGCGCCATGACTTCACCAGGATCGTGAATGTCACTGGGACTTAACCGGTTGACGACCTCCGCGGCCGTGAACCCGAGCATGCGCTCAGCACCTACGTTAAAAAGCTGGATAATGCCCTTCTCATCCGTAGCGATAATGGAGAAATTGGCGCTGTTGAGAATGGCATTTTGCAGCGCGCCAGCCTTGATCAGCTCAGCCCGTCGTTGCACGTCCACATACGTGGCCGCCATTTCAGGCACGCGCGCAGCAATGGCCCCAATTGCGTTACTGGACATGGCATACCCGGGTGAATTATCCCGCTACCTTGGCTGCGCAGCCGCCGCCCGGTCGGTGCGCTACCACACATAGGCTATCGAAGGGCCAGCCGATGGCCCGCCAGCTTCTCCCGCAGCCACTGGGCGCTGGGAACGGTCACGGCGCCGGGGCAGCTGATCGCGTAGTCC
>JANXZQ010000179.1 GCA_025355445.1 Gammaproteobacteria bacterium
TCGCGATTGCTGATCGGAAAAAATCATCGATCTTTGAGCAGCGCCATAGGCAACACGGTCTTCCAGCCCCAGATTTCTACTACAGGACGGGTGACTCGCGGCCCCCGCGGATCAGCAGAATCGGAACGGAAGTGTGGCGCACGATGTACTCGGCGTCGCTACCCATGACGATCCGCCGAATCCCTCGGCGTCCATGCGTACCGCAAACGATGAGGTCGGCGCCCCATTGTTGCGCTTGTCGGATGATCTGTTCGCCCGCCTGATTGCCCATCACCTCGATAAGTATAGTATCGACCTCTACCCCGGCACTTTGTACGGCCTTCTCGCTGTTATCGAGAACGAGTTGTCCGGCGCGTCGAAGCTCCTCGACGACCGAGCCAATGTTTATGTAAGCCTCCGGTAGTACGACAAGCAATTCATTCACCACGTGCACGAGCCGTATCCGGGCGCCCTGGTTTGTGGCTAAGCGGATTGCTTCGGTCAGCCCGATCGACGAAGTCTCGCTGCCGTCGATGGGAACAAGGATGTTTTTATACATTTGGCAGTCCTCTTAGTGAGATTAGGTATCGGCAACGCCCTTCGAGAATTTCGTTGGTAAATTCAACCTCTATTGGCGTGCCCTGGGGGTCGCCCCTGTTACGCGTGAGCGCGACTAAATCGGTGCACGAAATAGTTGTACAGAGGAGCGAATACCAAGCTTACATACCAACCCCAGCCCAAGCTTTCGACGAGGCCCAGTAAGAAGCTGCGCCAAGTCAATAATACAAAGCCGGGGAGAACCACCGATAACAGCCCGTGGGGTACTGGTAGGGAGGGAAACAGCAAGTACCCAAGCACGCATAAGATAAAGGAAACTGCCAAAAAAATGCTGCTCGCCATTCCCAGAGCAAGAACCGGGATCGTAGCAATTCGATGATTGAGCTGGGATCTTCTAGCGCTTCTTAATTTCTCGTCGGCATATGTCTTAGCAAGCATGATGATGCTCCTTCGCGGCAGGCGTCGTGCTGGCGTCTTTTGCATAGGTGGGTGGATCGGTCTCAAACTTGGCTCGGCAGTCCTGGGAACAGAAGTAATAGACCTGTCCGCCATACACGGCAGACTTAGCCTTCGCAGTTTCCACATTCACATGACAGACCGGATCGACAACCTTGTCGGGCGGCGTCCGCAGAGGTCCGGAGGAGTCGGGGGATGCATCGTGCCCGTCGGATGGCGCGCCGGTGTGGCCGTGCCCATGCCCCATCACGTGAGCGCCGCAGCCAAAGCGCATCATCAAGAAGAATAAGCCGCCCAACATCAGGAAGTAGATAAGGGAGTTCATGCCATGCTCCTATTGAGCCTGTTACTGCTTCACGGTGGGATGCGGACCGCTACCATGCGATCCTTCGAGAGTGCCAAAGCGCGGGAAGAATCTCGGCGTGTGCGCCGCATAGTCGCGCCAGACCTGGCCGAAGATGCGCTCAGAATCGTGCTCCTCGGCGGTCGAGAGCCTCACATACATCCACACCAAGATCGGAAACATCGCCAATGTCAGGAGGGTCGGCCACTGCAACAGAAATCCGAACATAATCAAGACGAAGCCGTCGTACTGAGGATGGCGGACTCGAGCGTACGGCCCGCTGCTCGCCAGCGTGTGGTGGCGTTGGGCTCGATAGAGCACATGCCAGGATGTCGAGAGCAACCAGAACCCGACTCCGATGGCGACAAAGCTCGCCACATGCATGGCTCCAAAGTGCGGATCGCCCTGTTGGCCGGTGAGCGTCCACCACAGGTGACCGGCATCGTGCGACAAGAGGTTCAAGCCCGGATAGCGGGTCTGCAACCATCCCGACAGTAAATAGATCGTGAGTGGGAAACCATACATTTCCGCAAACAGCGCAACGATGAACGCTGAAAACGCGCTGAAGCTTCGCCAGTCCCTCAAGGTCGAGGGCTTTGAAAAGCTGAAGGCAAAGCCGACGAACACAAGCGTGTTGATAAGCACCAACCCCCACAGACCGTACGCCGGCGCGCTGTCGTGGGTCACTGCTGCGTCCTTCCCTGGTTGCGCGGTGCTGCAGATTTCGGAGGCGAGTGCTCGTGATGATCTGAGTTTTCGTGTCCGTGGTGCATGAAGAGCATCATCACGGGGCAGACCAGAAAGATCAGGTACGGGAGCATGCCGAACATATGCGCTCGATGCTCAGTGAACAAAAAAAAGGCCGCTACGGCGCCGAAACCTACCGCGGCGAGTCCTCCGGCTGTGCGCCAGAACGGTGAACCTTGGTATTGCCGCGTGTCCATGTTGGGTCTCTAGATATGCTGCCTGAGGGCTTAAGTTTCGCTTGGTCTTTCCCGCCAAAGTCACTCACGCGTGAAGGTAAAGAACCCTCGAGACTTCTGTCCGTCGTCCGTCACCGCACTCCAACTCACCCGGTAAAGTCCGGACGTGAGCGGCATATTTGGCGTAATTGACAATGTCGTCGGATCTTTCGCATCGTTCATTGTCATCGCGGCGACCGCTGTGCCATCAGTCGTGGCGACAGTGAGGGTAGACACCTTTACAGCAATCGCTTCATTGAAATGAACTTGTATCATCTTGGGCGACGCGCCCGTCGAATCGGCTGCCGGCGCCGTGGTCGTGAGTTGTGCCTGGGCACTCGCCAAAGAGGCCCCGACCACCAATGCAATTGCTATTGCTGCCCCAACGAGCGCACTACCTCTTAGCTTGTTCATAAACTGTGGACCCCGAATGTATAAATTGCCAGCGTGGCTACTGCGCCATCAGGGCTTGAATATAGACCTTCGCGGGGCGGCTACTATGCGGGGATTCACGTAGCAGCGTGCATAAAGCCGTAGTCGCCTAAGTGAGAGCGCTCGACTATGCGTCGCGCCATACCGAGACACGGGAACAATGCCTCTCACCTATGTGCGTCACCGCCCGTGCCGCGCATTGGGTCGTGTTGCGTGCTCCAAGGTCTTGGCGCACACCTAACTGCGAGCCCGAAAAGGCTACTGCCGGGAATCGTCTGTCCCTGCGTCCGCAGCCACATTCTGTTGGCATCACCGCCCGTACGAAGCTTGGGCGGCCTAGTTGAATCCCTTGCTCTCATTGTCGCCCAAGAACTCCAGCTCATTAACGACGGCCGTGCCGAATCAAATCTGATCGGAGTGCTCAAGACCCCGGACAATAGCCCACACCGAACTGCGCCCGGTCGATACCAAAGCGCTGCTCGCCACGATCGCTGAACTCAGCCGACTTTGAACCCTCTTGGCAGCTAGAAAACATGTGTTAGTGAGTAAAATCCATCCCCCGACTGAAGTCATTTGGACTTCAGCACACGCTTTCGTATCTGTTTATTGTCGGCGCGCTGGTGGCCGGAGATCGACCGAGATCAGCGGATTGGCTGAGGGGGTATACACATGCCGATACGTAGAATCCGCAATTGTTTCACCTGACACATTTGCGTAATGTGGTTTTCAAAGAAGTCGGCACCACGTGCCAGTATCAGGAGCATAGATTATGAAGCCGTTAGTCGTAGTGTTGAGTGCGAGCCTTGTGGCTTTCGCACTCACAGGTGGAGCGTGGGCAGGCGATGGACACCCACTCGATCCGGCCCGGGTCGCGGCAGCCAAAACTTCCGCAGATCACGAGGCCATCGCCAGAGCCTATGATAAAGAAGCCTTGGGCTTCGAGAAGATGGCTGGAATGCACAAGAATTTAGGGGAAACCTACGGACAGCCGGGTGGCAAGCCCTGGCAGGCCTCACAAGCCAAGCACTGCGATAGTGTTGCGACAAGCCTCAAATCAGCGGCCGAGGAGGAGCGCGCGCTTGCGGCGGAGCACCGCAAGATGGCCAAAGAAGTCACTCCGTAGTTTTAGCGAAAGCGGAAATCTCTACCGGAATATCAATGTACACGGCGGACGCTGAGGATATGCCTCAGCTCGCCGCCAAACTTGGCATCTCTGGTGCCGGCCATCTTTTCTTGCGGTTCAAAAAAAGTCGTTCGATGCCGACGGCGCGCATGCAACACATTCGGTCCACGAGGCTTGAGCGGCGGCGCCTTACTCGATCTGGGAGAGTTTGCGTCCGCCGACTCGATTGAGCGCGATCCCAAAGGCAATGCGCGGGTGAGCGGGATGATAATCGAATACCATTCCGATCACGCTGTGGCCGCCCTCGCGGTGATCTCTCTGGCGATTCCCACGTTCCTAGTGCCGCTTGCAGCTTTGATCGGGTTCCTTGGGTCCTCAAGACGCGCGTTGCAAATTTGGGGACACCAGCAGGTGGGGCAACTTTAGACTCAAGAGAAGGCCCAGTGCCGCGAGCAGCGCGGCCAGGACGAAGGACGCACCCGCCGGCACAGTGACGTTAAAGAGGAGCCCTCCTGCGGCTGAACCCACCGTGGCGCCAAGGCTTGAGGCCGCCGTTTGCTTGCCGAGTTCCCAGCCCTGAGCGCTTCCGGCCTTTGCGGAAATCCAGTAGGTGATGATGGGCGAGAGGATACCTGCGCTCGCTGCAACCGCACCGATGACGAACATCATTAAAGCAAAATCGCCCGCCCGCGGCACGAGGTATAACCCGAGTGCAAGCACCGTCAGCGTAGGGGCCATCAACCAACGGGTCATTGCTGGATTGAACCAAGGTGAGAACACGATTGCCTGGACCACAAACATCACCAGACTGCACTCTGTGAACATCGCTGCAATCTGGTAGGGCGTCAGTCCGAGATCCTGCTTGCCACGCAGTGCCAGTCCGACCTCAAACACCCCAACACCGCTGGAGACGATAAAACTTAACATGAGCAACCTTGGCACGAGCCATTTTGTTTGTTCGATTGATTCGTTCTGCGTCTTTTGTGGTTGATTGAATTGATTGCCCGGTGGCACGAAAAGGCCGACGCCGCAGGCTGCGAGAAACGCAAATACTGAGGTCGCCGCAAGCGGACTTGCGAGCGAGCCCCCTGGCTCGGAGAGGGTTGCAAAGCTCCCGGCTACCCGAGCGATGAATACCCCTAACACCGGTCCCGCCAAGAAGCCTGCGATACCGGCCATGCTGACGAATGTCAGTCGACGGGCGCGGCCCTGCTCGGTCGTGGTCAAGCGTCCGATCGCTGCCGCCGCCACGGGAGTCACCGCCGCGGCAAACAGACCGCTCAAGGCGCGCTCCGCGTAAACGGCCGCGAGACTTTCGACGAATGCGAACAGAAGGGACGTCGCGCCGAAGCCCGCAACTTATTAATCAAAGGCGTGTCCTTGATGGTCCTGGGGTGGCCGCTTCCTCCGGCACCCCGTTCGCTTTTGCGCGCATGGCGGCATTCGCTGTGCCGCCAGGTTTGTGGATGCCCCCAAGCTTTGTGCGCTTAAGCATCAGTGCATTAATCGCCACTAGCAGGGTGCTGCCGGACATGGACAGCGCTGCGACCTCCGGACTTAGGACAAATGGATACAAGATGCCGGCAGCGAGAGGAAATGCAATCACGTTGTAACCGACCGCCCACCACAGGTTCTGGTGCATCTTGCGTAGCGTCGCGTGTGATAGTTCAATCGCGGCAACGACGTCATAGGGGTCGCTTTTCATCAACACGACATCCGCGCTTTCCATTGCCACATCGGTGCCCGCGCCGATCGCGAATCCCACATCCGCTTGGGTCAGCGCCGGTGCATCGTTCACGCCGTCGCCCACCATCCCCACTTTTTTGCCCGTTCGCTGTAGCTCTTTGATCTTCTCGGCTTTTTGCCCCGGTAACACGTCTGACAAAACCGTGTCGATACCGAGATCCTTGGCGATACGTTTGGCAGTCGCCGAGTTATCGCCAGTGAGCATCACGACCTCGATCCTTCGCTCGCGCAGCTTTGCTATGGCTGCTTTGGACGTTGGCCTGATCGCATCGGCGATGGCGATGAGAGCAATCACACGGCCCGCTAGTGCGACATGCACAACGGTACGGCCATCCTCTTGAAGACGGGCGGACTCAGCCTCCAGGGCACCCAGGGGAAGCTTTTGCGTATCCATGAGCAATCGGTTGCCAAGAAACACGGTGCCACTGACGGTCTCGGCGCGCGCGCCCATGCCATCGAGACTCTCGAATTTTGTCGGTGCAGAGACCTTGAGATTGGCCGCTCTGCGCAGGATCGCTTGGGCCAGCGGATGAGAGGAACCCTGCTCGACCGCCGCGGCGGCTGTCAGAATGACTTCCTCCGCAACACCTTCCGCCGGGATGATTTCATGGACTTCGGGTTGACCGAGGGTGAGCGTCCCGGTCTTGTCGAAGATGATGACGGTGAGCTTGGTTGCCTCTTCGAGGGCCGCGGCATTCTTGAACAGGATGCCGTTCATGGCGCCCAACCCCGTGCTGACCATGACCGCCATTGGCGTTGCAAGCCCGAGCGCATCGGGGCACGCAATCACGAACACCGTAATAGTCAGTGTCAAGGCGAACAGCAGCGGTTGCCCGATCCACCAAAACCACACGGCAAAGGTCGCCACACCGACGACGATCGCCGCAATAACGAGCCACTGTGCCGCTTTATCCGCCAGCAGTTGCGCGGGCGCTTTGGAGTTTTGCGCCTCCTGTACGAGTTTAACGATCTGGGAAAGCGCGCTATCGGCGCCGACCTTGGTCGCCGCGTAGCGAAAGCTGCCGCTCTTATTAATCGTCGCTCCGATCACCGTATCACCTGGCCGCTTTGGCACAGGCATCGACTCTCCGGTGATCATAGACTCATCAACCTGTGATTCGCCGCTCTGGACTGTACCGTCGACCGGAATCTTGGCGCCAGGACGCATCACGAGAACCTCGCCGGCTAACACCTCTGCCGTCGGCACTTCGACCTCTGCGCCGTTGCGGATCACCGAGGCCTTGGTCGGCGTAAGGTTCATCAGCGCCTTGATGGCGGACGAGGCGCCAGCGCGAGCTCGCATTTCAAGCCAATGCCCGAGCAAGATGAACACGAGCAATACGGAAGCGGCTTCGTAGAACTGTCCGCCGCCTTTATAAAAGAACGTGCTGCCCACGCTGAAAAGATACCCGGTGCCAACACTCAGTACCACCAACACCGCCATGCTCAACGTGCCAGTCTTCAGCGCGCGAAACGCGGAGACAAAGAACGGCCAGCTGGGATAGAGAATCGCAGCACTTGCGATGAAAAACAGCCACAGGGTGAGATCCAGTCCAAAAGGCGGTGCCGGCGGCTTAAAGAACTCCCCCATGGGCGCGTACACAAAAATGGGAACGGTGAAGAACAGGCAGATCCAGAAGCGATTGCGCGTGTCGCGGACCATGGTCACCAGGTCGTTCCCGCCATGACCCATCTCCATCGCCATCGCCGCCGGCATGGAGGGATTGGCACCCGGCACGGCTTGAAGGGCGTGGCCCTTGGCTCCGGGATCGGTTGGCGCAAGTACTGCCGTGGTGTGCGACGCGGCAACGGGCGTTGATGGCGCCGCGCGCAGCGCTGAGTGGCCTTCGTGGTCCTCGGCGGGGCGCGCAGCTACCGGCGATTGCGCTCGCGCATTCTGGGGCTCTGGCTTGTGTTCAATCGCATGCCCGGGCGCGGATTCGCCTACGACCGGAGGTGTACGTTGCTGTAAAGCCGCCTTAATATCGGCGGCCTCGGTTTGGGTTTCGTCGTAGCGCACCGTCGCGCTTCTGGCGGCGTAGTTCACCGACACGCTTGCGACACCTGGCAATTCACCAATCCGTTTTTGCGCGCCGTCCACGCCCAATACCGACAACAGGCCGTGCACTTCGATCACGCTCGTTTTCATGGCGATTCCTTGGTGGTCCCCAGGCGCAACATATATCGTTGTATTCTCAGTCACTTCGCCAGCGATGTGTGCCAAAGGAACGTAGCCACAGGTCCGGACCTGCGTGCGATACACAGGTCCGGACCAACAGACTTTTCGACGATTTTATGGTGAGGGGGGAGTGTGATGCTCCTTCCCCATCTCCATACCCTTCTTCATCTCCGCCTCGCACATTGCCTGCATCTGATCTTTTGTCGAGCCATCTTTCTTTGCGGCCATGCGACTCATGCATTCTTTCATCATTTGTTCTTTGTTCATGTGCTCTTTTGGCATGTCGTCGGCGATTGCGTGCATGCCGCTAAGCATGATTCCGGCCGCTACCAAACTTGCGCTTAATTTATTCATAGTGGATTCCTTGATGTTTGAGGTTAGCAATAGAAACTCCCGCGAGTAATGTCACGGGTCAACTCAACTGAGCTATTCAGCTCTAGAAGCAATCTTTGAGTCGCGCGGGCGGTCTCCTTCTTAGGCGTCATGCCGACGCGAAAAGTTGTGTACACCGGGCGGCCGCCTTTTGGCGGCAGGCTTCGGAAGCGCCGGTGCCCAATTTAGGTCCGGTGAATCGCGTTATGGTCTACGGTGATTACGAGATGCACTCCAGTTCATAACCAGAAGCGGATACCCGCGACAAATCGTCGTTCGTTTACCGGGCTGTGCTCCGCGCGACGCAGGTCAGCCGTGCCTGCAAAGGAGCGCTCCCATACATAGCCGATATAAGGGGCGAATTTGCGTGTGTACTCGTAACGCAGACGCAAGCCGGTCTCAATATTACCGAGCCCAGTGCCCGTCTGGCGCACGACGTCGGACTTAGAATAGGCGTTGGTCTCGACGCTGGGTACCAAAATCAACCGATTGGTAAAGCGCATATCGTAGGACGCCTTGAACCGGGCCGAAATGCGGCCATCGTTACCGACGTAGCCGGTGGCCTGGAGATCAAACCAGCGAGGAGCGAGTCCTTGGATGCCGAATGCGATATAGGTGTGGGAGCCAGGACCGATATCCTGCCGCAGTCCCAACTGGGTGCCCCAAAACGGCGAAGTGGCGTGCCACCACAGGGCTTCGGCACCGGTGGTGGGATCGAGAATGTCGCCGGGGATCTTCTGACCTTGCGTGCGCACCCAAAGCTTGTCCTGATCGCCGCCATAATTACCTTCAGCTGTCCAGTTCACGCCATTGCCCTCATTGCCGGTTAGGAACTCCAACTCATCTACCAGCAGCTTGGCAATTTTGATGTGATCGGCCTGCTCCATGCCCCGCATGTCGCCATATGTATAGCCTTCGGCGTAGGCGTCCGGATCACGTGCATTCAGCGGCGCCTTACCGCCTTGCATTGAAGCCGTACCCATGTTTCCCATCGGGGCACCCGCGACTGCCGGTTTCGGCATGTCCATCCCAGGCATTGGCGGCGCAGGTGCTGGCGGCGATGTCGGTTTTGCACCCATGTCCATGTCCTTCATCGGCGGCGCAGCGGCCGGCGGTGGGGTTGGCGTCGCGCCGGCGGGTGGGTCTGCCGGCTTCTGCATCGCCGCATCGGCTGGCGAGTTACTGACCGGCTGATCGTTACTACTCGCAGGCTGCGTTTCTGCAGCCCGAAACACTTCCGCCGTCGATTCCGACGCGAGCGTTGTGTCCAACTCAAGAAGCATCCCAATGCCTGCGGTTGCAATGAAAAAAAGAATCCTGGTCGCACACGACCTAGGCGCGTTCGTATCTCCGGGGTCCGCGCGCTGGACGTTCATGCGACGACCACTTCCCGGAACATACCCGCCGCCATGTGATACAGCAGGTGACAGTGAAAAGCCCAGCGGCCAGGCGCATTGGCTGTCACTGCGAAGCTCACGCGCTGCGCGGGCTGCACCGTCACCGTATGCTTGCGCACCTGGAATGTTTTATCTGCTGATTCGAGTTCACACCACATGCCGTGCAAGTGCATTGGGTGTGTCATCGTCGTGTCGTTGACCAGTGTGACGCGAAGGCGTTCTCCGTCACGGAAATGCACAGGCTTGGCGTCGTTGATTTTAACGCCGTCAATTGACCACTCGAACCTCTCCATGTTACCGGTCAGATGCAGCTCAATCTCTCGACCGGGTTCGCGGGTATCAAGCGCGCCGCCCAACGTGTGTAAGTCCGCATAGGTCAGGACGCGCCGGCCGTTGCCCCGCAAATTGACGCCCGGATCATCGAGATTATCGCGCGGCGAATCCACCCGCATATCGACACTCGCGCCGTATTCGCTGCGCGCGTGACGTGCCTTTTTCCCTGTGCCACCCATGGCACCCATCATGTCCGCTTCGCTAAGCCACGTCGGTGCGTCCGGTGTCGGCACGTCGGCGAGCATTCCAAGACGCGGCGCCAGCGTGCCCCGCGCGAAGCCGGTGCGGTCGATTGACTGGGCGAAAATCGTGTACGCGCGGTCCTCGGGCAGTTGCACGATGGCGTCATAAGTTTCCCCCGGTCCGATGCGAAACTCATCCACTTCCACCGGATCAACCTCTTGGCCGTCCGTCGCGACGATGCGCAACTTTAGCCCGGGTACTCGTACATCGAAATAGGTGCCGGCACCGGCACCGACAAAGCGCAGTCTCACGCGTTCGCCGGCACGGGCAATGGCTGTCCAATTGGCGCTTGGCGTCGTACCGTTCATCAAATAGGTGTAAGTCGCCGCCGAGATATCGCCGTAGTCGGTTGGATTCATGCGTGTATGATTCCACTTGTCACGCTTGGCAAAAGCTCCTGCCACGCCAAGGCGCGACACATCCGCTAGGAAATCGTCTGTGGTTGGTAGAGCGTAATTGTAGTAGCTGCCCATCTTTTTAAGATTAAGGAACACCTGGAGCGGTGCCTCATCTGTCCAATCGCTGAGTAGCACGACGTAATCACGTTCAGGCGGGGCCGATGGCGTCATACGCGGCTCGACTACGATGGCACCAAACAGCCCGGTTTGCTCGTGCAGCGAGTGTGCGTGATACCAGTAGGTTCCGGTTTGGCTCACCGTGAATCTGTAGAGGAAGGTTTCGCCTGGCTCGATGCCGGCGTAACTAATACCGGGGACTCCGTCCATGTCCGGTGGTACTAGCAGACCGTGCCAATGGATTGAAGTCGGCTCACTCAGACGGTTCGTCACGCGAAGCGTGACCGTGTCACCCTCCCTCATTCGCAGCAGTGGTGCCGGTACTTGGCCGTTGACCGCAGTGGCGTTGCTTGCTCGGCCGGTGTAATTTACGGGTAAATTCGCAATCTCAAGCTTGAAGTCGGTGCCGGATAGCTCTCCGGGTCTATCGCGCGCTGCTCGCACGTGCGCCGGCAAGGAACCGAGGACTGCCGCTGCCGTAATGCCCTGCACAAAGCGGCGGCGACTCCATCCGATCAGGGATTGTTTCATGACATTTCCGCGACAATGGACTGCCGGTAAATCTCATTCCGTGACGAGGGGTGTGCACTTGCGTCACCATCCACGGGCCGTGCGCCCGAGCGGTGCGCGAGTGCGTCGTCCCACTTACTACTTTTCGCCATTACACGCTTCCTGCCAATCGATATGTCAGTGATCGGTCATCGTATCGGGCGCATCCCTTCGGTTTGACGGTGCTCGGCGCCGTGATCGCTATCGAATCTTGCTTGTCCATGGTGCGCATTCCGCCATTTTTTTCATAGGCTTCGCAGCGACGAACATTGCGCTCGTCGCTGACAGTTAACTTGGTTTCCACCGAAGCCGAGCGCGAGAACAGATGCGCCGATCGCTATAAATATTCCAACGGGTTGTGTGGAAGGAAGTTTCATTGGGAACTGCCTAGCATTCTCTCCAACAGCCAAACTG
>JANXZQ010000186.1 GCA_025355445.1 Gammaproteobacteria bacterium
TGGGCACCTTCGACGCCGCGTTCCCGGGCGATGGCCTCATCGTCATGACACATGAATCCGGTGAGCATTGCAACGTTGGGATTCACGCTCCGCCCGATCGGCGTGCACTCGCGCTTGAACGTCTCGTAGTAGTCCTCGACCCAGAAGTGCGCCTCGTCGGCGTTGGTGAACGCAAAGGTGAGGGCGCCCATACCCAGTCGAGCAGCGAGCTTGAGTGAATCACGATTCGAACAGGCGGCCCACAGTGGCGGATGCGGCTTCTGCGCGGGCTTGGGCACCACGTTTCGGCATGGCATCGTGAAGAAACGGCCGTTGAAACCCGGATACGGCTCCATGCACATCATGCGGGCGGTCTCGCGCACCGATTCGATCCAGGCCGGTCGCTTGTCGAGAAAATCAACGCCGAAACCTTCCAGCTCGAGGCGCGTTCCGGATTCGCCGGTGCCCCATTCGACGCGTCCGCCGCTCAGGAGGTCGAGCGTGGCGAGCCGCTCCGCCACCCTCGCCGGGGCGTTGAACTTCGGCGACATGACGGCGATGCCGTGGCCGAGCCGGATGCGACTGGTCCGCTGGCTGCATGCGGCGAGAAAGACTTCGGGGGCCGAGGAGTGCGAATACTCCTCCAGGAAATGATGCTCCTGCGCCCAGACGTGGTCGATGCCGAGACGGTCGGCAAGCTCCACCTGCTCGAGCGCGTCAGCAAAGAACTGCCGCTCATCGCCCTCGCGCCATGGACGAGGTAGCTGCAGCGGAATGAACATGCCGAACTTCACGTCGCCTCCCAGAGGTCGAGCGTCCCTGCCAGATACTCGCTCCGGCATGCCCGCCGCCGGATCTTTCCGCTTGCCGTCTTCGGAATGCGCCCCATTCTGACCAGGACGATGTCGCGAACCCGCAGGTCGTGCTGCTCGGAAACCGCAACCTGTATCTGGCGACGCACTGCATCGGGCGCCGGCCGCAATCGGCCCTGCACCGCCGCCACGATGACCAACGCCTCCCGAATGCCATCCTCTACGGAAAACGCGGCGGTATCGCTGGCGAGAAGTGCCGGATGGGATGCGCCGACGGTGCGTTCGATGTCGTGTGGGTAGTGATTCGTGCCGTCGATGATGATCAGGTCCTTGAGACGGCCGGTCACGAAGAGTTCGCCATCGCGCAGGAAGCCAAGATCGCCGGTGCGCAGGAACGATTCGTCGCCGGTATCGAGGCCACGCGCCCGAAACGTTCGTTCCGTTTCGTCAGGCTGGTTCCAATAGCCGTCGGCGACGCTTGGTCCGGAGACCCAGATCTCGCCGACGATTCCGTCCGGACATTGCTGCAGCGACCGGGGATCGACAACGATCGTGGTCGACGCCGGTGCGCCGCAGCCCACCAACGTGCGTGCATCGTGGCCCGCCTCGTCACACGGCACGGCGCGGTGCACGGCGAGGTCTTCGCCGCGAAACGCCCCGATACGCGGACCGGTCGTCGCGACCGATACCAGCAGCGTCGCTTCCGCGAGGCCATAGCATGGCTTGAACGCCTCGGCGCGAAATCCGCACGGCGCGAAGTGTTCCGCGAATTTCCGGAGCGTGTCGGCGCTGACCGGTTCGGCGCCATTGAACGCGACCCGCCACCCGCTCAAGTCGAGGGCATCACGCTGCTCCGGTGTCACCGTCCGAGTGCAGAGATCGTAGGCGAAGTTGGGTCCGCCGCTGACGGCGCCGCCGAATCGGGAGATGGCCTGCAACCAGCGTCGCGGTCGCTGAACAAACGCGACGGGCGACATCAGCGTGGCGCAAGACCCCACATAGAGCGGGCCCAGGATTCCGCCGATCAAGCCCATGTCGTGATACGGTGGCAACCAGCAGACGCTGCCCCGGTCGGTCGACTGCCAGAAAGCCGCCTCGATCGCACGCAGGTTGTGCATCAGGTTTTCGTGCGTCACCACCACGCCGTTGGGCATCGCCGTCGATCCCGAAGTGTATTGCAGGAAGGCAATGTCGGCAGGACGCGCCGCAAGGGCGGCATCGATCGGCAGTGCGTGATCGAGTGCGCCGTCGGTGGCGAGCCATCGCGCCGATGGCAGGCCGCCGAGCTCGGCGGCGGAGGCCGGGAGCGTGGCCAGGACTGCCGCGGTTGTCAGCGCGACCGCCGGATCGGCATCGGCGACGATCGCCCCGGTGTTCGCCATGAAGCGCCGTGCCCGCGCCGGATGCGGTGGATGAACCGCCACTGCAATCA
>JANXZQ010000203.1 GCA_025355445.1 Gammaproteobacteria bacterium
CAGGTAGCCGACCCCATCGATGATCCCCGATGACGCGGCGCCTGCCTGTTTGCCGCCGAAATCGAGGGCGAAGGCGCCGCCGAGATATGAATAGGGTCCCAACAGGCAGAAGGCGATGGTGCCGATGGCGATGAGCGGCAACAGCGAGCCGTTGGTGCTGGAGTGCATGGTCATCAGCACCAGCAAGGCCGCGGCAGCGGCACTGAGGCCCACGAACATGATGAGCGCCCGGCCATTCATACCGAGGCGGTCGCTGAGCCAGCCCGTCACCAGCACGGACACGGCGCCGACGCCCGGGAAAATCCCGCTCATGCGCGCGGCGTCGCCGTTGCTGTAACCCAGATAGTCGCGCAAATACACCGGTGTCCATGCGTTGAAGGTTTCTCGAATTATGGTGCATCCCAAGGATAAGAGGCAAACCAGCAAAAATGCCCGGCTGCGCAGCAACGGCAGCAGCAGCTGCCCCACGCTTTTTGGCCGAGATTCCGCTCCCGCAAACAGATTGAGCGGATTGGCCTGCGCCTCGGTGTAGCCTGAATCGACACGCGATTCCCGCAACAAGAAGAAGTTGACCACCAAGAACAATCCGGCGACCGCGGCGGCGAAGTAGAACAACGCCCGCCAACCGTAGCCATGGTCGATCAACATTCCCATCCATTGGCGCGCCGCCGCGTCGCCCACGAGATAGCTGATGCTCAAAATGCCGATGATCATTCCGTAGGAGGAATAGTCGAACCATTTGGAAGATACTTTGACCAGCCCCGCCCACGCGACGGACTGCGTCAGCCGATTGCCGATCCAAGCAATGGTGAACAGCGGCAGGCTCAAGCTCGAAGTAAACGTCAATGTGAAGAGGGTTGCGCCTCCCAAGCCGAGCAGGAAGCTGATGCGGCCGCCCCAAAAATCTCCCAGTCCCGTCAAGAATAGCTTGCCGATGGCGTAGGCCAGTACCCCGAGAGAGGTTATTTCACCCATGCGAATGATGGCGTCCGCGTGGCTGATCCCATGTTTCCCCAACTCTTCGATGAGAAGCGGGGTCGCAACCGCCAGGTCGGCGCGGCAAAAATACAGCGATGCATAGCCGCAGAACAGCAGGAGCACTACCGTCGTCTGGCGGATCCGCAGAGACCGAACGGTGGCGCGGTCGGGCATCGCTTCTGGGACCGCTCCAATTTCAGGTGTAAACGCCATACATGATCCTGACTACTTTAGGAAGACGATTTACTTCTCCCAATATCATCGCATTTGAACGTCGCGCGGACCACCGTTGGCATAGAACCTGCCTTCATCCAAGGAGGGCGGCGAATCGCGTCGCCTGCGGCACGGATATCAAGTCACGCGTTTGGATGCCGGCAATTCATGGCCGCCATGCGGCGGCGCGCGGCAATAGCTTGCCGCTCGGAGGGATGCCACCTCGGTTAACTAAGGAGACTCATATGTCAGCCATTGCAAATTTAAGCTCTGCGGCGGCGGCGCTTCCCCCCGTCAATCCGCACCTGCATGGCCACAAAAAGGGCTCGCATGTGCAATCCACCGACGACACCGGGAGCGGCAGCGCGACAAACGTGCCTACGGAATTGAAACAGTCTCTCTTCGGCAGTTTGCTCAATTCTCTGGAGCAGGTCATCGGCGTGCAGGCAACGACGCCTGCCGGCGCTGCAACCACTGCCACGAGCGCCGCGACGACCGGCTCGTCGACGACCGGCGCCGCGACGACCGGCTCGGCCACGACCGTCTCCACGGACCCGTCTGCCGCAGGTACGGGCACCCTGGCCTCTACGGCGAACCCTGTCTCGGCCTCGGCTCAGTCCTCGCTGACCTTGCTGCAAAACTACTTGAATAATTTGCTGCACAATCCGCGCGCCGATGGTGCGGCGGCGAACCTCGCAGGTACGAACCTGAACGTGACTGCTTAGGGGTACGCGCGCCTCGCGGTGCGTAATTAATCGACCGCTCAATTGACGTTCACAGATCGCCCGGCTAGGCTCAACTGCGCCGGAGCTCTCAGTGAACGCCATAAAGAAACTGCCCACATTATTTATCCCGCACGGCGGCGGTCCATGTTTTTTCATGGATCCGCCGGCCGCGTACCCGCATATGTGGGACGGGCTGGCGGCTTACCTGCGAGGCATAGACAGCTCGCTGGGAGTCAGACCCAAGGCCGTGCTGGTGATCTCGGGCCATTGGGAGAACCCGCTGCCCACATTCAATGTCGCGATCAAGCCCGGCTTGCTGTTCGACTACTATGGCTTTCCGGAACACACCTATCGGCTGAAATATCCTGCCGCCGGAGCGCCGGATCTGGCCGAACGCGTGCGCAGGTTGTTGGACGACGCGGGGTTTCAAAGCGACGTGGAGTCCAAACGAGGCTTGGACCATGGAGTGTTCGTGCCTTTTCTTCTTATCTATCCGAAGGCGGATGTGCCGATTCTGCAGCTCTCGCTGCAGGCAAGCCTCGATCCCGTTTTGCACCTGGCATTGGGACACGCCCTGGCGCCGCTGCGAGAGCGGGGCGTATTGATCGTGGGCAGCGGCATGAGCTATCACAACTTGGCCGATATGTTTTCCGGCCGCGGCGCGGCGGCGGCCGTGGCGTTCGATCAATGGCTGGGCGACGCCGTTCAAGATCCGGCGACGCGCGAGCAGTTGCTCGCCAAATGGCGCGAAGCGCCCGGCGGGGCGGCATCGCATCCGCGCGAGGAGCATCTCATTCCGCTGATGGTTGCTGCCGGCGCGGCTCATGGCGACAGGGGGATCCGCAGCTTCGGCGAGTCGATCGGCGGCAAACAGATCTCCGGTTTTCAGTTCGGTTGAAGGATGTGAAATGAAGCGAGCTATGCTGTTGGCCTTGGGGCTCATGATGTGCGCCGGCGCAGCACTCGCGCAGGAGACGAATCCGGCTGCGGCGAACGCCTCCTCCGAGGGGAAAACACTGGTGGTTCGCGCGCGATGGCTCATCGACGGAACGAGCGATAAGCCGCGCCGCAATATGCAAATCGTGATTCGCGGCAATCGTATCGTCGATGTAATCCCGGCCAACTCGCCGTCATTGCCCGAGGAGGCCCGCGTGATAGACCTCGGCGGCGCAACGGTGCTGCCGGGCCTCATCGATACGCACACGCATATATTTCTGCAGGGCGAGGATCCGGCCGCCGGCGGCTACGATGTGCAGCTGCTGAAATCTCCGGCTTCCTACCGGGCGGCGCGTGCCGTGGTATCGGCTCGCCGCGCCCTCGAACAAGGCTTCACCAGCATTCGCGACATGGAGACCGAGGGCGCCGGCTATGGCGACGTCGGTATCAAGCGGGCCATCAACGAAGGTCTCATTCCCGGTCCGCGCATGTGGGTATCTACCGTGTCGATTTCCTCGACCGGCGGGTATCCACTAGAAGGCTATGCGCCGGAAATCTTGGTGCCCAAGGGTGCACAGCTGATCGACGGGCCCATTGAGGCGCGCAAGGCCGCGCGCCAGCAATTGGACAATGGCGCGGACTGGATCAAGGTTTATATGACGCATCGTTCGTGGCTTGACTCGCAAGGCGCACTGATCTCGCAGCCGACGCTGACCGTGGAGGAACTCAAGGCCATCGTCGATGAGACGCATGGCTGGGGAAAGAAAGTGGCCTGTCATGCCTACAATGGACTGGGCTTACAGCGCGCTCTCGATGGCGGCTGTGACTCCATCGAGCATGGCTTGGAAATTACCGATGCGCAGATTGCACAGATGATCAAGCAGGGCACTTGGTACGTGCCCACGCTGCAGGTGTACTACACGGACTGGGATCCGGCCGACACGGACTCGGGAAAGCGCGACCGCAAGCGCGTGGCGTTGCATGGCGTTTCTTTCACCAAGGCATTGCGCGCCGGCGTCAAGATGGCGTTCGGCACGGACGTGGGCGGGTTCAAGTGGTCCGAGCCGATCGCGGAGGAGTTCTCACGTGAGCTGGAATTCGGTATGACGCCCATGCAGGCCATTCAATCCGCCACTTCGCGCGCGGCGGAGCTGCTGGGCAAGCGCGGCGAGATCGGAGTGATCGCACCTGGCGCCTATGCGGACTTGATCGCGGTGGCAAGCGACCCGCTCGCAGACATCAACGTGCTCAAGACGGTCCAATTCGTCATGAAAGACGGCGTCGTATTCCAGAGCCGTGAAGGTTTGCGTTAGCCCGGAAGCAGGATTGCGGAGCGGTATTCGATAGGAAACGCGCTCGCCCGCTGGGCGGGGGCTGATAACCCTGGTGCACCCGCATCGCCTCGCTGTATAGTTTTCTACTTTCAGCTATAGGGGTATCCGCATGCTTCGCCATGGATTCGTCAGCGCCGGATTGCGCATCGTTGCCGGCTTGGTTCTCAGCGCGTCGGCCTGGAGTGCCGCCCCCCTGCTATTGCGCAATCCAGCCCTTAGCCAGGACAAGATCGCCTTCTTGTACGCCGACGATATCTGGAACGTCGCCCGGGAGGGCGGAGATGCGCGAAGACTGACGTCGGTCGGCAGCGTGGTCGCAGGGCCTTATTTCTCACCCGATCACACCCAGATCGCGTACTCGACCCGGGCCCACGGCCTGATGGATGTGTATGTCATGAACGCGGACGGGGGCGTACCGCGGCGATTGACATGGGAACCCACCGGCAACCGCGTCGCCGGCTGGACGCCGGACGGCAAGGAAGTTCTGTTCTCCTCGCAGCATGCGAGCACCTCTGACTTCCCGCGGCTGTATCGGGTGCGCGCCGACGGTGTCGGGCCCGCGCAGCTTCTGCCCCTGCCGAGCGCGGCCGCGGGCAGCTTTTCGGCCGACGGCAACACGCTGGCATACGTGCCTTTCGAGCAGTGGCAGGCAGCCTGGAAGCGCTATCGCGGCGGTCAGACCACGCCGATTTGGCTGGTAAACCTCAAAACCCTCGACATCGAGAAGATTCCTCGGGAAAGCTCCAACGACTCGCATCCTGTTTGGGACGGCGCGACGGTGTATTTTTTGTCGGACCGTAACGGCCCGGTCTCGCTCTTCAGCTATGACACGGGCGCCAAGCAAGTCCAAGAGGTCATCGCCAATCGCGGTTTGGATATCAAGACCGTCAGCGCCGGTCCGGGCGCACTGGTCTATGAACAGTTCGGTTCGCTGCATTTGTATGACCTGGCGAGCCGCCAGGAACACGCCGTCCTGGTAACGATTCGCGGCGACCTTCCGGAACTGGTGCCGCACATGGCAAAACTGGCCGTGAAAGAAGTCCAAAACATGGGAATTTCGCCGACCGGCGCACGTGTCGTCGTGGAAGCGCACGGCGACATTTTTACCGTACCCGCAGAGAAGGGCGACACCCGCAATTTGACGCGTACACCGGGCTCTGCCGAGCGCGACCCAGCCTGGTCGCCGGATGGTAAGGCCATTGCCTACTTCAGCGACGCCTCGGGAGAGTATCAACTCTACGTCCGTGATCAGGACGGTTTGCAGCCGCCGAAAGTCATCGAGCTGGGTCCGGGTGCGTCATTCTTCTACGGCCCGCTATGGTCTCCCGACTCCAAGCGCATTGCCTTTGCGGACAAGCATTTGCGGATCTGGTACGTCGATGTGGCGGGCGGCAAGCCCGTCAAGATCGATACCGGCCTGCGCGGCGGTTTTGGAACGAACAGCGAGCTTTCCTGGTCGCCGGACTCGCAGTGGATCGCCTATACGCGCGACCTCGAGAGTCAAATGCACGCGGTGTTTGTCTACTCGCTCGCCACGCATGTTTCAACGCAAGTCACCGACGGCATGAGCAATGCCGCGCATCCGGTGTTCGACCCGAGCGGCAAGTACCTGTACTTCTCGGCGTCGACGAATAACGGTCCCTCGGATGCCGGGATTGACCTGTCCTCTTTGGACAGAGCCACGGATAGCAGCGTCTATGTCGTGGTGCTGTCGCGCAACGGCGCATCGCCGATCCCACCGGAGAGCGACGACGAGAACAAGAAAAAAGATGACGACGCCAAGAAGGACGACGCCAAGAAAGACGGCGCCAATAAGGAAGACACCGAGGCTGGTAAGCAAGATTCCGACAAGGACGCGGCGAAGGACAAGAAGGACGGCGCGAAGAAAAAGGCGGCCGAGAAGCCCAAGCCCACCGTGATCGACCTTGCCGGAATCGGCAATCGAATACTGTCCCTGCCGATTCCCGCCCGCAACTATGTCGATCTGGCGGTCGGCAAGAGCGGAGTCCTTTTTCTCGGGGCAGGATCGCCGGTGGGCCGCTCATCGGACGAGGACGGGCCGCCTGTCATCGGGCTGTGGCGTTTCACCCTCGAAAAGCGGTTGACCGAGGAGATGCTCAGCGGCTTGAATTCGTTCGCGGTTTCCTTCGACGGCGAGAAGCTGCTCTACGCGCGCCAAGAGAACTGGTTCATTGCGGCAACGTCGGACCTCAAACCTGGTTCGCCGGACGCGCCGGCGGGCAAGCCGGTCAACAACGGGGCCATAATGGCCATGCTGGATCCGCGCGCCGAATGGAGGCAGATGTATCGCGAGACCTGGCATCTGCAACGCGATTTCCTCTACGATCCTCACCATCACGGTCTGGATCTGAACAAGATCCAGGCGAAGTACCAGCCCTACCTCGACGGCCTGGCCTCGCGCAATGAATTCACCTATTTGAGCAACGAGATGTTGGGCGAGGTGCAGGTCGGGCACATGTTCGTGGGCGGCCCCCGTCAACCGGCGGACGGGCCGAAGCCGGGTTTGCTCGGCGCCGATTACGCGATCGATCATGATCGCTATAAATTCGCCAAGATCTATAACGGACAGAACTGGACGCCGTCGCTGACGGCGCCGCTGACCTTGCCCGGCATCAATGTCGTCGAGGGTGATTACCTATTGGCCGTCAACGCCCGCGAACTTCATGCGACCGATAATATCGATTCCTTCTTCGACGGCACCGCGGGAAAGCAGACAGTGCTGCGCATCGCCAAGTCCGCCGACGGCAGAGAGGCGCGCGATGTGACCGTGGTGCCGGTCGATTCAGAGCACGGCCTGCGCAATCTGGACTGGATCGATTCGAATCGGCGCAAAGTCGATGCGTTGTCGGGAGGCAAGGTCGCCTACATCTACATGCCCAACACCGCCGGCGCCGGGTACACCAATTTCAACCGCTATTTCTATGCTCAGTTGGACAAGCAGGCGGTGGTGCTCGATGAGCGCAACAACGAGGGCGGCTTTATCGCCGACTACGTCGTCAATGTGCTGGGGCAGAAATTATTGAGCGGGGCGATCGAGCGCGACGGCAAGCCCGTGCACGATCCGGAGGGCGCGATCTTTGGACCGAAGGTGATGATCATCGACCAATCAGCGGGTTCGGGCGGCGACGCCATGCCCTGGTATTTCCGCAAGGCCAACATCGGGACTCTGGTCGGCGTGCGCACCTGGGGCGGTTTGGTGGGCATCGGCGGATATCCGACGCTGCTCGACGGCGGCCATGTGACCGCGCCGCGCTATGCGATCTTCGGTCTGAAGGGCGAATGGGAAGTGGAAGGGCATGGTATTGCGCCGGATGTCGAAGTGCAGATGTTGCCGAAGGACATGGCCGCGGGGCATGACCTGCAGCTGGAGCGCGCGGTGTCCATCGTGCTCGAACAATTGAAGCAACATCCGGTGGAGGATCCGGCGGTGCCGCCTTATCCCAATTACCATGAGAAAGATGGGCTAGGAGTCAAGTGATCGCGTGGCGGGCTTCGGCCCGCCTTTCGCTCCCGCCGCAAAGCCAACCAATATCAACGTTGCCGCGATACACAGGCAGGCGAACAAATTGCCGACTGCCGTATAAACCGTGGAGCTGCCCGGCATGAGCGGGACCGTGACCAGCATGCCGTCCTCGGCGCGCGGGTTACGGTAGGGGTCGTCGGCGTAGGTTTTTTGGACCAGCCGGCCGTTCGGGTCGATGTAGGCCGACACTCCGGAGTTGACGGCGCGCACCATGCTCACGCGCAGCTCGACGCTGCCGAACACGGCCAGCGCCAGATGTTCCCAGGGCTCGGTCTCGGCGCCGAACCATGAGTCGCTGGTGAGATTGACTAACAGGTTGGGGCGCAGCTGTCCGACGCCGCGCAGGTATCCCTGCAGGAGATCTTCGTAGCAGATGACCGGGCCGAGCCGCCAATCCTGGCCGCCGGGTCGTTTCAAAGTCAGCACTCCGGGGCCCTTGCCCGCGGTGAAACGGCCGGTGCCCTCGGGCAGAAACTTGCGCAGCCATGGAAAAGTCTCGATGCCGGGAATGTATTCGCCGAATGCCAGCAGCCGCACTTTGTCGTAGCGTCCTGCCACGCGGCCTTCGGCGTCGAGCAATATCGCCGAGTTGAATTCATCTTCGTGTGCGGGATCGAACATGTCAGCGCCAACTACCACGGGTATGCTGAATCCGCGGCGAATCATCCCCAGGTAATCCGGTGCAAAATCGGCGCTGAATTCCCGCGGCAACGTCACGGGGTAGGCACCCTCGCTCCAGACCAGGAGCTGTGCGCCGGCCCGTTCCAGACGGCGAGATTGCGATTGCAAGGCGGTCAACTGGCGAAGGGCCTCGGCGCGAGTGGTCTCGTTATCCTCGGCATCCACCGGGTAGGCAAAATTCGGCTGCACCAGGCCGACCGTCAAATGCGGCGCCTGAGCGATGGCGACATCCACTTGGCGCATGCGCACGGCGCCGAAGATCAAGGCCGCCGCCAGCAGCGCTGCGGCGGTGAACGCGGGGTAGCACGCGGCGCGCCCGTCTACGCTTACATCGTAGATCGCGCCGTTGACCACCATGAGCAGAGCGGTGATCCCGAACGGTCCGGTGAGCTCGGCGATTTGAATGACGATCGGGTGCCAAGCCTGGGATATCCATTGGCCGCAGGGAAATATTTGCGGTACCACCAGTTCGCAGCCGACCATGACGATCGGAGCGAGCAGTGTCATGGGCAAGCGGCGGCGCCGACGAATCCAGCAGACGATGGCGGTGAACAGCAGAAAGATCAGGGCGCGGGCCGCGCAGAAGGCGAGCAGAACGAGCACGGCTGCCCACCACGGAAAATCGGCGAAGCGCCTGGTCACGTCGATCAGCCAGTAAAAGCCGCCGCCGGTCTCAACCACTCCGGCCCACCAGCCGAGAAATAAGGCCTGCTTGAAGCTAGGGGCTCGGTCTATGGCCAGCAACATGGGTACGGCCGCCACCCACGCCAGGAAGGACAGATCAAAGGGCGTGACCGCCAGAAACCAAAGGCAGCCGCTCAACGTGGCGAGGCCAAAGGCGCCGTAGAAATTGAGCTTAAGCATCCTTAATCCTAGGTCAATGCAGTTCACGGGCGTTGAGCAAGTCGGGTATTCTGAAGCTCAACCATGCAAGAAAGATACGAACCTGCCGCTGTCGAAGCGGACGCACAGAATTATTGGGATCAAGCGCGCAGCTTCGAAGCCAAAGAGGACAGCACCCGCGAGAAGTATTATTGCCTGTCCATGTTCCCCTATCCAAGCGGCCGCTTGCACATGGGGCATGTGCGCAATTACACCATCGGCGACGTGGTGTCGCGATTCATGCGCATGAACGGCAAGAACGTGCTGCAGCCCATGGGCTGGGATGCGTTTGGCCTGCCGGCCGAGAATGCGGCCATGGCGAACAATGTGCCGCCGGCGAAGTGGACCTTCGACAACATCGCCAACATGAAGGCGCAGTTCAAGTCGTTGGGCTTCGCCCTGGATTGGAGCCGGGAAGTGACAACCTGCCGGCCGGAATACTACCGCTGGAACCAGTGGCTGTTCCTGCGCATGCTGGAGAAGGGCGTTGCCTACCTGAAAACGGGGATGGTCAACTGGGACCCCGTCGATAGAACCGTGCTGGCCAACGAGCAGGTGATCGACGGCCGCGGCTGGCGCACGGGCGCGCTGGTCGAGAAGCGTGAAATCCCGATGTACTACTTGAAGATCACGGCCTACGCGGAGGATCTGCTCGACTCCTTGAGCCAGATGCCGGGATGGCCGGACCGCGTGCGCGCCATGCAGGCCAATTGGATCGGCAAGAGCGTGGGCGTACGTCTGGGTTTTCCGTACGACATCGAGGGATTGGGCACGGGAGTCTTGCACGCGTTTACCACGCGAGCGGACACGCTCATGGGAGTGACCTTCTGCGCGGTGGCGCCGGAGCATCCGCTGGCAACCCATGCGGCGCTTGAGCACCCAAAGCTGGCGGCCTTCATCGCAGAGTGCAAGCGCGGACCCGCGATAGAATCGGAGCTTGCGACACAAGAGAAGAAGGGCATGCCCACGGGCTTGTCGGTGCGCCATCCCATCACCGGCGATGCCGTCCCGGTCTGGATCGGCAACTATGTGCTCATGAGTTATGGAGACGGCGCGGTGATGGGGGTGCCCGCGCACGATGAGCGCGATTTCGAGTTCGCGAAAAAATATCATTTGCACATCAAGCCCGTCATCGAAGTTGCAGGCCACGAATATTCCGCGCACCAGTGGGCCCCTTGGTATGCCGAGCACGGTCGCTGCATCAATTCAGGCACGTACGACGGCTTGGAATTTCAGGCGGCGATCGGCGCCATTGCGGCAGATTTGCAGCGCATGAATTTGGGTGAAAAGCAGATCACCTGGCGGCTGCGCGATTGGGGAGTCTCGAGACAGCGCTACTGGGGATGTCCGATCCCAATGATTCATTGCGGCGCCTGCGGCGCGGTGCCGGTGCCGGAAGAACAATTGCCGGTGATATTGCCGGTGGATCTGGTGCCGGACGGCAGCGGCAATCCCCTAAACAAAGACCAGGCCTTTCTCAAGGTGCCCTGCCCGCGATGTGGCGCCGACGCCCGGCGTGAAACCGATACCATGGACACTTTCGTGGATTCCTCCTGGTACTTCCTGCGCTACGCCTGTCCCGACAATGACAAGGCCATGCTGGACTCCCGGGTGCAGTACTGGTTGCCGGCTGATCAATACATCGGCGGCATCGAGCACGCCATACTGCACTTGTTGTACTCGCGATTCTGGACCCGCG
>JANXZQ010000211.1 GCA_025355445.1 Gammaproteobacteria bacterium
GCTGAGCACGGGGGGCAATCGCGACTCATTGTATTTCGAGGTAAATGTCTTAAGATATTGAACATACACATATTCTTTCTTAGTCATATGACAGCGAACCTAGACAATTGTTCGCAGACGCCCAATCAGTTGGCTGGTATATTCATCCCCATGGACGGATTCGACGCGATTTTCCAAACGCTGCGAGCCACCCATTGAAGGTGTCAGATTTCGCCAACCCCGCCATTCGCGATAGCTGGATTCGCGGCAAGGGCATGGTCGTGTTCCAAATGTACAATGATACGATTCATCGGAACACCCCTGCTGCGCGAAGCGTCCTGTTCAATGCGCGGCCGTCGCTGCCGTCGGCGTCTCTTTCAATTGCCACGCCTGCTCGATGATGTAGGCATGTAAGGCTTCGGCGTCGGCGGCCGACAGCACATCGTCAAACCGGCCCATGCCCTTCTGTCCATAGGCTCCGCCCAACACGATGGCGTTGAAAATCCCGTGAGTCGCCGGTGTCATTCGCCGCAGATCCGGCAGTATGCCGATGCCGAACACGTGGCAGCGCGAGCAGAAGCGGTTATAGAACACTTCTCCCGCTTCGATTTGCGCCTTATCGGTGGGCCGCGGCGGTGGTTGTGGCGGCGACAGTTCCGTACGCAGCGGCGGCAACGGCGGCGCCGGTCCGCCGATCTTGAGCACGATGATGCGCCCTTCATTGCCGTACTTGTATGCCGCGGACGCGGGATCGAGCGGCACTCCCGTGATCACGCCCCCGCCACCGTAGCCGGCAATGATGGCAATGTATTGCGTGCCCTTCACTCGGTAACTCATAGGTGCGGCAAGCATTGAGCTGCCTAGCGCAATCGAAGTCAGCTGTTTACCTGTGTCGGCGGCATAGGCAATGAAATTGCCGTTGGCATCGCCCTGAAATACCAGATCACCGCCGGTCGCCAACACCCCGCCATCCCAACTGGTCGCGGTCGGCGCCTCCCAGATAATGCGGTGCTGCGCGACGCTCCAGGCCCGCAAATAGCCTCGCGATGCGGGGTTGGTTTTAAGGCCGCGCGTCAACTCCTTCAGCGGCGGCAAGGCTCCGTACAAACCTCTCAATACCGTTGGATCGTAGCCTTCGGGGGCGAAGGCCGGCGTCGTGAATTGACCTTGCACCAGACCCGCCCTGCGCTCGCTGGTTTCCACCATCACATTGCCCGACTCGATTACGGGAATGAAGGTGAGTCCGCGTTGCGCGTCGTAAGCCATCGGCTGCCAACTGTGCGCGCCGGCCTCGGACGGAAACACCAGCTTAGGACCGTGTCCGTATTCCGCGTCCGCATCCGGGATGGGCCGGCCGGTCTTCAGATCGATGCCGCGAGTCCAATTCACAAAAGCGAAGTTATGCGCCGACAGCAATTCCCCGGAGGCGCGGTCCAAGACGTAGTAGAAGCCGTTCTTGGCGGCCTGCATCAGCACTTTGCGCCGCTGCCCCTGCAGGTCCATATCGGCCAGCACCAGTTTCTGCGAACTGTCGAAGTCCCACCGATCGCCAGGCACCGTCTGGTAGTACCACGCCAGGGTTCCGCCGTCGGCGTGCACGGCAATGATCGAGGCGGCATAGAGTTCATCGCCACTGCTGCGCCCGCCGACATAACTGTTATAGGGAGCAGCGTTGCCCGTGCCGAAGTACACCAACTTGAGCGCGGGATCGTAGGCCATGCCATCCCACACCGTGGCGCCGCTGCCGGCGTCCCAGCGGTGCGCGGAATCCCAAGTCTTGATTGCGGCATTGAGGTGCGGCTGGTCTTGCGGGCCTTGGGCGGGATCGCGCGGTACGGTGTAGAACCGCCAGCGAATCTCGCCGCTCCTGCGGTCGTAGGCCGACACATAGCCACGCGCTCCGGCAAAATCACCGCCGGCATTGCCGACGATGACGAGATCTCCGGCCAGCAGCGGCACGCCGGACAGCGAGTATGGCTTATGCGACTGTCGATCCATGAGGGTATCGACCTTCCATAGCAATTGTCCGGTGCGTGCATCCACCGCGTGCAGCCAGCCATCCAGTGCTTCGACATAGAGCCGCCCTTCGAACGCCACAACGCCGCGGTTGACGGCGTCGCAGCATGCATAGCGTGCCCACTGCCCATCGATGCGCGGATCGTACTTCCACAGTTCCTTGCCGCTGGCCGCGTCGAGGGCATATACGCGCCCAAAATTGCTGGAGGCGTACATCACGCCGTCGATCACCAGCGGCGTCGACTCCTGGCCGCGGCCTGTGCCAAGGTCATAGGACCAGGCGAAGCCGAGCCGCGCGACATTGGCGGCATCGATGTCCTTGAGCGGCGAGTAGTAGCTGCCCAAGGAATCCCCGCCTGGTGTGAGCCACTGATCAGGCTCGCGCGCAGCGAGCCGCTGGGCATCGACAGCCGCGGCATTCACCAGCAACGGTGCGATCACGGCCGGTGCTGCGATCACCGCCGGTACTGCGTTCGGCGGTGATGTCGTCGCCGGCACCTGCGAAGCCGTGTCCGCGTGGCACGCGCACAGTACCGCAGTTAAGGCTGCGGCCAGCCAACAGCTGACGATGCGGCATGTACAATATAATTCGAGACTTGGTTTGCTCATCTCTCTTTGGAAAAAAAATGGCGGCACGCGCGCCTCATGCGTGGACTATAGACGCCTCGCCCGATCAAGCCCATCGTCGCGTCGTGATATACGCTGCCTTCTCTCCCGCCGGAGCTGTGCAGAAATTATTGTGCTGATGCCAGTGCGCGATGCTCAAGGGAATGCGCTCGTTGAGCTCACCTTCCGTGGCGTCGATGCGATCCGCTTTGCGCGCCGAAGCGTTCGCGGTGCTGCGGCGCCGAGGTTATGTCACATGAGTCGCGCACTCAATGATGTCGTCGATCCAACGCTCTTCCGCCCGCGGCTGCATCTTACCGGGCGCCTCCAAGCCGCTGAAGTCGCTCAAGCTTTTGCATCGGATGCGCGCGATATGTCGCACTGAATCATGCGCCGCCAGGGGTGTGATCCCACGCAGCGGTGATCTCTCGAAGACGCGCGCATTGTCTGCGGCTCAAACCCGAAGTAAGCTCAGGCGGTACTGACGGAAAGATCAGTCGGGAAAACGGACTGAGTTCCGTCGCAAAATCAACCAAGGGGATTACTAATGATGACGCCTATGGCAAGGACTTCGATTCGATTGATTGGTCTGCTGACGGGATCTCTGCTCGCAGTAGCCGCCTCCGCTCAACGCTCAGAACCCGAAGCAGCGGCGCTGCGCTTTCCCGTGCGCCATACCGAAGTGTGTCGGGGCCCGGTCGCACCGGAAACCGCACGCTGCCACTCGCATGTGATCGTGGACTCTTCGGACAATATCCAAGCGTTCGCCACTCCGGCGGGTTATGGGCCTGCGGACTTGCGCAGCGCCTATAAAGTCACGGGCACGGGCTCGGCGAGCAGCACGATCGCGATCGTCGATGCATTCGGCTACCCGAATGCCGAGGCGAATCTGGCGGTCTACCGCACGCAATTCGGCTTGCCGCCGTGTACCACGGCGAACGGCTGTTTCACGAAGGTGAATCAAAGCGGCGTCGCGGGCAGCTATCCGCGGTTCAATCTGGGCTGGTCTCAGGAAACCGCACTCGATCTGGACATGGCCAGCGCCATCTGCCCGGGATGCAAAATCCTTCTGGTTGAGGCCACCAGCAACAGCAGCGCCAATCTCGCGGCCGCGGTAACCACGGCAGGCGCCATGGGAGCACACGTCATCAGCAACAGCTACGGCGGTTCTGAGTCGGGCAGCAGCAAGTATGAGTCCGCGTACCACATTGCCGGCGTCGCCGTCACGGCGAGCTCGGGCGATAGCGGCTACGGTGTGCAATTCCCGGCGTCCTCGCCGCACGTCACCGCGGTCGGTGGCACCAGCTTGGTTACCGCTTCCAACGCCCGCGGCTGGAGTGAAACCGCGTGGAGCGGTGCCGGCAGCGGATGCAGCGCAATCTACGGCAAGCCGCACTGGCAGCATGATCCCCTGTGCGCCAAGCGCATGGAAGCCGACGTCTCGGCGGTCGCCGATCCCAACACTGGCGTAGCCGTATACGCACAGCGCACCGCGGCGACTTCCGCGTGGCTCGTGTTCGGCGGCACCAGCGTTGCGGCACCCCTGATCGCAGGCATGTATGGCGTGAAGGATACTGCGGTGACCTACGGCCGCGATCCGTATCAGCACGTGAGTTCGCTGTTCGATGTAACCTCGGGAAGCAACGGCTCCTGCGGCGGCACGTACCTGTGCACCGCCGTCGTCGGCTACGACGGTCCCACGGGCCTCGGCACGCCGAACGGTGACAACGCGTTCTAAGACGCTTGATGCCTGTTGGGCATATGAAGCCCGGTGAGCGTGTCGCTCGCCGGGCTTTTTTTATGTGCGCGGCTCACGTTGCAGCGGCGGAACCAGCAGCAGCAACGCCGTCACTTCGACGGCACCAGCACCGACCATACCAGCGCACCCAAAGCACAGGCGTGCCATCCCAGAGTTTCTTGCGCATGACCGATACTGCGAACAAGGCCAGTCCCGTCCTAGGCCTGTCCTTGGCTTGGCCTAACGCTGCGCGGTGCGCCAGTTCGGCGCCGAGTAGAAAGGCGCAGTCTCGGGCGCGAGCATGCCGCGGCCTAAAATGTGATCCGCCGCCTTCTCGGCCAGCATGATGGTGGGCGCATTCAAATTGCCGGTGGTCGCCTGGGGCATGATGGACGAGTCCACCACGCGCAGGCGCTCCAAACCGTACACACGCGTATCCGGAGCGACCACCGCCAGCGGATCGTTCGCTGCTCCCATCTTGCAGGAGCAGGAAGGATGATAGGCGCTCTCCACCTTGCTGCGGATGAAGGCGTCGATCTGCTCGTCGCTCTGCACGCCGTTGCCCGGCTGAAGTTCCCGGCCGCGATAGCGATTGAATGCCGGTTGCGCAAAAATCTCACGGGTCAAACGTACGCAGGCGCGCATTTCAGTCTGGTCGTCTGGTTCGCTGAGATAATTGAAAAGTATCCGCGGTTTGTCAAACGGATCGGCCGATTTGAGGCGTACCGAGCCGCGGCTCTTGCTGCGCATCGGTCCCACGTGCGCTTGAAAACCATGTTCCTGCGCCAGAGTCGAACCGTCGTAGGCCACTGCCATGGGCAGAAAATGATACTGAATGTCGGGATAAGGAATGCCAGGCCGGCTGCGGATGAAGCCGCAGGACTCGAAATGATTGGTGGCGCCCAAGCCGTCCTTGCGCAACAGCCAGCGCGCGCCGATGAGGGCGCGGCTCCAGAGATTGATGGAGGAGTACAGAGTGATCGGTTCCTTGCATGCACTTGAAAGTAAAACTCCAGGTGATCCTGCAGGTTCTCTCCGACTCCCGCTAGATCATGCACCACGGGAATGTCGAGCGCGCGCAGTTCCGCCGCCGGGCCTACACCCGAGAGTTTCAACAATTGCGGCGAATTGATCGGTCCCCCGCAGAGAATCAATTCTCCGGCAATGGGTAATCGATGCGTCTTGCCACCGCGCACATACTCGAGTCCGGTGACGCGCCGTTCCTCGAACAGAACGCGGGTCGCCAAGGCATGGGTCATCACTTTGAGATTAGGGCGCCGCATCGCCGGCCTTAAGTAAGCATTGGCGGTGCTGCAGCGTCGGCCCTCGCCCACCGTCATGTCCATGCGGCCGAAACCTTCTTGCTGAAAACCGTTCACATCGGCTGTGGAGGGGTAGCCGGCCTCGACCGCCGCTGCGAGCCAGGCGGCATGCAAGGGGTTGCTGAGAGTGCCGTAGCGGGTCTGCAGCTTGCCGCTGCTGCCGCGATATTCGTTGCCGCCCTCTTGACGAGTTTCGGCGCGCCTGAAATACGGCAGCACATCTTGGTACGCCCAACCTGTGGCGCCCTGCGCGCTCCAGCCCTCAAAGTCCTGCGCATTGCCGCGAATGTACACCAGTCCGTTGATGGATGAAGATCCGCCCAGCACCTTGCCGCGCGGCGTATGCATGCGCCGCCCGTCCAAGTGAGGCTCGGGTTCCGTGTGGTAGAACCAGTTGTACTTCTCCATGTTCATCGGAATGGACAGCGCGGAGGGCATTTGAATGAAAATCGAGCGATCGGAACCGCCGACCTCGAGCAGCAGAACGCGATTGCGTCCGTCGGCGCTCAACCGATCGGCCAGCACGCACCCCGCGGACCCGGCTCCGACAATCACGTAGTCAAAGTTCTCTTCGTCCATCTGATTCCCCCGCTCGCGCAGCGAGCGCCTAATAAGGCGCATCGATATCGCCCATGGCGACATAGACACTTTTGAGTTGCGTGTAATGCTCGAGCGCGGCGCGGCCGTTCTCGCGTCCCAGGCCTGAGAGCTTCACCCCGCCGAAGGGCAGTTCGATGGGCGTGACATTGTATTGATTGATCCAGCAGGTGCCGGCCTGCAGCTTTGCGATGACCCGATGGGCGCGAGTCAAATCATTGGTGAACACGCCGGCGGCCAAGCCGAACTCGGTGGCATTGGCACGCTCGATGACCTCGTGCTCATGCTCGAATTCCAACACCGACATCACCGGACCAAAAATCTCCTCGCGCACAATAGCCATGTCATCGCGGCAGCCATCGAACACCGTGGGTGCGACGAAGTAGCCATTCTTGAGCTCGCCGGTGGTCACGCGCATGCCGCCGGTCAAGACCTGCGCGCCTTGCGCACGACCGCGCTCGATGTACGAGAGCACCTTGTGCATGTGCTGCTCGGACACCATCGCTCCCACTTGAGTATCGGGATTCATGGGGTCGCCGATGCGCATGGCGTTGACGCGCTTGATCAGCCGCTCGAGAAAGGCCGCTTTGACGGATGCGTGCACGAACACCCGTGTGCCGTTGGAGCAGACCTGACCGGAGGAGTAGAAATTCGCCAGCAGCGCGCCGGACACCGCATTGTCGAGCTTGGCGTCATCGAAAATGATCAGCGGCGATTTACCGCCCAGCTCCAGGGTCACGTTTTTCAGCGTTTGCGCGGCATCGCTCATCACGGCCTTGCCCGTACCCACCTCGCCGGTGAGCGACACCTTGCGAATGTCGGGATGCCGCGTCAGCAAACGGCCGGTCTCGGCGAACCCCTGCACCACTTGAAAGATGCCCCGCGGCGCGCCCGCCTCCAGCAATATCTCCTCGAGCTTGACGGCGCTGAACGGCGTGAGCTCGGCGGGCTTGAATATCATGGCATTGCCGCAGGCCAGCGCAGGCGCCGCCTTCCAGCAGGCGATTTGCAGCGGGTAATTCCACGCGCCGATGCCGGCAACCACACCGAGCGGCTCGCGTCGCGTGTAGCCGAAGGCGGTGGGCCCTAAGTCAATGTGTTCCCCGCTGAGACTTTGCGCGAGTCCGGCGAAGTATTCGAAGCAATCGGCGCCGGACATCACGTCCACCACCCGCGTCTCTTGAATGGGCTTGCCGGTATCCCGCGTCTCGAGCTCGGCGAGCTCCTGATTGCGTGATCGGAGAATGTCTGCCGCCCGGCGCAGCACCCGGGCTCGCTCTGTTCCCGTCATTGCACCCCAATCCGGCTGCGCCTTTGAGGCGGCGCCCACCGCCGCATCGACCTGGGCAGAACCTGCAGCCGTGACGTAACCCAGCACTTCGCCGGTCGCGGGATTGATGGACGCGAAACGCTCGCCGGCCGCGGGACTGGAAGCTCGTGCGCGCTCACGGCCAACGACGACGTCGCCGGCCGCCGCCGCGGCGGGAGCTGCCTGCTTCAAGCGGTCGTCGACAAATGCCGTGAGCAAAGCGCGCGCACTTTCACTGTCCGCCTCACGCCAGCCGGAGAGTGCAGCGCGCAGCCAGACACCGTCGATCATCGCTGCAATCATCGCTGCCAGCCGCTGCGCTTCATCCGGCGGCACTAGTTTCTTCAGCGAATTGCGCAGGTTCGACAAGGTGCGCTGCTGATACACGGACTGCACGCGCTTCAAAGACTGAACCTGCAGCACCTGACCCCAGAACGCCAGCCATGCGGTGCCGGTACGCTGCTCGAATTCCTCGGGCGCCAGATTGGCGTCGATGACCGCCTGAATACGTGCGCGCGGCGTGCTGACCTGCCGCAATCGCGTTCGCACCTGATTGCCGACGCGCCGCGCCAAGGAACGAAACGCAGCATCGAGCAGGCCGTCCTTGTCGCCGAAATAATGCGCGACCAGTCCCGGCGAGACGCCGGCTCGCGCGGCGATTTGCGCAAGGGTCGTGCCCACATAGCCAAGCTCCGCTAGGCTATCGATGGTGACTTCCACCAATTGGCTGCGTCGCGTTTCCTCAATAGGGACACTCGAGTCGTCAATTGGGTTTATTGATTGAGTATTCAATTTGGCAGCTCCCGATCTCCAGCATGGCCAGTAGACGCCCGGTCGAAGTTGTGACTAAGATACGTGGCGGAAGAATTTATACGTTTGTTTTCAATCCACTAGGGAAGCATGGTGAACGTTAACCAGACATCGTTAAACGCGTGTTCAAGCCATGCGTTGCTGGCGCAATCATGCCGTTCCATGGGCAACCGGGTCAAGCTGGTCTTCTTTTCCGCGTTGCTTGCCGGCCTGCTGTCGTTCTACGCCCCAAGCGGCGCCGTGGCGCAACCGGCCGCGGCAGCAAGACCGGCCGCCCTTGCCTCCGGGGAGCCTGCGGCCTCCGTCGAGCCGGCGGCCGGTACGCCGGCCGCCCCCGCCACCACAGAAAGCGCCGGGCGCGGGTCTGCCGGCCAGCGCGATCCTCCTAGCTGCCGGATCGTGCGTTTCTCCGACGTCGGCTGGACCGATGTCACCTCGACCACCGCGCTGGTGACTCAATTGCTGCGCTCCATCGGTTACTCGCCGACGGTCACCGTGCTATCCGTCCCCGTCACCTTTGCTTCGTTACAGAACAATGATCTCGACGTATTCCTGGGCAATTGGATGCCCGCACAGGAAGGTGACCGCGGTCATTATGTGCAGGACGGTTCCATCGTCGTGATCGGCGCGAATCTCACGGGCGCCAAGTACACGCTGGCGGTTCCGGCCTATGCCTATGCGGCGGGCCTGCGGGATTTCAAGGACATCCAGCACTTCGCAACGGACTTGAACGATGCGATCTATGGCATCGAGCCCGGCAATGACGGCAACCGCCACGTGCTTGAAATGCTCAAGCAGAATCAATTCGGCCTGGGCGGATTCAAACTGATCGAATCCAGCGAACAGGGCATGTTGGCGCAAGTAGAACGCGCCTATCACGACAAGAAACCCGTCGTGTTCCTGGCATGGGAACCGCATCCCATGAACATGCGCTTCGATTTGAAGTATCTCGCGGGCGGCGACGAAGTCTTCGGCCCCAACTTCGGCGGCGCCACTATTTACACGGTGACCCGCAGGGGCTACAGCGCCGCATGCCCCAACATCGGCCGCCTGCTCACCAATCTGAAGTTCACACTGCGCGGCGAGAGCGAAATGATGGCGGCTATTCTTGACCGCCACGAACCGGCGGAAGTCGCGGCCACGGAATGGCTGAAGGCCAATCCCACGGCTACCAAAGCGTGGCTCGACGGAGTGCTCACCTTCGAAGGCCGTCCGGCCGGGAGCGCACTCGCCCACGCGGTGCCTCCGCCGCGTCCCGGCGGTTTCGAACAATGGATCGTCAGCCATAAGATTCCGGTGGGCGACGGCATGGCGGTCGCCATCGACTACATCAAGAAGCACGGTACCTTTCTCTTCGACGGAATATCCATTGTCATACGCGGCATGGTGAACGGCCTGACCGCGTTGTTGCATGCCCTGCCCGCACCCCTGCTCATCGTGGCGGTCGCCGCGCTGGCGTGGATGCTGCGCCGCTCGATTCCACTCGCCGCCTTCGTCGCCCTGGCGCTGCTGTTCATCCTCAATCAAGGATACTGGCTGGCGACTTTAGAGACGCTGTCCTTAGTGATGGTCGCCACGCTCGCCTCCACCGCCATCGGAGTGCCATTGGGGATTGCCGCCGCGCATCGTCCGCGCCTGTTCGCGGCGCTTCGGCCGGTGCTTGATCTGATGCAGACACTGCCCACGTTCGTGTACTTGATTCCGACTCTCGTGCTGTTCGGTCTCGGCGTCGTTCCGGGGCTTATTTCGACGGTGATCTTCGCCCTGCCGGCGCCCATCCGCCTCACCCACTTAGGTATATCGTCGGTGCCCAAACCGCTCATCGAAGCCGGCGAGGCGTTCGGTGCCACGCCCATGCAACTGCTGTGGAAAGTAGAACTGCCCAGCGCCTCATCCACCATCATTGCCGGCATTACCCAATGCATCATGCTGAGCCTGTCGATGGTGGTCATCGCAGCCCTGGTCGGGGCCGGCGGACTGGGTGTACCGGTGGTGCGGGCGCTCAACTCAGTGCAGGTGGGCATGGGCTTCGAAGCTGGTTTCACCATCGTGCTGCTGGCCATCATCCTGGATCGCATCAGCCGGCCCAAGGAGC
>JANXZQ010000252.1 GCA_025355445.1 Gammaproteobacteria bacterium
CTCACCTCCGCCATCCTCGATCGCCTCCTTCATCGATGCGAAACCGTCGTCATCGAGGGCAAGAGCTATCGCGCCAAAGACCGCGTCGAAGACCTCTGAGAGCCCGTCAATCTCAGCCCGGCAATACCTCCCACTAACCGTCTTATCCCTCGGTTTTTAAACCGCCCAATCTCAACGGTTTTGGAGCCGCCGCTAACAGTCATCGCCCAAGAGAGCATCCATCGGTATCTTCAGGCCCCGATATAGCAGATCGTACACAGCCACTCGAGGTTGAAGCAAAGACTAAGCGGTCGCAGGAGAAGACTAAGATGGCGCGAGCAGATGCGCCGCTTAGATGAAGCAATCCTTGTAAATACAGAGAAAGCTCTCGGCTTGGTCGGCCGTCAATCCTCGTAGTTCCACCGGCAGCTGATGCAGTTCCAAGAATTCGCTTTCGTAGGCCAGCCCCAGAGCTCTGGCGCCATCGCGCGTGCCGGCGTGCAGATAAACGCGTTTAGGGGCCAGCCTAAGGTAGGCACCCATACGAAGAGCCGCGTCGTAGATGTACAGCGCGCCTACGCCCGGTACCGGATCGAGAATTTCATTCAGTAGTTCATACAGCTCATGAAACGACTCGCACGCCTTTAGGCGACTCTTCGATGCGGTGAGAACCACCTTTGCCTGCCGACGTGCCGATGGAATGATGCGGCGTTGATGGTCAAAGCAGACATCCTCGTCATCAGTTGCCATCGCGACATGGTGAATCGCCAGATCGAATGATGGCATTCGGCGGAACATCTCCTCTTCGCCGAGAATGCAGGCACCGAATTCTGTTTTGAATCTCTTGACGAGTTCTTTGAGGCCCGCGGGTTTCTTGCCACCGGATGTCTTGCACGTCACGCGTTTTGATTTGCAATTGCTCATTTCAAGTAGTGCTCGATCGTGTTTATCGTCGGCCTAGGCAGACTACGACAAGTACGGCAGTATCAATCCTGCTGTTTTGTGGACAAGTTCCGCGCAACCGTCAATGACAGCGGCCGTCTTGGCGCCGAGCCAAGCAAGACCGAGGATGCTTCGGTTCGGATGAGGCTTCGCCAGTTGCGACTGAATAGTTTCGATATCAGCGACCAGATTCAACTTCGCCACTTCGGGTGCGTTGGATTTTGAAATTCCTTCTCGCAGATCCGCGAGGGATCTGCCGAGGTCGCCGAATTCGGCGTTTATCTGGTTACCATCGCCCAAGGTGATGATGTTATGGCCCGTCGCTGCAATATTGATTCCGTGAAACTTAGGCATCGTGAATTCTCCGGGGCCTTCGATCTTGTCGATACCGGCAGCTGTAATTTTGTAATACGAAGTAGATTGAGGGATCATCGTACCGGACGGCAGAGGAACGCTTTTCTCCACATGCTCCTCATCGATCCATCGTTGGCTAATGAGGTAGTTCAAGTTGCCGATGACCTCTTGCTGCGATAGGCCGTGACTTGCCTTGAGCTCTTTGCGCACATCCATGATCTTGATGGCGAAGCCGCGTTTTCCTCGCGCGCTGGTCGCGTACTTGTTTCGGGCGTAGAAATATCCGAGCAAGATCTCGCGCACTTCCGTGTTGGAGCGGTTTGGCGGCTTGATGCTTTTCGCTTTAGCCATCGCTATTTTTCTGAGGATGGCAACAAGCTGCGGTCGATTGCCACTGCTGTGCAGCTGCGGCTCGTACCGTGAATTGCGATGCATCCATGTGACTGCTCCCTGTCCTTGAGCGAAAATATCGGCCGATCGCGGCGCAAGTACACGGCATCCGGTCACACTTGGCGAAACATTAGTCTTCGAATGGGGCGAGAGGCGGCCGGGACGGCCTGTGGCCGACGCGCCGAGCGGGATGCGACCGACCTCTCGGAATTGGGCGAGGCGACGTTGTAGTCGACCTCACGAGTTTGGCATGGGCAGCAGTGTTCAAAGGACGGCGCCGCGGTGCACGGAGCGAGGCACTTTAAACGACATGTTGAACTTTCAGATTTGGCGATGAGCGTGGTAGCCAAAACGGCCCGGTTTGGCAGAAGTGCGGCCTTGAGTGTTTTACTTGGCGGGCACAGCTAGGCTGCTGGATTCGTGGACAATTTCGGGCTGCGTAAGCTAGCTAGACGCTTGAGCGGCAAGGTTGGGGACTCGACTGGGGTAGTGTGTTGGTAGAAGGTCGGCACGCAGCTTGATCCAGGGTTGAAACCGGAATCGCGCATAAGATTAGCGATGGAATGCTTAGCCCTTGATGTAGGGGCCGCCGGCGGGACGGTCGGTCTGGGCCGCGGAGGCGCGTCCTGCGCGGGGATCGAGCAGCGAGTACCTGGAGATGCGCGAGGCTCCCTGCGTGCTGGAGAGCGGTCCGAGGTCGCCGGGTTGGGCCAGCAGGGTGAAGCGCTGCGGCGGGGGCGCAGTCTGCGCGTACGGGCTGATCGGCGAGCGCGAACGTACCAGGGTCTGGG
>JANXZQ010000267.1 GCA_025355445.1 Gammaproteobacteria bacterium
CGGCGCGAAGGTGAACGGGCGCATCGTGGCGCTCGACTACCCGCTCAAGAATAGCGAAACGGTGGAAATCATCACCGCCAAAACGCCCCATCCCTCCCGCGACTGGCTGTCGCCGCAGTCAGGCTATCTTGCGAGCCCGAGGCACCGCAATAAGGTGCGAGCCTGGTTCCGCAAGCAAAACGAGTCACAGAACAAGGCCGCAGGGCGCGCGATGTTCGATCGCGAGATTCAGCGCCTCGGGGTGGCCAGCCCTCCGGTCCCGGAACTGTTGGGGGAGCTCAGGTTGCCCAGCACCGAAGCACTGCACGAAGCACTCGGGTTGGGCGAGGTCAGCCCCGCCCAGGTGGCCGGTGCGATCCAGCGCATTCTTCATGCCCGCGAGCTTCGCCCGGAGCATTTCGCTCGCGGCAAAAGCCCGGCGGCGGCGCGCGAGCCCGACATAGAAGTTCAGGGCATCGGCGATTTGTTGTCCACCTACGCCCGCTGCTGCAAGCCCGTTCCGCCGGAAGCCATCGTCGGCTACATCACCGTGGGCAAGGGCGTCAGCATTCATGCGCAGTCCTGCGCCAATCTGGCCCGCATCAGCGTGAAATCGCCGGCACGCGTGCTGGCAGTGGGCTGGGGCACGATGGGATCGAACGAATTCCCGGTGGACATCGAGGTCCAGGCCTTCGACAGGCGCGGCTTGGTGCGCGACGTCAGCGCCGCTCTGGCGGACGACAAGATCAGCATCCAGGGCATGAATACCATCACCGACAAGCGCGACAATCTGGCGCACATGCGGATCAGCATATCGATCACCGGGCTGCCGCAGCTGTCGCAGCTGCTGAGGCGCATTGCGCAAGTGCCGAACGTCATCAGCGCCCGGCGTAAAAAATAACTCGCAGACAGGCTGAGCGGGCCTTTTGGCGTGGGATTGCATCATTCGCCAGTGTCCCGTTGCGGCGGCCTCGGAACAGGGCCATTTTGCCACCAGCCGCTCTATCTCCGCGGGCTTGACGGCGCCGCTGAAAAATAGCCCCTGCGCCGTATCGAAGTTGGCGGCTCGCGCGAAATCCAGCAGCTCTTGGCTCTCGATGCCTTCCGCACACACGACGAGTTCCAAGGTATGCGCGAGATTGGCAATGGCCTGCACGATGAGCATTGCTTCGCGCTCCCGCATGACATCGGCAATGAGCGCCCGATCGACTTTGATCTCGGAAAACGGCATTCGATATATTTCCGTGAGCGATGACACTCCGGTGCCGAAATTATCGAGCGATAGGCCCACGCCCAGAATGCGCAGGCGCGTGAACACGTCGAGCATCAGATCTCCATCCTCGATGCTCGATGCCTCCGTCACATCGAAAACCAATTGCACCGCGGGCACGTCGTATTCCTGCAGCAGCATCGCGACGCGTCCGGGAAATTCCCGGTCTCCGATGAGCTTGGGGCTGAGATTGACCCCCATTTCCAACGGCAGGCCCAAGGCGCGCCACTGGCTCGCCTGGCGTACGGCTTCGGTCATGACAAAGTCCGTCAGGCGCGCCATCAAATCGTGGTCTTCCATTGCGCCGAGAAAATGGCCGGGATACAGCAGGCCGCGGCGCGGATGCTGCCAACGGACCAGTGCTTCGACGCCCTGCATTTTGCGCTCCTGCGTGCGAATATCGATTTTCGGCAGGTATTCGAGTATGAATTCGTGTTCGGTCAGTGCGCACTCGAGTTCGCCCAAGGGAATCGGCGGAGCGTCCTTGAGATAGGGCATCAGCAGCTGTTCGATACTGAGCGCCGACAGCGGCCGGGTTGCGACTCCGATGACCTGAAGCCCGTGCGACTCCGCAGTGCGTCGGGCGCCGGCGAGCACCCGCGCATGCACGGTGCCTATCAGCAGCGTCGCCGGCAGGCTGCCCTCCTGGGCCAGAATTCGCAGCATGGCAAGCCCATCGACATCGAAGCTGTCCATCGCCAACACCGCCAGCGTGGGGCGGCAGGTCGCGAGGATGACCTGCAGGCTTTGCGCCGAATCAGCCTCGACGCGCTCGCAGCCGAGGCTTGCCGCAACCGCGCGCAAGGTGCCCAGGGATTGCGGGTCCGTATCGAGGATCAGCAGTAAGTCTTTACCCTTCATTGACGAAGGTGTGGCCGGCATCGCGCTGCTTGGCCCGGTGCATGGCGAATTCGGCATTTGCGAGCAATGCGTCGGCGCGTGCGCCGTCGCGGGGATAGATGGCGATGCCGATGCTCGGCCGCACGCACAGCTGCAAGTCGCCGATTCTCGATGGCGACGGCACGGAACTGAGCAGTTTATTTGCCAGTGCGCTCAACTGCTCCCGTTTCGACAACCCGGGCGCCAAGCAGCCGAAGGTATCGTTGCCGAGACGGCCCAGCATATCCTCGGCGCGCGTCGCAGCCGCGAAGCCCGCGGCGATGGTTGCCAGGAATTTATCGGCAGCCTGGGGACCGCAGGCTTCGATGGACGGCTGAGCGTCTTCGAGATCGAGGCTGATGTACAGCACTGCCAGGGCCTGGTATGGGGGTTCGCTGCGGCCCAGCGCCTGTTCGAGCCGGGCCCGAAAATACTCGCCGTTCGGCAACCGGCTGGGCCCATCATGCAATGAGTGATATCGGGCCTGCTTCGCGGCGATCTGCGCTTCCGCCGCCCGCGCCTGGAAGGCACCCTGCAGCAACTGGCCGTGACGTAAAGATACGGCCACGAGAACCTCCGATGTTTACCTTCCCTGTTCGCAGCCTCCTTTATAAGGGTCGGGTGAACTCTGCGTCTGTACGCTAACGCACCTCATGGTGCCGGCTATTGTGCGGTCTTGAACCTCTGCCAGATGCGGGTAATGGCGCGCGATTGCTCCGGAGAATCCTCCGTCTGCACGAATAGCCTGCGTTGCTGCTGCGCCGGCGGGTAGACAATGGCGTCCGCCGCAAGCGACGCATCGAGCAGCGGCGCGGCGGCGGCGTTGGCGTTGGCGTTGCCGATGAAATTCGAGATATTCGTGATCACCGCCGGATCCAGAAGGTAGTTGATGAACAGTTGCGCGTTCGCGGCATTCGGTGCGTCCTTAGGGATGGCCAGCATGTCGAACCAGAGTAACGACCCCTCCT
>JANXZQ010000303.1 GCA_025355445.1 Gammaproteobacteria bacterium
GATCCGGTCACCGGCAAAGTTTGGTTCGATCTGGTCAGCCAGAAGCTGAAGCTCAGTTCCAACGCCGTGCTGCTCCCGGGTCAGGCCTCGAGCTACACCGGCACTGAGGTCGACGGCGGCGTCAAGGTGGATGTCGCGGGCTTCGAGGGCGTGTTGTACGCGTATACCGGCAAGGGTGTGGGCACCACCGGCTTGTACGTATTGTCGACGTCCGCATTGGGCGACACGCGCAAATCCGACGGCGGCTACCTGCAGGCAACCTACAAGCTCGACAAACTGAAAATCGGGCTCAGCTACGGCATCTCCGACCTCAAGCTGGCCGACGACGAGCGGGCCTTTGAATCGAGCAGCACGCTGCTGAAGAGCAACAAGTCCGGCGTATTCGGCTTGTACTACAGCCTGACGAAGAGCATCACATTGGTCGGTGAATACATCGATACCAAGGCCGAAGCGTGGAATGGGAATTCGGCGACGCAGAAAGACTTCGCGCTGGGAGGCATCCTGTTCTTCTAACCCCTGGGGTGGCGACATCGGTCGCCATGGGTCGAATCGGCGGCGCGAGCGTTGCGCCGCCGATTTTTGCTTGAGTTGTGCGACACTGGGGCGTGCCCATTCGTGCCATCTGGTTTTACACTGCCGCCGCGGCTTGCCTGGCCCTGGGGCTGCTTGCGGCGCAGTCGCAGGCGCTCGAGGAGGCAACGCAGCCGTCGGGCAGCGCATGGCAACTACTGCGCGCCAAGTATTACGGCGACCGATTCATGGGCGAGGTCGATGAGGCCTACATGAGCTTGGAGGTGCCCGCCAATACGCCGGACCCCGCTGCGACCCCAGTGACCTTGCGCTTCGCCGACGATGATCATCGCCGCGTCACGCGGGTGCGGGTGTTCATCGACAACAATCCCTCGCCGCTGGTTGCCACTCTCGATTTTCCCAGCACCCCGGTGACGGAAATCAATATGCGCGTGCGCGTCGATCGATTCACCTCGGTGCGGGCGATCGCCGAAACCTCCGACGGCGGCTTGGAGATGCGCAGCGGCTGGGTGAAGGCGAGCGGCGGTTGTTCGGCGCCGCCCAGTGCGGCAGCAGGTGGGGTGCTGGGCGAAATTCGCGTGCGCCTCGCGGCGGACTCGAAGTCTTTGCAGGTCGGCATTCGGCATCCCAACGCCTCGGGCTTTCAAATTGATCCGCTAACCGGAGATCCCATTCCGGCTCACTATATATCGCACATCCGCGTAACCGCCGGCGGCAGTGCGCTGCTCGACGCGGATACCGGCATATCGATCTCCGAGAATCCCGCGCTGCGAATCGCCTCCGACCGGCCATTGACCATGCCCATCAGCGTCGACGCGGTAGATTCGCAAACGCAGGCACACTACACCACGGCCAATGGGGGCCGCTGAGCCGCGCATCGTCCCCGGGCTGCTTTCCTGCCTCATGGTGTGTGCCGCGAACGTTGCGTATTGCTTCAATCTGAGCGAGCCCAACACGGGAGTTTTCGTACATGCCGGACGGCAGCTGGCGCTGGACATGCCGGGGCATGACGACATCGCCAACATCGGCTTCATCGTCGGCAAGAAATGCGTCGCCGTCATCGACAGCGGCGGATCGATCCGCATCGGCAGCGAACTGCGCGCCGCGATCATGCAGCATACGGCGCTGCCGATCTGCTATGTGATCAACACCCATGTGCACTTCGACCATGTGCTCGGCAACGCCGCATTCGAAATCGACAGGCCAAGCTTCGTCGGCCATGCGGCGCTCACCCAGGCGATGGCCCGCAGCCGGGAGCTCTTCGTCACGCAATATGGCGGCGATGTCATCGCACCGGACCGAGTGGTGGAGCATGAGCTGACACTGGACCTCGGCGGGCGGCAATTGCAGTTGCGCGCCTGGCCGACCGCGCACAGCGACTGCGATCTCACGGTATTCGACCAACAAACCGACGCGCTGTGGACGGGCGATCTGCTGTTTCGTGAACGCCTGCCGGCGTTGGACGGCAGCCTCAAGGGTTGGCTGTCGATGCTCGATGAACTCATGCGCATGAAGGTCGCACTGGCGGTGCCCGGGCATGGGCCGGTCACGCGCGATTTCAAATCGGCGATCATTCCCGAGCGCGAGTATTTGGAAGCCTTGGCAGACGGCATCCGCGGCGAACTCTCCGAGGGTAGGCCGCTGGAGCATGCGATACAGCACGTGGCTGCGGCGCAGAAACCGCGTTGGCTGCTGTGGGACTCGGTGCATCCCCACAATGTGGTGCGCACCTACGAGGAACTGGAATGGGAGTGAGCCGCCGGAGTTTTTTGCGGCGCTCGGCGGGCGTCGCCGCAGCCGCGGCCGGCGTATTGGCGCGGGTTCACGCAAGGCAACCGCGGCCACCGCTGAAAGCGAAGGTGCTCGTGGTAGGCGGCGGCTTCGCCGGATCCGCCTGCGCACTGGCGCTGCGTCATTTGCACCCGGCGTTGAACGTCACGCTGGTCGATCCCGACGATCGCTATGTGACCTGCCCCATGAGCAATTCGGTGCTGGTGGGATTGCGCGATCTCGAGTCGATCACCGTGACGCGCCGCGGGCTGGAGCACGCCGGAGTCACCTATGTGCATGACCGAGTGAGCTCGATCGACACGGGGCTGCGTCGCGCGCTGCTTGCGGGCGGCGCGCTGCTCGCCTACGACCGTCTGGTCGTGGCGCCAGGGATACGCTTGCGGTGGGGAATGCCCGAGGGATATGACGAGGCCGCTGCCCTCATCATGCCGCATGCATGGCAGGCAGGGCCGCAGACGCAAATCCTGGCGGCACAGTTGCGAGCGATGCGCGACGGCGGCGTGGTGGCGATCAGTGTGCCCGCGGGACCCATGCGCTGTCCGCCCGGTCCATTCGAACGCGCCAGTCTGATCGCAGGCTTTTTGCGGGTGAACAAACCGCGCGCCAAGGTGCTCATATTCGACGCCAACAATCATTTTCCCAAGCAGGATACTTTCACCGATGCGTGGCATGTCCTGTACCCGGGAATGATCGAGTGGATTCCGGTCACCGAGGACGGAGCCGTGGTGCGGGTCGCGCCCGCGGCAATGACCTTGTACACCGCGCATGCCGCGCATCGGATCGACGTGGCGAACATCATTCCGCCGCAGGCGCCAGGCGTTCTCGCGGTGCAGACCGGTTTGGCCTCCGATCATGGGTGGTGTCCGATCAAGCCGCAAACCTTTGAATCCTCGTCTGTCGACGGCGTGCACGTGATCGGTGACGCCTGCATTGCGGATCCCATGCCGAAGTCCGCCTCGGCCGCGAGCGCGCAGGCCAAGCAGTGCGCACGGGCCATCGTCGCGTTGCTGGAAGGGAGCGAAGTGCCGGCGCCGTATTACGACAGCGTGTGTTATAGCTTGCTCGAACCGCGCAAGGGGCTGTCCATCCACGGCCGATTCCGCGTGGCAGAGGGGCTAATCCAGCAAGTGCGGGGCAGCGAGGATGCGGCGCCCGCGACCGCCGCGCAGGAAGCGCGCAACGCGGACCACTGGTTCCGGCGCATCGTGCAGGACTCATTCGGGCGCGCTACTTTTGCGTCGTCATGAGCTTCTGCCAGCCCCGACGGGCGCGGTCGATACTGGCGTGGGGGTTGTCGAGGAAGTATTCCAACGAGGTGCCGCTCGAGAAGCAATAGCGCCTACCGTCGTCCGGATTGATCCAATTCAGGGAACAGTCCGCCTTGATTCTCGCGCCTGCCGCCACGCCGAGCGGGTCCAGGCTATCGAACTCACCCTGCATCGGAGTCGGCGGGACAACCGCCTTCCAAATACCGGTGCCTTGAACGGCTGCTGGGGTGGTGGCCTGCGCAAGGCAGTCGCCGGCCGCCGCTCCCAAGAGCAACAGCGCCAGCAGACGAGAAGTGGCGGGTCGTAGATCGAGCATCTTGTGCATTCAACCAACGACCCATCGGGATTACAACTGTTTCAGTTCTGAAACACTGGTTTTCTATGGGCAATCGGGCGAATATCCTCCTAAAAAGGGGAATGATTCTTGGTTCTTTCGAGAAAAAAACCCGCTGCGCCGCTTGCATACGTGTATTGCCGCGCGGCTCTCGCCTCCATGCTCGCGATATCCGCCGGCTGCGCCCACTACCAGGCGGCGCCGCTGGCGCCTGCGCACAGCGCCGATGAATTCGCTGCACGCCGGCTCACCGACGCGGCCACGCATGAGGAACTCGCGCGCCTCCGGCCGCAGTCGACGGCGGCTTGGCTGCCGCGGCAGTGGCCGCCACGCGAGTGGGATCGCGCGCAATTACTGGCGGTGGCGTTGACGCGGAATCCGCAATTGGCGGTGGCGAGGTCGGAGGTTGCGGCGGCGCTATCACGGGAGATCGGCGCGGCGCAGGTTCGCAATCCCGAACTGACGCTGCAATCGGAATACGCGCGGCATGACCCCCATCCCTGGCTGTACGGCGTGAGCTTGAATTGGCTGTTGCGCTCGCCTGAACGCCGCCGCCTGGACCGCGAAATCGCCGGTCTCGACACCGGCAACGCGCGTTTGCAGCTGATGGACCGGGCCTGGGCAGTACGCAGCGCGCTCGCCGCTGCGCTGTCCGATTGGGAGAGCGCACGCCGGCGCCTGGATCTGCTGCTTAAGCTCGCTGCCGCGCAGGACAGGCTGCTCGCCCTCGAGCGCCAAAGAGTCGCGGCGGGTGAGGACGCGCCCGTCGAACTCCTGATCAATGAGCAGGCGCGCATTCAAGTTGAGCAACAACAGGCGGTACTGCGCGCGGCCGCGGACGCTGCGCAAGTCGCCGCAGCCAGGGCGCTCGGCCTGCCGCCGCAGGCGCTGGATGGCGTCATGATCACCTGGCCGGAGTGGGGCGAGCCGCCGCCGGTGGAGGAGGGTACGCTGCGCCAAGCACGCGAGCAGGCGCTGTTGTCGCGCGCCGATCTTGCGCAGGCGATCGGCGAGTACGCAGCCGCAGAAGCGAAATTGCAGGCGTCAGTCGCCCGCCAATATCCGCAGTTCGTGCTGTCGCCGGGCTACTACTGGGATCATGGCATCGCCAGGTTCCCCTTCGACGTGGGTTTCGCGTTGCCGCTCAATCGCAACCGCGGCGAGATCGCGGAGGCGCGGGCCGGGCGCGAGCTGGCCGCGCAGCACATGCTTGCGCTGCAAGTGAGCATCTACAGCGAGATCGTGGCGGCGGAGCGTGCCGAGCACATTGCCCGCGCAAGCGCCGATGCGGCCGAGCGGCAGTTGGACGCGGCGCGGCGCCAGAAGCAAACCGCGGATCTGTCCTTGCGCCTCGGAGCAGCCGACATTCAGGATCAGGTCGGCGTGCAAATTCTCGGCATGCGCGCCGAACTCGAGGTGCTCGAGATGCGCGCCCAACTGCAGACCTCGCGCAACAACCTCGAGGACGTGCTGCACGCGCCCTTGTCAGGTCCGGAGCTTGCGCTTGCGCAATCGATGTCGTCGCTGGTTTCCGGAGCCGGTTTGTGAAGGCCTTGTGCATGCGCCTGCTGCCGGCCGCCTGCTGCGTGCTGCTTGGCACGTTCGTGCTCGCGGACGGCGACGATGATGACAAGGCGCCTGCTGCGGGCCGGCAATCCGCACAGCCGAGCCTTAACGGCGAACAGCAACGCGCTGTCGGCATCCGCGTAGCGCATCCGCTCGCCGCGAAAGCGCCGGAACGCGTCGACGCGCTGGGCGTGGTGCTGGATGCGACCGCCCTGATCTCCGACCTGGGCGATGCCACCGCTGCGGATGCCGCTGAACATGCGGTAGCGGCGGAGCTTGCGCGATTACATGCCTTGCACGAGGGCGGCGCCGGAGCTTCAGTCAAAATGTTCGAAGCGGCCCAGGCGGAGCAGGCAAAGGCGCAGGCCCAGGCGCAGATCGCCGCCGCGCGCTTCGCACTGCACTGGGGTCCTCTGGCCGCGCTGCCGAGCGCCGCTCGTCAGAGAGTAATCGAGGCCTCGGCGAGTGGCCGCACTTTGCTGTTGCGCGCGGATTTACCCGGCCGGCACACGTTGGGCGCCTATCAGGGTAAAGCACTATTGGATGTGGACGGGATTGAGGTTCCCGGACATGTGCTTGGGGCACTCCGGCAAACCACCGAATTACAGAGCGCGGCCCTGCTTATCGAAGTGCCCAATGCGCCCTCGGGTTTGGGTCCCGGCGCGCGCATACCGGTAGCGCTGCTGACCGCCGAGCGCTCCGGAATGCTGCTGCCTCGCGACGCCTTGCTCTACGACGAGAACGGCGCCTACGTCTACAAACAATTGGCGAAGAAGACCGAGGCCGAAAATACGCGCTACTCCCCGGTCAAAGTGCGTCTATTGCTCGCTCTGGGGGACGGCTGGGTGGTCGATGGCCTCGATGGCGATGACAGCATCGTCGTGCACGGGGCCGGCGTTCTGTGGTCGCTGCAGGGCATGGGCGCCCCGCAGCATGATGACGACGATTAGGTAGGCTGCTTAAGAATGCTTGCCGCCATCGTTCGCGCCTCTCTGCGCAACCCGCGCATTATTACCGCACTCACCTGCTTGATCGCGGCGCTGGGTTTGGCTGCCCTGCTCAGGGCGCGCTTCGATGTATTCCCGGATTTCGCGCCGCCGCATGTGCTGGTGCAGACTGAGGCACCCGGCTTGGATGCGACTCAGGTGGAAGCGCTGGTCACCCGGCCGTTGGAGGGATTGCTGGCCGGCACTGAGAACGTGAAGACGGTGCGCTCGACGTCGAGCCAAGGGCTCTCGGCGATTCAAGTCGTGTTCGATCGCGGCGGTGATCCGTATCGGCAGCGCCAAGTCGTCACCGAGCGACTGGCCGAATTCGTCGGCATGCTGCCGCAGGGCGTGGGCGCGCCGCTGCTATCGCCGCTGAGTTCCTCGATGGAATACCTGGTGCATTTTGGCTATACCAGCGAACGTCTCTCGCCGGTGGAATTGCGTGACGTGGTGCAATGGACGGTCAAGCCGCAGATTCTCGCGGTGCCGGGCGTTGCGCAGGCGCAAGTTTTCGGCGGCGAGGTTCGCGAGCGGCAGATCGAGGTTGATACGGCGAAACTGGCCGCCGCCGGACTTGACCTCGATGATGTCCTGGCCGCCGCCAAGCGCGCCACCGGCCTGATCGGCGGCGGATATTTCGAAACCGCCACTCAGCGTATCGTGATCCAGGCACAGGCCCCGGGCGCCACACTCGAGGCTCTGGCACAGGCGGTGGTGGGCACGCGCGAAGGGTTGCCGGTGCGCTTCGCCGATGTTGCGACGTTGCGCGAAGGCGCGGAGCCGCGCTTCGGCGAAGCCTTGATCGCCGGCAAGCCGGGCATACTCATCGAGACCTCAACCCAATTCGGCGCCAATACGCTGGAAGTCACACGGGCGCTGGAACAGAGGCTCGATGCCATGGCACCGGCTCTGGCCAAGCAGGGTGTCACTTACCACCCTGCGCTGCTGCGCCCGGCGAGCTTCATCGAAAGCGCCATCGAGAAACTGCGAAATTCCTTAGGCATTGGCGCAGTTCTCGTGGTCGCGCTGCTGCTGATCACGCTGCGCGACTGGCGCGGCGCATTGGTCTCCTTCAGCGCCATCCCGCTCGCCTTGCTGACGACGGTATGGATTTTGGAAGCCTGGGGCCTGTCCCTCAATACCATGACGCTGGGCGGTCTGGTGGTCGCGCTCGGCGTGGTGGTCGACGACGCCGTCATCGATGTCGAGAATATTCTGCGCCGGCGCCGCAACGCCGCGCCGGATGTGGCCATCGGCGCGCTGTTCATGGGCGCCTCGCTGGAGGTGCGGCGGCCGGTGTTTTATGCAACCGCCGCGGTGGCGGTGGCATTCCTGCCCATATTGATGATGTCCGGACTGCAAGGCGCGTTCTTTCGGCCGCTGTCGATCGCCTTCCTGCTCGCCGTAGGGCTGTCCTTGCTGGTCGCGATGAGCGCCACGCCGGCACTGTGCGCGCTGGTGATGGCGCGGCATATTCCGAAGTCCGAGGCGGCCTTTCTGCAGCGCTTGAAACGCGGGCAACTGGGCGCGATTGAATGGCTGAGCAAGCGGCCGCGCGCGCTCGTCGCCATCGTTCTCGCGAGCGGCGCCGCCGGAATTATTTTTTTGCCGTTGTTGGGTGCTCGCCTGCTGCCCGATTTCCGCGAGAACTATCTGATCGCACACGCCTCGCTGCGCCCAGGAGTTTCGCTGGCTGAAACGACCCGCATCGGAGAGCTGATATCCACGGGACTGATCGCAATTCCGGGCGTCAAGAGCGTGGCGGAGCAGATCGGCCGCGCCGAGAACGGTCAGGATCCCGACGCGCCGAACAAGAGCGAGTTCGAAGTGCAAATCGATCCACGACAAGGCCACAGCGCGAGCGAGATCGATGCGGCGATCCGCGACGTGTTCGATGATTTTCCGAATCAACTCGTGGAAATCTACTCCGTGCTCGCCGAGCGCATCGGCGAAACCCTGTCCGGCGAGTCCGCGCCGTTTTCGATCGGCGTGATCGGCCCGGATCTCGATGCCGACGATCGCGTCGGAGCGCAGATCGTCGAAGTGCTGCAGCATCTGCCCGACAGCGGCAGCGTTCGCCTGATTGTCCCGCCGCGCGAGGTAGAACTGCACGTGGAATTGTTGCCGGAACAGATGGCCATCTATGGGCTGCAGGCTGCGGACGTGCTGCAGACCATCAACGCCGCCTATCATGGAAGCGTCGCAGCCGAGCTGAATCAGGCGGATCGCAGCGTGCCGGTGGTGGTGCGCGTTGCGCGCGCCGCTGCCGATCCGGAGGCCGTGGGCGGGCTGCTGCTGCGCGGGCCCGATGGCGCCATGACGCCGCTGGCCACCGTGGCCAGGATCCGCACGGTCCTGGCGCGCAGCCTGATCGATCACCAGGACGGCCTGCGGCGCCAGATCGTGGTGGCGTCGCCGAAGGGCTCGGATCAGGCCGGCTACGCGCTTGCGGCACGTATGGCCGTCGCGGCGAAAGTGCAGCTGCCACCGGGAGTATTTTTGCGCTACGGCGGAGCGGCCGAGGCGCAGGCCGCCGCCAGGAATGAATTGCTGCTGCACTCAGCGGCCGCACTCGTGCTCATCGTGCTGTTGTTGGCCTTGGCGTTCGGACATGCACGGCATGTGCTGCTGGTGCTCCTGTCCCTGCCGAGCACGCTGATCGGTGGCGTCGCCGCCGTTGCCCTGACCGGGGGTACGCTGACCCTGGGGGCGATGGTGGGCTTCGTCGCGCTGTTCGGGATGGCGGCGCGAAATACCATTCTGCTGGTGTCTCACTATGACCATCTGGTGCACGTCGAGGCCCAGCCTTGGAACCTTGCCACGGCGTCGCGCGGCGCCGAGGAACGGCTGACACCGGTGCTGCTCACGGCGCTGCTCACGGGATTGGCGCTCCTGCCGGTGGCATTGCAGCTGCATCAACCCGGGCACGAAATCGAGGGTCCGATGGCAGTGGTAATTCTCGGCGGCTTAGTGTCTTCTACGCTGGTCAGCCTGTTGCTCATTCCGCCGCTGGCGGCGCGCTGGCTGCGGCCTTCGATCGATGGGAGTTGATATGGACATTATTTTTTTTACGAGGAACAAGCAATGAAAGTGAAATCGACAGTTGCATTCGGCGCTGCCCTGCTGGCCTGCGCCTACACCTGGGCAGCTGCTCCGGCGCTCACCACCACCAAGACCATCACCATCGATGCGCCGGCGGCCAAGGTGTGGGACCTGGCGAAGAACTTCGACGGCCTGAACACCTGGCATCCGGCGCTCGCCACCGACGAGATTGTCGAAGGCAAGAACAATGTCGTGGGAGCGGTGCGCCTGCTGACGCTGAAAGGCGGCGGCACCATCAAGGAAAAGCTGCTCGCCTACGACTCGAAGGGCCGCATGTACAAGTACACCATCCTGGAAGGCGTGATCCCCGTGAGCCATTACACATCCACCTTGACGGTCAAGTCCGCCGGTAAGGGCAAGTCCAAGGTCAGCTGGACCGGCCACTTCAAGCGCAAGAACGTCGCAGACAATCCCGGCGACAATGAAAGCGACAAGGCGGCCGTGGACGCGATCAACGGCGTGTATCAGGGCGGCTTGGACAACTTGAAGAAGCTGGCCGAGGCGAAGTAGAGGTCGAGGGGAATGTGGAATGTTGGCCCGGCGGCGGCGCCGGGCTCGACTAGCGCCCATGCGATGCTTGGGGACGCATGGCGGGTTACGCCGCGGAGGACTATAATTTAGCCCATCCTGCCTCTAGCTGTCCCATGAACGCCCTAGACTCGTTCCATCCCGCCGTTGCCGCGTGGTTTTCGCGGACTTTCGATGCGCCGACTCCCGCGCAGGAGCGCGCTTGGCCGGCACTCATGGCGGGGCGACATGTGCTTGTGGCCGCTCCGACGGGATCCGGCAAGACCTTTGCGGCCTTTCTCGCCGCCATCGACCAGCTCGTCAAGGAGGGATTGCAAGGCCCGCTGCCCGATGAGACTCGTATCGTCTATGTATCGCCGCTGAAGGCGCTGTCCAACGACATTCAACGCAATCTCGACGCGCCGCTCGAAGGTATTCGTGAAGAGCTCGCGGCGCTGGGGCTGCCGGACGTGGCGATCCGGGCCATGGTGCGCACCGGCGATACCTCGCAGTCCGACCGAGCGGGCATGCGGCGCAGGGCGCCGCACATCGTCGTGACCACTCCCGAATCGCTATACATCTTGCTGGGGTCGCAGTCGGGCCGCGACATGCTCGGCACCTGCCGAACCGTCATCGTCGATGAGATTCATGCCATTGCGGGCAACAAACGCGGCGGCCATCTGGCTTTGTCTCTGGAGCGCTTGCAGGCGCTCACGGGCCCGGGGTTGACGCGCGTGGGATTGTCGGCGACACAGAAGCCCATCGAAGAGGTGGCGCGGTTTCTGATCGGCGGCGGTGCCGGCGGCTGCACCATCGTCGACAGCGGCCACGCGCGCAGCCGCGATCTGGCCTTGGAATTGCCGCCGGCGCCGCTTGAGGCGGTGATGTCGGGCGAGGTGTGGACTCAGGTGTACGATCGGCTCGCGGCGCTGGTGCGCGAGCACCGCACCACCTTGGTGTTCGTGAACACTCGCCGGCTGACTGAGCGCGTGGCGCGCCATCTCTCTGAGCGGTTGGGCGAGGAGAATATCGCCGCGCACCACGGCAGCCTGTCCAAGGAACGGCGCCTCAACGCGGAGCAGCGGCTGAAGCGCGGCGAACTAAAAGTGCTGGTGGCAACCGCCTCGCTGGAACTCGGCATCGATATCGGCGACGTGGACCTTGTCTGCCAGATCGGTTCGACGCGCTCCATCAACGCCTTTCTGCAGCGCGTCGGCCGCGCCGGGCACTCCGTGGGCGGCATTTCCAAGGGCCGGTTGTTTCCGCTGTCGCGCGATGAGCTGGTGGAATGTGCGGCGCTGCTCGATGCGGTTCGGCGCGGCGAACTGGATCGCCTGAGCATTCCGACGACCGCCCTCGATGTCCTGGCGCAGCAGATTACCGCTGAAGTGGCGGCGCGCGAGTGGGGCGAGGACGAGCTGCTCGAGCTCATGCGCCGCGCGTATCCCTACCGCGACCTGAAGCGCAAGGAATTCGACGAGTGCGTGCAGATGCTGTGCGAAGGGTTCAGCACCCGGCGCGGGCGCCGCGCTGCGCTGCTGCATCACGACTCGGTCAACAAGATGCTGCGTCCGCGCAAGGGCGCGCGGCTGACGGCGATCACCTCCGGCGGCGCCATCCCCGACAACGCCGACTACAAAGTCATGCTGGAGCCGGAGGGTCATCTGGTCGGCACCGTCAACGAAGACTTTGCGGTCGAGAGCCTGCAGGGCGATGTATTCCAATTGGGAAATACCTCTTACCGAATCTTGCGGGTCGAGCGCGGCACGGTCCGGGTCGAGGATGCGCACGGGCAGCCGCCGTCCATCCCGTTCTGGCTGGGCGAAGCGCCGGGCCGCACCGAGGAGCTGTCCGCCGCTGTTTCGAGGTTTAAAGAGGAAATCGAGCAACGTCTAAACGGCGCGCAATCAGGGCCGAGTGCCACGGGCGCGGCCATGACTTGGCTGATCGAGACCGTGGGAATCGATGAGACGGCGGCCTTGCAACTTGTTCAATACCTGGGCGCCGGACGTGCGGCCTTGGGTTGCCTGCCGACTTTCGACACTGTGATATTCGAGCGATTCTTCGACGAGTCCGGCGGCATGCAGCTGGTCATTCATTCGCCCTTCGGCAGCCGCGTGAACCGCGCTTGGGGTTTGGCCTTGCGCAAGCTATTTTGCCGCACCTTCAATTTTGAAATACAGGCCGCCGCCACCGAGGATCACATCGTGCTGTCACTGACTCACGCCCATAGTTTCGAACTCAAGGAGGCTGCGCGCTATTTGAATTCCAATATGGTGCGTCCGGTGCTCGTTCAGGCACTGTGCGCCGCGCCGATGTTCGAGGTCCGCTGGCGCTGGGATGCCGGCATTTCGCTGGCTTTGCCGCGCTTTCGCGGCGGCAAGAAGATTCCGCCGCAAATTGCGCGCATGAACGCGGAGGACCTGTTGGCGTCCGTATTCCCGGACCAGGTGGCCTGTGCCGAGAATCTGCCCGGCGAAATCGAGATACCCGATCATCCTTTGGTGCGGCAGACGATTCGCGACTGCTTGGAAGATGCGATGGACATCGATCGCTTCGAAAGCGTACTGCGAGGACTCGAAAGCGGCGCCATCCACGTGATCGCATGCGACCTCACCGAACCGTCGCCGCTGGCGCTCGAGGCGCTGAATGCCCGCCCTTACGCCTACCTCGACGATGCGCCGCTCGAGGAGCGGCGCACGCAGGCCGTGATGAGCCGCCGCTGGCTCGATCCCGAGTCCGCCGCCGATCTTGGCAAGCTCGACCCGGAAGCCATAGCGCGAGTGCGAGCAGAGGCCTGGCCGGACGCGACGAGCCCCGACGAGTTGCACGATGCCTTGCTGTGGTTGACTTTCCTGACCGACGAAGAACTGCGGCGCAACGCGGCGTGGCCGCCGTTGCTGAGCGAACTCACCGGGCAGGGACGCGTGTCGCAACTGGCATCGGAGCAGGGTGTCTTGTGGGTGGCGACCGAACGGCATGCGTTGTTCGATCCGCCGGTTTCGGATGAATCCATGGTGGAGATCGTTCGCGGACGCCTCGAGGGCTTGGGTCCGGTAACCGTGTCGGCCATCGCCGATTCGCTGGGCGTGCCCGCATCCAGGATCAACATCGCGTGCGCGGCGCTCGAGGCTGAAGGATTTGCCATGCGCGGCCATTTCACCGATACCGCAACCGACGAGTGGTGCGAACGCCGCCTGCTGGCGCGCATTCATCGCTACACCGTCAAGCGCCTGCGCGCAGAAATCGAACCCGTGCAGGCCCGGGAGTTCATTCGCTTCCTATGCGAATGGCAGCGGGTGTTGCCGGAGGCCCGGATGAAAGGATCCGATGCGCTGGCGGCGGTGCTGACGCAACTCGAAGGATTCGAGGCCCCAGCCGCCGCTTGGGAGAACGAGATTCTCCCGTCGCGCATGGCCGAGTACGAGCCGCAATGGCTGGACGAACATTGCCGAGCCGGGCGCGTCATCTGGGCGCGGCTCGCCGCGCGCATCGCACCGCAGGCCGCGGCACACGGCGCTTCGCCGGTACGTTCCACCCCCATTACTTTGTTATCGAGGCGGAATGTGCCGCTGTGGGCGGCGCTGACTGATCAATCTGATCCGGCCCATTTAACGTCCCGAGGCCAGGTGGTGGCGGATTTCCTGCGCGAGCACGGTGCTTCGTTCTTCGACGAGATCGCGGAGCACGCCGGCATGCTACCGGTCGAAGTGGAAGATGCGTTGGCCGAGTTGGTGGCGCTCGGTATGGTGAATTCAGACAGCTTCGCCGGCCTGCGCGTGCTGCTGCTGCCGAGCGGCCGCCGCGGTGCGCATTCCAGAATGTCGACTTCCTACGGCGCTCGCCGCAAACGTCGCTTGGCGTTGTTCGGCATGGCGGACGCCGGGCGCTGGGCGCTGGTGCGGCGACCGGCGGCGGCAACTTCGATTCGCCGTGACGAGGCAGTCGAACAGGTGGTGCGCACGCTGCTGCGCCGTTGGGGCGTAATTTTCTGGAAGTTGCTTGCCCGCGAGGCGAATTGGCTGCCGCCGTGGCGCGACGTGTTGATGTGTTGCCGCCGACTGGAGGCCCGAGGCGAGATTCGCGGCGGACGGTTCGTGGCCGGTTTCTCAGGCGAACAATATGCGACTCCTGAGGCCGTCGGCCTGCTGCGCGACGTGCGCCGCAAGCCGCACACCGGGCAATTCGTATCGCTGTCGGCTGCCGATCCGTTGAATCTGATCGGCATCATCACCCCTGGTGCACGGCTCGCATCGCTTGTCGGCAATCGGCTGATATATCGCGATGGCTTGCCGATTGCGACTTATGCCGCGGATCAGGTGCAATATCTCGAAGAATTCCCCGCTAAGGAGCAATGGGAAGTGCAGATTGCGCTTTTGCGGCGGCATGCACCTCTCGCGTTGGACGATCTCGTCGAACCTGACTGACCGCGCCGGCTGACGAGCCGCTCGCGAGTGTGACGCGGTTCGCCAAATGTCCGCGGTGTACGTGCGCCGACGTACAGATGGCGTCAGCCATGGCGCGCAAGATTGTGGCCCGCACAGTCACCACAAGAAGCAGCTCATGAATCACTTAGTATTCGCCGCAGCGCTGGCCGCCGCGGCATTCGCCCTGGCCGCACCGGCATCGGCCCAGATCGGATTGTCGGTCAATGTTGGAGAGCCGAATTTCTATGGGCGCATCGACTTGGGCGACGCGCCGCCGCCGCGATTGGTCTATCGCAGACCGGTTGTCGTCGAGGGGGAAGTCGGCGGCCGTGATCCGGTGTACCTGCACGTACGGCCGGGCTACGAGAAAAATTGGCGCAGACACTGCGGCGAGTACAATGCATGCGGTCAGCCCGTGTTGTTCGTGAGGGACGATTGGTACCGCACGCGGTACGTTCCGCACTACCGTTCGCATCGTGAGAGCTACGAACATCGCGATCAGCGGGATGACAACCACGGGGATCATCACGACGACAATCGCGGCGATCATCGCGACGACAACCATGGGGATCATCACTAGGCGGGACCTTTCGAGCCGCTTCAGGGCGCAGTCGGTCATAATAGGGCGATGGATCCGACTCGACGACGTCAGGGGGGCCGCGGCAGACGCCTCGAAGGAACTCATGTTCCGCAATTGCCTTGGAGCGAGGTTACCAACCCCTACCTGCCCATGGAGGTGCTGTCGGCGGATCAGGTCGAGGCCATTCACCTGACGTCGCTGCGGATTCTCGAGGAGCTGGGGATCGAAGTGATGTCGTCCCGCGCGCTTGCGGTGCTCCAGGCAGGAGGCGCGGATGTCAATACGGCGACGCGAGTCGTGCGCCTCGATCGCGGCCTCGTCGATAACGCGCTGCGAAGCGCGCCTGCATCGTTTACCCTCACGCCACGCAACCCCGGCAAGCGCGTCATCATGGGCGGCAACCACGTCAATTTCGGACTGGTCGCAGGGCCGCCCAATGTCCACGATTGCGAGCGAGGCCGCCGCGCCGGCAACTACCCCGACTACTGCGACTTCATCCGGCTCGCGCAGTACTTCAATTGCATCCATCTCATCGGCAATCAGGTATGCGCCCCCATCGAGATGCCGGCGAATTCACGTCATCTGGATACCTATCGGGCGAATCTCCTGTATTCGGATCAGGTTTATCACTGTTCCGCGATCGGCGCCGGCCGCGCGCTCGATGGCATTCGGATGATGGCGATTGCGCGCGGCCTCGATCTCGAGCAATTCGCCGAAAGCCCGGGCGTCATCACCATCATTTCGGTGAATAGTCCGCGCCGCTATGATGAAGCCATGAGCGACGGCCTGATTGCGATGGCCGAGTATGGCCAGGCTGTGGTCATCACGCCCTTCACGCTGATGGGTGCCATGGCGCCGGTGTCGTTGGCGGCAGCGCTTGCCCAACAGAATGCGGAGGCCTTGTTCGGCGTCGTGTTCGCGCAAATGGTACGACCCGGATGCCCCGTGATGTACGGCGCATTCACGTCAAACGTAGACATGCGCTCAGGAGCGCCCGCCTTTGGCACGCCTGAAAATGCGAAGGCCAATATCGCGGGCGGCCAACTGGCCCGCCGCTATCGTCTGCCCTACCGCACGTCGAATGCGAGCGCGTCCAATGCAGCGGACGCCCAAGGCGCGTACGAAACCGAAATGTCGTTATGGGGCGCAATCCTGGGGCACGGCAATCTCGTGTATCACGCCGCCGGCTGGCAGGAAGGTGGGCTGACGGCGTCCTTCGAAAAGCTGGTGCTCGACGTCGAAATGCTGCAGATGATGATCGAGTTCTTGAAGCCCATCGTCGTCAATGAGCAGGAACTCGGCTTTGATGCCATCAGGGGTGTGGCCACGGGCGGCCATTTCTTCGGCGAACCCCATACCATGGAAAGATACGAGCACGCGTTCTACCGGCCGCTGGTATCCAACTGGCAGAACTACGAGAACTGGCAGCTGGGAGGCGGCAGGGACGCGACGCAGCGCGCCACCGGCATTTGGCAGCAGGCGCTCAAGGAATACGAAGAGCCGGCAATGGACCCCGCCATTCGCGAAGCGCTCGACGCCTATGTCAGGCAGCGGCGTGCTGAAATTGGCGGCGGCGAGCCTTAATGCCCTCGAAACCTCAAGGCCTCTCCCACGGCCGCAGGATTCGGCGCACGCGAAGCGAAGCGACGCTACGCTACGGCAGCGGCAACTGCGACGCGCTCCAGCCGCCGCCCACCGCTTCGATCAGTGCCACGCTGCTCTGCAAACGGCTCGACAAAACGGCAAGGGCAGTCTGTTCCGCGCTCAGGCGCGTGGTCTGCGCGAGAATCACGCTGCTGTACGGTACGGTTCCCGCCTTGTATTGGTTGAGCGTGAGCTTTTCAGATTCTCTCGCGGCCGCCACTGCGGCGTCTTCGATCACCGCCTGTTGTTCCAGCACGCGCAGCGTGACGATGTCGTCTTCGACCTGCTGAAATCCCGTCAGCACCGTTTGCCGATAATTATCGACGCTGACTTCGTAGGCTGCCCGCGCTCCGGCCACCTGCGCCCGGCGCAATCCGCCGTCGATCAAAGACTCTGCGAGCTCCGGTCCAATCGACCAAACTCGATTCGGCAGGGTGAACAGGTGCGACCAAGTGCGGTTGGTGTAATCATCTGATCCCGACAGAGTCAGGCTTGGAAAGTAAGCGGCCTTGGCCACGCCGATCTGGGCGTTGGCCGCTGCGACCCTGCGCTCCGCCTCGGCCACATCCGGACGCCGCTCGAGCAACGTGGACGGAATTCCCGCTGGTACCGTGGGCACATCGGTGCGCATCGCGGAGGGGGTTAAGGTAAAGGACGCCGGCTGCTGACCGATGAGCACGGCGATGGCATGCTCGAGCACGCCGCGCTGATTTTTTGCGTTGACCTGCTGCGCTTGGCTCGACAGGAGCTGGGTTTGTGCGCTCACCACATCGGCTCTTGCCGCTACGCCGAAACGGTAGCGGCTCTCGGTGATCGCCAGAGACTGCTGCTCCGCCACCACGGTGTCGTCCAACAGCTTTTGCAGCTGGTCCTGGGCGCGCAATTCGAAATAATCGGTGGCGAGCTCAGACTGCGCGGATAATCGCGCTGCTGCGAGCGCCGCCGCGCTGGCTTGCGCCGACGCCCGATTACTCTCGGTGGAGCGGCGAATCTGACCCCAGATATCAAGAGCCCAATTTCCCGAAACTCCCGCGCTGAAGGTGTTTTGAGTTCGCGAGGAGGCTGCGACCACCGGCTGCCCTGCGGCGTTGACGGTGCCTACCGGAGTGCCGCCGCGCTGCATGCCGGCGTGCGCGCCGACCGTGGGCCAGAAGCCTGCTCGAGCCTGCGCCACCAGTGCCCGCGCCTGATCGAAGGCGGCCGCGGCGGCCTTGACGTTTTCATTGGAGATGTCGACTTTAACCTCGAGCTGATTCAACGCGTCATCGCCGTATATTTCCCACCAGGGCCCTTTACTGAGCGCGTCGTTGGGCTCGCTCGGCTTCCAATCGCCCGCTTCCTTGTAGCTCGGCGCGGCATCGATTTTGGGACGGTGGTAATCGGGGCCGACGGCACACGCCGCCAGTAGGGCGAGCCAGGGGGCGACGAGCCCGAGCCTTGTGCCGCACGCAAGGCTACTCATGCGCCGGCCCTCGCGGGCCCCAATTCCGGACCGCCCAAGGCACGGCCGCCCGGGGTAGGGCCGCTCAGGTTCGGGCCGCCCAGGTTCGGGGCGGACGCGCGCGACGAAGGCGCGCCGTACTTGCCTTGCTTCAAATGTTTCCAGTAGCGGTGCACATAGAGATAGACCACCGGCGTGGTATAGACCGTGAGCAACTGGCTGACAATCAGGCCGCCGACGATGGCTATGCCTAGGGGCCGGCGCATCTCCGTGCCGTCGCCGGAGGCAATGGCAAGCGGCAGAGCGCCGGCGATGGCTGCGCAGGTAGTCATCATGATGGGCCGGAAGCGCAAGCTGCAGGCATGAGCGATGGCCGCGCGCGGATCCATTCCCAGATTACGCTCCGCCTCGAGAGCGAAATCCACCATCATGATGGCGTTTTTCTTGACGATGCCGATCAAGAGCAAAATTCCCAGGAATGCGATGAGACTGAATTCGGTGCCGGTTCCCAACAGCGCAAGCAGCGCGCCCACTCCGGCGGAGGGTAGGGTGGAGAGGATGGTCAACGGCTGACTGTAGCTTTCATACAGCACGCCCAGGACCACGTAGATCGCCGCCAGTGCAGCCACGAACACCAATAGTCCGCCGGCACCGGTGGTCTGTTGGAAAATGCGGGCAGTTCCATAGGTTCCGCCGATGATGCTGATCGGCACATGAATTTCGTTCATTTTCTGGCGAATTGCCGCGAGCGCAGTGCCCAGCGACACGCCATCCGCGAGATTGAAGGCGATGGCCGTCGATACGGACGTGCCCGTGTGATTGACGCTGACCGGCGTCGTGCCGGTGCTGAAATGACTGAACGCGGAGAATGGCACCATCGTTTCCTGCACTACGCTGACCGCTGATCCGGTGGAGGTATTGCCGCGGCCGGCATTCGCCAGGGAGTTGGCGGCTAAATTACGCGCCGCGTCCGCCGCGATCGCAGCGCTCGAGGAGGAAGTGCTCGATGCGGGTTTGAGCAAGGTCGTGCCGGCGACCGCCTGGGAGGCCTGAGTGCCGCTGACCGCGCCGCCGGACGTGCTCACGTACAACTGCTTCAGCACTTCGGGGTTCTGCCAGAATTCCGGCGCCACCTCCATGACCACATGGTATTGCTGCGGACTGTAGGGATTGTAAATATTCGACACCTGTGCCTGCGCGAACGCATCGCCAAGCGCGTTGTCGATTTGAATTTCCGTCAGCCCGAGGCGCGACGCGGAGTCGCGATCGACGATCAGATCGGCTTCCAGGCCGCCGGGCTGCAGATCGGTATCGACATCGGTG
>JANXZQ010000381.1 GCA_025355445.1 Gammaproteobacteria bacterium
CGCCGACCGGTTTGGGCTCGCTCAATTGCACCAGCTGCGTGGCCGTGTCGGACGCTCGCATCATCGCGCCTATGCCTATCTGATCACTCCGCCCCGCAAGGCCATGACAGCCGATGCCGTGAAGCGTCTGGAGGCGCTGGAATCACTGGAAGAACTTGGTGCAGGCTTCACCCTGGCCACCCACGATCTGGAAATTCGCGGCGCCGGCGAGCTATTGGGCGATGAACAAAGCGGCCAGATAGAAGAAATCGGCTACAACTTGTATATGGAATTGCTCGAACGCGCGGTGGCGGCGCTGAAGGCCGGCAAGCAGGCCGATCTCGAACGGCCGATCGACGCAGGACCCGAAGTGGAGTTGCATGTGCCGGTGCTCATCCCCGAGGACTACGTCCCCGACGTGCATTTGCGGCTTGTGCTGTACAAGCGCATTGCCAGCGCCGAATCGCGCGAAGAGCTCGACGAATTGAAAGTCGAGATGATCGACCGCTTCGGACCCATGCCCGAGTATGCGCAATCGCTGTTTCGCGCAACCCGGCTCAAACTGCGTGCCGCGGAACTCGGCATCCGCAAGATCGACGCCGGCGCAAGCAGCGGTTATTTCATATTCGAGGAAGCAAACAAGATCGACCCGAAGCGCGTGCTCAAATTGATTCAGGGAAAACCGAAGGAATATCGTCTCGATGGTCCCTTGAAACTGCGCTTCACGCACGACGCGCGCACCGAAGAGAAATTATTCGTGCGCATGGAGCAGCTGGTGGAGTCGCTCACCTAGCGCGGCGCCCTCGCCCGTGCCGACAACAGCGTGAACTGCTGCCGGCATAATCCGGCCGGGCCCAGGGCGCAAGGGCCTGCGTTTGCGCTACTGAAGCTCCCCCAGAAAATCGCCTTTGCCGATTTCCACGCCGCTCTTACGCAGCAGCGCGTACACCATGGCTTCGTGAAAATAGAAGTTCGGCAGCACAAAGTCGGTCAGGTAGGCGAGCCCCGTGAATTTCCAGCTGCCGCTCGTAAACTTGATTTCGATGTTGCGGCTCTCCGCGTCCTTCACCTGCGCCGCGGTCACCGTCTTCAGAAAGTCAACCGTCTTGGCGATTCGTGTCTTGAGGTCAGCAAAGGTCGCCTCAGTGTCTTCGTGCTTGGGAACGTCGATCCCCGCCAAGCGCGCACCCGCCCCTTTGGCGGTATCGCAGGCAATCTGCACTTGACGCAACAGCGGATGCATGTCAGGGAAAAGGCGTGCCTGCGTGAGCACGGCGGAATCGAATTTCTTCGCCTCCGCGTGTACCGCTGCCTTGTCGAGAACGGCGGACATATTCGTCAATCCGCGGGTCAACACAGGAATCGAGAAATCGTACATTGAAATCGTCATCGAGAATCTCCTTGGGAACCCAGCCAACCGGGGGCGACACTTTAACAGTTGGTACCTCTTCGGAAAGGGCATAAATCGACGCCACCGCATATAGCCGGTCCGAGACCTCAGCGGACAATCGGCCGGCCCTGGCGGTTTTCAGCCGCGCGAAGGTGCGTCCGCCCAAACCCAAGAGACGGGCAAATTCCTTGTCCGATAGGCGCGCCGCGCGCTTAAAATAAGGGAGTGCCCTTACCGGAAAGCCCTGGCCCAAGGCGTCGATGAGTTCGAGCGGGTCGCGCTCGGTCTCAGGAAGTCTTAGGATGCTCCCCATGCTCCCCATGCTCCCCTTCTCCGCCGCCTGCGAACGCAATAAGGACCCCATCCTCGAAGTGTTGCGGGTGCCTTTCGCAGATCGCGCGCAAGTCCTGGAAATCGGCAGCGGCACGGGCCAGCACGCCGTGCATTTCGCGCGCACGCTGGCACATCTGACTTGGCATCCCACCGAACGATTGGCCTACCTTGCGGATCTGGCGGAGCGCGTCAAGCTCGAGGGCCCGCACAATCTGCGCCCACCCACTTTGCTCGACGTCCGACAGTCCATATGGCCCGAGCGCAGCGTCGATGCCATGTTCACTGCCAACACCCTGCACATCATGTCCTGGGCTGAGGTGATGTCCTTGTTCCATGGCATTGGCACGGTGTTGTCGCCCGGCGGTGTGCTGTGCATCTATGGGCCGTTTCGTTACGAGGGCCGCTATACCTCGGACAGCAATCGCGAGTTCGACCTCATGCTTCAGGAGCGCGACCCGGACTCCGGCCTGCGCGACATGCAGGCGGTCACGGCCCTCGCGCAGCAATATGGATTGCGCCTCGATGCCGATCATGATCTGCCGGCGAACAACCGCCTGGTGGTATTTACGAAAGAGCCTGGCTAGCACCGTGTAAGATCCACGGTTCATCAATATCAGCGTCATCAATCCCAGGACCTCTTCTCATGCCGGACTTTCCCTACCGCAGCGCCCTCATCGTCGGCGTCGGATCCGGTATCAGCGCCTCGCTCGCGCGGCAACTGGCGCACCTCGGAGTAAAAGTTGCCCTCGCCGCCCGTAATGTTCAAAAGCTCGATGCTCTCGTTCGGGACACCGGCGCGATTGCCCTCGTCACCGATACCTCAGACCCCGCGTCCGTTGCGGCCCTGTTCGAACAAACAAGGCAGCGGATCGGCGATCCCGAGATCGTCGTTTACAACGCGGCAGCGCGCGCTCAGGGGCCGCTCGCCGACCTTGATCCAGGCGTCGTGCAAAAGTCTCTGGCGGTTACCGCATTCGGCGGATTTCTGGTGGTTCAGCAAGCGGCGAAACACATGCTGCCGCACGGCCGCGGCGCCATCCTGTTGACCGGTGCAACGGCCAGTGTCAAGGGTTTTGCGCATTCCGCCGCGTTCGCCATGGGAAAATTCGCGCTCCGTGGTCTTGCGCAGAGTGCCGCCCGCGAATTGGGACCCAAGGGAATCCACGTCGCTCACTTCGTCATCGACGGCGCCGTACGCGCTTCGGGGCGGCCCGATCCGGCCGACAAGCCCGACAGCACGCTCGACCCCGATGCGATCGCGCAGACCTATGTCGATGCCCTGCGCCAACCGCGCAGTGCTTGGTCGCAGGAGCTCGAATTGCGGCCCTGGGTCGAGCACTTCTAAACCACGCAACGCCCGGAGCACCATGGTCATCGACACCCACGAATCTCAGGCCTCGGCGACGGAGCGCTGGTATGTGGTCATCATCATGTGTCTGGTGTACGCGGTCAGCATCGCCGACCGCTATGTGGTGTCCACCGTGCTCGAACCGATTCGCCTGGATCTCAAGCTGACGGACGCCGGCGTGGGCTTTCTCACCGGCGTGCCGCTCGGTTTGTTCTATGTCTCTTTCGGCATTCCCATGTCCTGGCTCGCCGACCGCAGGAATCGGCGCAACATCCTGGTGGTCTCGCTGATCGTCTGGTCGGGTTTTACCGCGCTGTGCGGGCTATCGCGAAACTATTGGCAGTTCCTGGCGGCACGCATCGGCGTCGGCATCGGCGAAACCGGCGGCACGCCGCCCGCGAATTCCATCATCGCGGACTACTTTCCGGCGGATCGGCGCCCCATGGCGCTGGGCGTATTCGCACTCGGCGCGCCCATCGGCGCCTGGCTGGGCGCGAACGTGGCCGGCGCGGTGGCGCATGCCTTCGGCTGGCGCTCGGCATTTCTTGCGCTCGGCATTCCGGGCGTGATCATGGGCACGATTATTTATCTGAGCATCCGTGAACCCAAGCGTGGGCGCATGGACGCCGTGGCCGACACGGGCGCGCCGCCCCTGCTCGAGTCTTTACGATTCCTGTGGCGGCAAAAGGCCGCGTTCCATGTGGTGATGGCCTCGGGCGTGTGCGCGCTGTGGGGCTGGGGGCTCATCTGGTTCACACCCGCCTTTCTCATGCGCAGCTACGGCCTCAACGTCGGCGAAGCGGGCGCAGTCACCGGGAATATTCATCTGGTGGGGGGCATCATCGCGACGGCCGGTACTGCCTGGATACTGTCGCGCCCCGCCATGGCTGATCCGCGCCGCGTCGTGTGGCTGCTGGCGGCGGGCGTTGGATTGACCACCATTCCTTCATTCATCGCCTACTGGACGCATTCGCTGCCGGTGGCAAAACTGATGTTCTGGCTGTTCATTCCCGCCATCTATTTCTACATCGGCCCATGCATGGGACTGATGCAAAACCTTGCCCCGCCGCGCATGCGCGCCATGTTCACCGCCTGGTCCTTGGTGGTCGGCAATGTATTCAATCTCATCATCGCGCCGCAGGGCGTCGGATTGTTGAGCGACTGGTTCGCGGGCAGCGGCGGCGCGGATGCCGCGTCGCTGCGCATGGCCCTGCTGGTGCTCGCGCCGACCGGATTTTGGGCGGTCTATCATTTTTGCATGGCGAGCCGAACCATCGTCGCCGATCAAAAACGCGCCACAGGCTATGTGACCATTCAAGACGGGGCATCAGCGTGAGCAAGTTCGCACCGACATTATTAGTCGCCGTTCTATTTGGCTCCGCAGCTCTATTCTGCGCCTCCGCCCTGCCCTGTCATGCAGCCGGTGGCGTGCAAGTGCTCAATGGCGACGCGCACTATCCGGAGGGGCCCATTTGGTTCCAGGGAAAGTTGTACTACGTGGAATATGACCGCAATGCCGTGATGACCTGGGACGGCAAGCGGAACGCGATGTTCTCCTTTGAAAAAGGCTGCGGCCAGTCCGCCGTCGTGCCCACGGCGCACGGCGAATTCCTCACGACCTGCTACGACAACGGCACCATCGGGCGCATGGCCGCCGACGGCAAGGTGCTGCCCGCGTACACGCACGACAAGGATGGCAACAAATTCGTCGGCCCGAACGATTTTGCGCCCGACGGCCACGGCGGTATCTACTTCACCACTTCCGGCAGTCACGGCGATGCCATCGACGGCAAGGTTTTTTACATCGCCGCGGATGCAACCATCAGCCTGGAGGCGGGCGACGTACACAATGCCAACGGTCTGGCGGTCTCCAGAGACGGAAAAATCCTGTACCTGGTCGAGACCGACGAGAATCGGTTGCTCAAGTTCAAAATCGGCGCCGGCGGGTCGCTCTCCGATCGGCGAATTTTCGTGAATCTCGACGATCTCACCCATCATGTGGTGCACATCTGGCCGGATGGCGTCAAAATCGATTCACGCGGCGAGATTTATATCGGACAGAGCGCGCGCGATTTGAACGTGCCGCTCGCCGGCGTGATTTTCATCGTCGATGCGGACGGGAAGTTACTGCGCCAATTGACGCTGCCCTCGCTGCAGGTGCCGAATTTCGCCTTCAGTCCCGACGAGAAAACCCTGTACGTCACGGCGGTGGATCAAATCGACAAATCGCCGTACATGGGCAAGCTGTACTCGATGCCCATTCACTGAGGGGAAGGCCTCGTCGCCTAGCGCGCAAGCCAGCCGCCGTCGACCACCAGGTTCGAGCCGGTGATATACGTGGCGCGGTCGCTGGCCAGAAATACCGCAGCGTTGGCGATATCCTGCGGGCGGCCGAGCCGCGGCCACGGAGTGCGGCGGCGTGCATTCTCGAGCAGAGCCGGATCCATGGGCAATCCGGGCTGGCCGGTGACGATCTTGCCCGGGGAGATGCAATTGCAGACGATGAGCTCCTGTGCATAATCCACGGCAATTTGCTTGGTCAAATAGATCGCGCCGGCCTTGCTCACGCCATAGGGGGTGTCGCGTGGCGCGGTCACTATCCCCTGCTGCGAGCCGAGATTGATGACCCGTCCCCGAACCTCGTTGCACGGCTCCTGGGTGATCATTTGCTGAATGGCGCGTTTGCAGCCATTGAACATCCCGGTCAGATTGACCGACATGACGTGTTCCCACTGCGCGGCGCTGGTGTCGAGCAGCGCCGTGCCGGAATAAATTGCCGCATTGTTCACCATCACGTCGATCCGGCCGTGGCGAGCCACGGTCCTGCCGATCAATGCATCGACGTCTTCCCAGCTGCCGACGTCGGTCTTCTCGAATGAGGCCGAGCCACCGGCCCGCGCGATGAGTTCCACAGTGGTCTCGCCTCCCTCGAGCGGCTCCGCCACAACATCCGCAATCACCACCACGGCGCCTTCGGCGGCAAAGCTCGTGGCGATCGCGCGCCCTATCCCCGAGCTTGCGCCGGTGACGACGGTGATCTTTCCGGCGAGTAAACTGGTCATCTCTCTCGAATCCCCACTAGTTGAGTTACCATAGATCAACAAGATGCTAAGCGAACGACTGCAACCCGATATTAAGCTGGCGGCGGCGCTGTTCGATAGCCTCAGCCGCGATACTCGGCAAGGACGGGGTATCGTGCGCGACAGCTACGGGCCTGGCGAGCAAGCCGCCCACGACATCATGCACGCTGCCGCCGATACAATGGGTCTCGAGTTGTCGATCGACGCCATCGGCAACCTGATGATGACGCTGCCCGGACGTGACCGCAGTGTGCCGCGCATCATGATCGGATCGCACCTTGACAGCGTGCCACAGGGCGGCAACTACGATGGGGCGGCGGGTGTGGTCGCCGGCCTCTGCATCCTGTCCGCACTCAAACGGGCGGCAATCGAGCCCAGTACCGACATCACCGTCATGGGCATCCGCGCCGAAGAATCGGCTTGGTTCGATGTTGCCTATCTCGGTAGCGGCGGCGCTTTCGGCTTGCTGGATCCGCAGTGCCTGTCGATCCCGCGATCCGACCACGGACGCACCCTCGAGGCCACTTTGACCGAGCGCGGCTTCGATCCGCAAATCATTCGACAGCGGCGGGCGTTGCTCGACCCGTCGCAGATCCGCGCCTACTTGGAACTGCACATTGAACAAGGCCCGACGCTGGTCGCTGAGCGGCTGCCCGCCGCCGCGGTGACAGGGATTCGGGGATGCAAGCGCTTCCGCAACGCCCGCTGCATCGGCCGCTATGGGCATTCGGGCGCGGTCAACCGGGAGCACCGCCACGATGCAGTCGCGGCCACCGTTGCGCTGCTGCATCATCTGGAGACAGTCTGGCTGAAACAGGAACAGGCCGGAGCGGATCTGGTGGTCACTTCCGGGGAACTCTACACCGACCCCGCCATGCACGGTCCCAGCAAAATTGCCGGCGAGACTCACTTTGTGATCGACGTGCGCAGCATCTCCGAGGCCACCATGAATGCGGTTGCGGAGGAAGCGCGCCGCGCCGCCGTGCACATCGGCGAGAAGTATCGTGTCACCTTCGACTTAGGTGCGACCAGCGACTCGCCGCCTGCCGTCATGGACGGCCGATTGCGCGAGGCGCTGCGCGGCCGGCTCGAGCGGCCGTTCGAAATGGCGAGCGGCGCCGGCCACGACGCGGCGGTATTTGCCAAGATGGGGATTCCGACCGGAATGATCTTCGTGCGCAATGATCATGGCAGCCACAATCCGGATGAGTCCATGACGCTGGAGGATTTCGGCATTGCGACCCAAGCCTTGCTCGAAGTGTTGCTGGATTTTCCCCTGCCATGACATTGCTGGTGACCGGTGCGACGGGCTTCGTCATGAGCGTGCTCGGACGCACCTGGCTCGACCTCAATCCAGATGAACGCTTGGTGGTGCTGGATGCTGCCCCACCCGACGCTGCCGCCGTGCGCTACTTTGCGCCGGTGAATGAACGGCTCGACATCGTGGTCGCCGACGTGACTCGACCGGACACTTGGGCTCCCGCGCTCGACGCAATGGATATTACCCACGTCGTCCACGGAGCCACTGTGACGCCGCTGTCGCGCGGCAGCGTGGCGGAGGCTAAGCGCGAGCCGGAAGCGGAACATCCCGGTCGCATCATCGACGTCAACGTCATGGGAACGGTGGCCGTACTCGATTGGGCGCGCGCGCGCAATGTGCCGCCACGATTCATCTACGTGAGTTCCGGCGCGGTCTACAAGCACCACGGCCCGGATCGCCCCGGCGAGCCTCTGCCGGAGGATGGCTACGTCATGCCGCGGCGGCTGTACGGCATTTCCAAACTCGCCTCCGAACTGATCACCGAGCGCTATGGCGACCTCTTCGGCCTGTCGACCACCTCGGTACGTCTGTCGTCGGTGTATGGCACCATGGATCGCGTCACCGCGAGCCGCGACTTTCGCCATGTCCCGAATCGCATTGCGCATCTGGCCGTGGACGGAGTGCGACGCGTGCGTGTGAACACCCTTACCGCCGTCGGTGACTACATACACGCGGAGGATGTGGCGCGGGCCATCATCGCGTTGCTGCGGTCCTCGACGCTGCGCTACAGTTCTTATAATGTCGCCATGGGTACGGCTGCGACCGTGGGCGACTTGGTGAACTGGGCGGCGGAAAAATGTCCGGGCTTCCATGCCGAACTGAGCGCGGCCGCCGACGCCGATATTCTGCAGGACGAGACACTGCGCGACGGCATGTGGGGCGCCTACGACATTGCGCGCATCAGCGCCGAAACCGGCTGGCGACCGCGGCCGGTGCGCGAGGCCCTGCATGCCTACATGGAATGGATCGCGGCCGAACGCCGCCTTGGTATGTGAGTGCCGTGCATGAATTCCTCTGACGCCTATCCGCGGGATCTGATCGGCTATGGCTCGCAGCCGCCGCACCCGCGCTGGCCGCACGACGCGCGGGTCGCGGTCTCCATGGTCCTGAACTACGAAGAGGGCGGCGAGCGCTGCATTCTGCACGGCGACGCGCATTCGGAGTCGGTGCTCACCGATATCGGCGGCGATCCTTTGCCGAACGCCCGCAACCTCAATGTCGAATCGAATTTCGAGTACGGCAGTCGTGTCGGATTCTGGGAAATCATGCGCATTCTGCGCGAACGCGGGGTACAAGCCACGATTTACGCCGTGGGAATGGCCTTGGAGCGTAATCCTGACGTGGTGGCGGAGATCGTGGAGAGTGGATTCGAGGTCGCCTGCCACGGTCAGCGCTGGATCGACTACCAATTCGTTGCCGAGGCGACCGAACGCGCCGATATGCTGCGCAACATCGATGGCATTACGCGGCTCATCGGCCGCCGGCCTGTGGGCTGGTACACCGGCCGGCCCAGCCCCAACACGCGGCGGTTGCTGGTGCAGGCCGGCGGATTTCTTTACGACAGCGATGCCTACAACGACGACCTCCCCTACTGGACCCGCGTCGGCGGGCACGCGCATCTCGTGCTGCCTTATACCTTCGACAATAATGACAGCCGCCTGCAGCGCGGCGGCGACTTCGCCACCGGCGATGAGTTCTATACCTACTGCCGCGACGCTTTCGACTGGCTGTATCGACAGGGAGCTGACGGCCGGCCGCGGATGATGACCGTCGGCCTGCACGGACGCATCATCGGCCGCCCGGGCCGGATCGGCGCCCTGGTCCGCTTGTTGGATCATATGCAGCGTCATGAGGGTGTGTGGTTCGGTAGCCGCGAGGGCATTGCGCGGCATTGGATTGCGCAGCACCCCGCTTCGGCAGGCCATCCTTGAACAGGAGGCGCACGCTGCTGCGAGGGGTGGCTGCGCTGCCGTTGCTATGGTTGGGGTTTTCGACCAGAGCGATCGCGAAGCAAGCCAAACGTAAGGTGCGCCCAGCCGATCCAGCGTGGCCCAAGCAGCAGGATTGGGAAGGACTGAAGCGATCCGTCGGAGGCCGGCTCATTGAGGTGCATTCGCCGCTCGCCCTGTGCCTGGCTGCGCCCGCGAGCGCCGACTGCGCACGGGTTTTCACCGAATTGCGCAATCCCTACTCCATCGGCGACGAGCCCGGACTCACGCAGACGCTGGGGTGGGTGGACGCATGGAATTTTGCGCCCAGTGTTTACGCCGTAGCAGCCACCGGTACCGGCGATGTGGTCGCAGCGGTGAATTTTGCGCGCACCAGAAACTTGCGCTTGGTCGTCAAGGGCGGCGGCCACAGTTATCAGGGCACCTCGAACTGCGCCGACTCGCTGCTGGTTTGGACCAGGCACATGAATTCGATCACGGTTCATGATGACTTCGTCCCCGCCGGCTGCGCCGCGGCGGCGCCGAAGCACGCGGTCTCGGTCGACGCGGGTGCCATTTGGATGCAGGTGTATGACGCCGTGACCACCCTGCAAGGGCGCTATGTTCAGGGCGGCGGCTGCACCACCGTGGGCGTGGCCGGCCTCGTGCAAAGCGGCGGCTTCGGCAGTTTCTCGAAACGCTACGGCACCGCGGCGGCCAGCTTGCTGGAGGCCGAGGTGGTGACGGCCGACGGCCGCGCCCTGATTGCGAACGCCTGCACGAACCCGGACTTGTATTGGGCCATCAAGGGCGGCGGCGGCGGAAGTTTCGGCGTCGTTACGCGTCTCACGCTCGAAACCCATGAGTTGCCGGCGCTCTTCGGTGCGGTCAATGCCACCATCCGGGCCAGTTCGGACGCCGCGTTTCGCAAACTGATCGGGAATATGATGACGTTTTGCCGAGACGGCCTGCTCAATCCGCATTGGGGCGAGCAAATCACACTGAAGGCCGATCGCGTGCTTGCCATTCACATGGTTTCTCAGGGTATCGACCGGGCAGCGGGCGAAGGCATTTGGAAGAGCTTCTTCGACGCCGTTGCCAACGCTCCAGAAGACTTCTCCTTCATCGCCAAGCCCAGCATTGTCGACTTTCCCGCACGCGGTTTCTGGAATCCAGAATTCCTGAAACGAATCCCGGGAGTCACCAAGGCCGACGGCCGTCCCGGCGCCGCCGCGGGCAATTTTTTCTGGGCGGGCGACGCGGGTCAATGCGGCCAGGTCCTGCACGGCTACGACTCGGTCTGGCTACCTGCAGCGCTACTGGATGACGAGCAGTTGCCCGCATTCGCGGATGCTTTGCACGCAGCGGCGCAGCAATGGGAGGTGTCGCTGCACCTCAACAAGGGACTTGCCGGCGCGCCGCCGGCGGCGCTCGATGCGGCCAAAGACACCGCGACCAATCCAGCCGTGCTGAACGCGTTCGCCCTCGCCATCATCGGTGCGGAAGAGCCCCCCGCCTATCCCGGAGTCATGGGCCATGAGCCCAGAGTAGCGGAGGCTCGCGCCGACGCCGCCGGAATTCACCGCGCCATGGCGGAGCTGCGCAAAGTTGTAGCGAACTTTGCTTGCTACGTATCCGAAAGCAACTTCTTCGAGCCGCAGTGGCGCAGTGCATTCTGGGGAAGCAATTACCACAGACTGCAGAAAGTGAAGTCGCGCTACGATCCCGACGGGCTGTTTTTCGTGCACCACGGCGTCGGCAGCGAAGCGTGGAGTGCCGACGGCTTTACGCGGCTCAACTGACGCCCGAAACGGGGGCCTTACCGTTACCCTAACCGGGGGCCTAAACGCAGCGGATCATCCCGCCGTCCACCCGAATGACACCACCGGTCATATACGAGGCGCGCGAACTCGCCAAAAAAGCGGCCACTGCTGCGAATTCTTCGGCGTCGCCGTAACGCCCGGCGGGAATCGTCGCCCGCGCCTGCTTCTCCACAAGTGCAATGTCGAGGCCTTCGCGCTTGGCGCGCCCCTGATCCAACTCAGCCACTCTATCCGTGGCAATGCGCCCGGGGGCGATACAGTTGACGGTAATGCCTTCGGCCGCCACTTCGCCGGCCAGTGTTTTGCACCATCCCACCAGTGCGGCGCGCAGGGCGTTCGAGATGCCGAGACTGGGAATGGGCTGAATCACTCCCGATGAAACCACCGCGAGGATTCGGCCGAAGCCGCGTTCGCGCATCCCGGGCAACGCCAGACGGGTCAGGCGGATGGCGCTCAAGAACATCGCCTCGAATTGCTTGCTCCACACCGCGTCCGTCGTGTCGGAGGCCGGCCCCGGCGGCGGACCGCCGGTATTGAGCACCAGAATGTCGACTTCTTGCAGCAATTTGCCCATTGCCTCGATCGCCGACCCGTCGCCCAGATCGCAGGCTCGAGCGGTAATCGAACCGCGGCCGCCCGAGCTCGAGGCGACGAGATCGTTCAATCGCTCGAGGTTGCGCGCCACCGCTACCACGTGCGCGCCTTCCGCCGCCAAAGTGGCAGCGATTGCCCGGCCCAACCCGCGCGAGGCGCCGGTCACCAGTGCTTGTCGATTCTCGAGTCCTAAATCCATCGAAGCTGCCCAAGGTTGCGCAGCGTTCGCTGCATCCCAGTGTACCCCAGGCGGCTACCCGATCAGCGACCTCAATCGTTGCGTACGCGTTCCGTCGGTAGTTTCGGCAGCGCGGCGCAGGAGCTTGTGTGCTTCGGCGACAGGCAAGGCCCGGCTGAACAGAAAGCCCTGTGCCTCATGGCAGTCGTGCTCTTGCAGGAACAGCAGCTGTGGAAAGCTCTCGACCCCCTCGGCCGTGACATTGATCCGCAGCGAGCGCGACATCTCAATGATGGCCGCCGCAATGGCGCGATCATCGCTGCAATCGATCAGGCTGGTCATGAACGACCGATCGATTTTCAGCCGATCCACGGCGAGGTGGCGCAAGCGGCCGAAGCTCGAATAGCCCGTGCCGAAGTCGTCGATTGCCAGCATCACGCCCTGTTCCTTCAGCTGCGCCAAAGCCTGCTCCGCCCACGCCTCGTCCTTCATCACCACGGATTCGGTGATTTCCAGCTCCAACATCGAGGCCTCGATGCCGGTCTCCTTGATGATGGCGGCCACCAATTGCGGGAACTCTTTGAGCACGAATTGCTGGCCCGACACGTTGACCGCCATGCGCGCCACCGGCAATCCCTCATCGACCCATACCTTGGCCTGCTGGCAAGCGCTTCGCAGCACCCATTCTCCGATGCTGAGGATTAGACCCGTTTCCTCGGCCACCGGTATGAACTCAGCGGGCGGCACCATGCCCAACTCATCGTTCGTCCAACGCAGCAGCGCCTCCATGCCGGACACTCCTCCGCTGCGCACGTCGAACTGCGGCTGATAATGCAGAGTGAACTCGTCGCGCTCCAAGGCACCTCGCAGCTTCGCCTCCAGCGTAAAGCGGCGCAGCGCGGCATCGTTCATGGAGGCATCGAAAAACGCGAACATGCCGGGGCCCTTGCGTTTGGCGAAATACATGGCGAGGTCCGCATTGCGCAGCAAGGTGTCCACTTCCACGCCGTCCGCGGGGAACATCGCCACACCCACGCTGGGCGTGATTACCAAGGTATGCATCGCGAGGCGCATCGGCTCCTGCAACTCTGCGACCAGGCGCGCCGCCACCGCCGCCGCATCTTCCGCGGAACGTATATCGGGCAGTATTACGATGAACTCATCGCCGCCGAGACGGGCGATATGGCCGGAACGCGCCGTCGGCTGATCATCCGGCTTCTCATCGGCGCGTAGCGACGCGCGCAGCCGGCCTGCAACCTGGCACAGCAGTTCGTCCCCGACCGCGTGGCCGAGCGTATCGTTCACCCGCTTGAAATTGTCGAGGTCCAGATACAGCACCGCCAGCATTCGCTGGTGCTGTTTTGCCGCCACGAGCGCGCTGCTCAAACGATTGCGCGACTGCTCGCGATTGGGCAGGCCGGTCAGCGCGTCAAAATAGGCCAGCTTGACGATGCGGTGTTCAGAGCGCCACTTGCTGGCCAGCGAAATCGTCATCTGACGGATTTCATGTGGATGGAAGGGCTTTTGCAGGTACGAGAGCTTCTCCTCGGGCGGCACCAGCCCGCCGATGTCGCGCGGATCGACGTCCGAGTAGGCCGTGCACATCACGATTTCGATCGCTGGATCGAGTTCCCGAATTCGCGCCGCCGCCCACACTCCGTCCGGGCCCGGCGGCATTCGCATATCGAGAAAGGCCACGGCATAGGGTTGCTCCGCGGCCAGCGCCTCACGCACCGCCGCGACCGCCGCCTCCGCTCCCTCGCAAAACACCGGCGCGAAAGTCGTATCGCTCGCGCTGAGAATTCTCGCAACCTGCGCCGGCGCGTTCTTGCTGAACAGCCGTTCGCGAAGATTGTTAAACACCGCGGTTTCGCTGCTCAAGTCTGCCTCGAGCAGAATTTGCCGATAGGCGTCGCGCACCTCGGCTTCATCGTCGGCGATGAGGACACGAATCGGCATTTTCTTTTTGTCGGCCACGGGAAACTACTCCTTGCTTTAAATACCCGGCTCGCTCGCGCGCGCCGGCAACGGCAACAACAGGTGCATGGAGGCGCCCAATCCCGGGCCGTCGCTCACCGCCCAAATTCTCCCGCCCAACGCGCCGATGGCGTTGGCGCACCAGTGCAGGCCGATTCCGTAATTAGTCTCGCGGGATTTGGTGGAGAACCCCTTGTCGAAGACCCGCTGCAGATTATCGGCCGAGATGCCCATGCCGTCGTCCTTGCAGTGTAGATGCAATTGCTCGGCGTCGGCGCCCGGGACTATTTCAGCGGCGAAGTGCAGCACGCCACGGTCGCGCCCCGCCTCGCGCACCGAGTCTGCAGCATTGATGATCAGATTCTGCAGGATCAGACGCAGCACCGTGCGCGCCACCTGCACCGCGCCGATTTGGCGCAATGAATCATCCGAATCCACGATCAGCCGCTGGCGCGCCGAATCCGGGACGATTTCCAAAGTCTGGGCCACGAGTTCGGGCAACCGTACCGATTCGACCACGTGCGTGTTGCGCGTGGAGCGCATCAACTCGCTCAAAGCGGTTTGCACGATGCTCGCCTGCCGCTGCACCACGGCGACGTCGCCCTGAGCCTCCTTGACGCTGGCCGCCAATTCGCGGCACGCCAGACGCAAGAATTCTTCCAGGTCCGCGCGCCGCGCGGTTCCCGCCGGCTCCGCAGCGAGCGCTGCGAACGCGAGCTCCACATCGCCGGCGGGCGCGTCGCGCAAGCGGTCGCCGAGCTTCGAGACTCGCACCCCCAGAGGCGTCATGGCATTACCAAGATTGTGCAGTACGCCTTTGGCCAGTTCCGCGAAGCCGGCTTGGAACGACTGATCGACCAGCTGCCGGCGTGAATCCGCCACCCGCTCCACCATCCGATCGAATTCGTGGGCGAGCCGCGCGACCTCATCATGTCCCGGCAGGTCCAGCCGCGCGGTCAGGTCCGTGCCCTCGCCGACCGCCACCGCATGCCGCGTCACCCGCGCCAGAGGCTTCAGAACGATGCGATTCAGCGCGACCACCAGCAGCAACAGCACGGTGATCGCCGCGGCAATCAGGTACAGCGACGCATAGGTCACCGCGCTGTGGCCGCGCTCCGTGATCCTGCGCGGAACCTCGACCCGAAAGCTCATCAAGGGCTTGCCGTAGACATCGTTGAAAGTCTTGTAGACCTGGGTCGACTCGGCGGTCTCTTCAATTTCCTGCTTACCCGCGGAGAGCCGATCTCTCGACATGTCGAGATTTGCC
>JANXZQ010000405.1 GCA_025355445.1 Gammaproteobacteria bacterium
CCCGGAAGAACTGTCTGCGTCGCATGATCTTGCTCCGTTACATCGAAGTTAGCATTCGCTATTGTCGCGCAGCTCGGCGCTGCACGAACGACAAACTGCGAAGCACGTCGCGCGATTCGAGGTCGTGCATCGCACCGTTCGCCGGTATCATCGGACTACAATGTCATTCCTACCGCCCGCCTCTACATTTCTGAGTGCCTCTGCGCGCGCCTCTCGCGCTGCCTCATCGGCGCTGCCGCTCCTGGCCTTCCTGCTCTGCTCCGCGTGCGCCTCCTCGGGCGGCCGCAACGAGGCAGTGGACGACCCAACGCTGGTCGCGGAAACCGCCGTTGCGCCCAATGTGCAGGACCTCCCGGTGGCTGCGAGCGAAGCCAAAGGCGAGGGTGAGGCCGAGGTTCCGGCGGCCGTCGCCGAGTCGGAACAGCGCGAGGCGCGCCCGGGGACTGAGGACTTGCCTGAGTTGGTCGTGAAGGGGCGCGAGCGCCACCTTGTCATCCGCGACTTGGTTGCCGAGGGCCAGGCGCAACTGCGCGACGTGGAACTGCAGTACGCCTTCACCGGTAAGGGTGGGCGTGAGGTATTGCGCGGCCGGCCGGTCGCCTTCGCGTTGTGGAGCGAGGCGCAGAAGAACTGGACCATTGCTCACTTGGAGATCCCGCGCCCGCCGGTGAAATGGAAGCCCGGCCACGGGCCACTGCCCTTCGTCGTGCGCACGCCCGGAATTGAGGTGCGGCATGTGAAGGGCACAGGGGCCGAGCGGCTAATGTTCGCGTTCTCGCGTGGCGGCGAGGAGCTGAAGGTTTACGGCCGCAAGTTCCCGGTATTCGACAACGCCCTCATCAAGAAGAAGCGCTGGCGCGAGGCGGCGGCGACGGCGCGGCCCATCGTCTACCTGCCCTTTACCCAGGATACCCTTGACCCACGCTTCGTCACGGGCGGGAGGGATTTCCTGCTCACCACCGCACGGCGCGCCATGGACGAACTTCGTAACGCTAGCGTGCCGAGTGTGGCGTTTCCGGGCGAGCTGCTCGCGGACGTGATACCACCTGAGGTGATCACGACGCTCGCTGTCATAGAGCAGACCGACGACGAGGACTTCCTCGAAAAGGGCAGGGACGCATTCGATGAGGTACTTAGCCAGTACGGCTTGAAGCGCGAGGAAGCGTTTCGCTACAGCGTTTCGAGTGCGAAAGCGCTAGGCCCCATGCAGTTCACCGATCGGCACGGCAACGGCACCTATTCGCTCGTCGTGCGCAGGTGCCGCGGCGCGCAGCTGGACACAAACTTCGAGCGCGGCGCGACCCGCCTGCCGAACGTAATGAAGGCGGCCGTCTGCCTGCTGGACATCGAGCTATCGCAGATGAGCAGTGAAATCCGCTCGGCCTATCGCACGAATCCGGAAGTGATCGGAATCTTTGCAGTCGCCGCCTACAACGGCGGCCCGCGCAACGTTGCAAAGCTTTATCGTGCGCTCGACCGCATGGGCGTCCAAATCGGCGAGTTGCGCCGCGCGGGCCAGCTCATGCCTGGCTCCGCAGTCGTCTGCCCGTGTGTCTGGCGTGAGGAAGCCTCTGTGGTGCGAGCAGTCAGCATTCCACGTTACAACCGCGAAAATAGCGGCTATATCGAAAAATATCAAAGCATACTCAGCCTATTCGATTGAGCACGCATGGGCAGAAAAGGCGGGATTGACTCGGGCCTCTTCTCTTCACCTCTTCGGAGTGTAGTGCATGCTTCGCATGCGTAGAAAAGTGCTGCGCTTCATGGCTGCAGCGACGATTGACGGTTAGCGACTGCATTGGACTATTTCTGTCATGACAGACAATAGACAAACGTCGCAATGATCGGCGTCGGGGTGGATTTTGGCACCTCCAATTCGACGGTCGCCTGGTTCGACGGGCGTCAATTGCGCTTCGTGGGAATCGAGACAAGCAGTCCGATTCTTCCCACCGCGATACACCTGAGCAAAGAGTACGAAGGCACCACCGGTGCCGCGGCCATCGAGCGCTACGTGCAGGAGAACGCCGCGCGTCTGGTGCATCTGGTACCGGAGATTCTGGGGCACGCAGCCGGATCAATCGAGGACAACAGTCCGGAGCACGAAATGGCCGAATTGACCATGTCGAGGAATGTGGTGCTCGGGCCGCTCATCGATCATGGTTTGCCCGGTCGATTGTTTCTTGGGCTAAAGCGCCTGCTCGGCAATCCGGCCATCGCACGGATTTTCGTCTTCAATCGGCCGTATCGGTTGGTGGCGCTATTAACCCCCGTGCTACTGCGATTGCACCAGGCGGTTGAAGAGGAGTTGCGTGTGCCGGTTTCGCAGGCGCACGTCGGGCGCCCGGTGAACTTCGAAGGCAGCGATGTCTCAAGGAACTCGCTGGCCGTCAGCCGCCTCACAGAGGCTTGCGTGCATGCTGGCTTTCGCACCATTGAATTCTATCCGGAACCCATCGCCGCCACGCTGAGCTTCCTTTGGCAGCGGCGGCTGACGGGCAATGGCACGGTGCTGACCGTAGACTTTGGCGGCGGTACGCTCGACCTCAGTGTGATCCGCTACTTTGGGGCAAAGTTTGATGTCCTATCGACCGTCGGCGCCGACCTCGGTGGAGATCGCATCGATCAACTGATATTTCGTCAACTAGTGTTCCCGCTTTTAGGCGAAGGCGAAGCCTGGTCGCGTCAGATTGACGGCCACAATGTCGAAACGCTATTTCCCTTCAACGAGTATGAGGAAGGGATTCTCAACTGGGCCATCACCCATACCCTCAACCAGAACAGGTATAAGACGCGCCTCACGGAGCTCATCGCCGTCGGGAACGCAGCGTCCGTCAAGTTTCAACGTCTCAAAGATCTCATCAACTACAACTACAGCCACAGCGTATTCAGCGCCATCAAAAGAGCGAAGGCAGAGCTGTCGACCCGCGAAGCATCGTGGATCGATATCCCGGAATTGAACTTAACCGTAACCTTCACACGAGCGCAACTAGACGAAATCTTGGCCCCGATGATGCATCGGTTGACCGAACTCGTTTATCAGGTGGTTGGACGCGCGAATCTGCCCATGAACGGAATCGACCTGGTGGTGCGGACCGGGGGTTCCTCACAAATCGTTGCCGTCCAGCAATTGTTGGAAGGGTTGTTTCCCGACAAGGTCACCGAGCACGATCCTTTCACCAGTGTCGCCGGCGGCCTGGCGATCGCGAACTATCATGGGTACCGTTGGGAATGAAATAGATTCCCGGTCTGCGGGAAGGAGGGGCGCATCGCGTCCTCAGATTTTTCGAGTTATCTCGTCGCCTTGCATAGGCGTGGCGATTCGCAGCAGCCCGCGTCCGTCTCGTTTGGCGAAATAACAGGCTTTATCGGCGGCGTCTAACCAAGACTTCTCGTCGGCCATGTCTCCGTTCATGGCCAGGCCGATGCTCGCACCAATAGTGTAACGCGATCCTTTCCATTCAAATTCCAGCGGGTTAAGTGCGCGCAATAGTTTCTGGGCGATGTCCGTCGCGCGGTCCTCCGGGCAGTTATCAAGAATAATCGCAAATTCATCGCCTCCCAGTCTCCCGACAATGTCTGATAAGCGCACCGCGAGCCGGCATTCCTCGGCGACCTTGCATAACACAGCATCGCCAGCCGCATGGCCGGCTGCATCATTCACGGCTTTAAATCGATCCAGGTCGAGTGCCATGACAGCGGCCGGGCGGTCTAAGTGACGCGCCTTTCCGAACACAGTGCGAAGCCGCTGCTCAAACTCGGCTCGGTTACTGAGTCCGGTGAGAGCATCACGCATGGCACGGTGTTGCAAGTCGCGGGTGCGATCGACATCGAGTGTCACATCATGAAACACGATGACCATTCCGCTCAACACCCCCGTCGTTTCCAACACAGGTGAGACGATGTCGGTCACGTGACAAAACGTCCCGTCGGCCCGAATTAGCAGACAGGCCCGCTCACGCCGAAACACCTTTCTATGCAGTGCGCTTTGACCCATCAAATTCGCGGCAGCCTTGGAGGTTTCAGGATCCAATAGATGAATCACTTCATCAACGCGGCGCCCCTCAACCGCGCTCATCACTAGGCCCAATAGGGACTCGGCCGCGGCGTTGATATAGGTAATGTGCGTTTGCGCATCCGTCGTAATGACGGCATCGTCGATGGACTGCAACGTAATTCTCAATCGTTCGCGCTCTTCGGCGACCGTTTCCTCCGCGCGTCGACGCGCATCAAGACTTTCGATTTGTGCAATCAGATGGATCGGCAATCCTTCTTCATCGCGTAGGACGGAGACGGCCACGTTGGTCCACACCGGGTGTCCGTCCTTATGTTGAAAGCTACGCACGATATTGTAGGCCTCGATCTCGCCGGATAGCAGTCGCTTCCAGCGGCCTTCGCTTTCCTTCCAATCTTCGGCCCTCGAAGGTCCTCCCGGCGGCAGCGCTCTGAACTCCTCAGGGGTATACCCAAGCATCTGTTGTAAAGCTATGTTGGTGTAGGACCAAATGCCATTAAGATCGGATATCAACATGCCGATCGGGGAATGCTCCATCGATTCTCGAAAACGGCGTTCGCTTATTCGCAGAGCTCGGGCAACTGCACGGCGCGCATCACTCCCCAAGCCCACCGCGATAGGCGGCATTAAGGTGGCGAGAAATGCAATCACGGGCAGTCCCAGCAAAGAACCGCTCATCGATGCGGCGGAGTCAAGACCAATGGGCCTAATGCCGAGGAGCCACAGATTCGTAATCATGAGTCCAAGACACAGGCTCATCATGGAGGTACCAAAGCCTCCCATGCGAAAGGCCGTAATCAAAAGCAGAAGTCCGATCAAGACGAACGGAAATCTCACGTAGCAAATCGACAGGTAGCAACCGATGAGGCACACAAGCAGGATCGATGCATTGACCGCAAAATATGGTCCTTCTAGCAGGCGCTTAAATCTCTTAACGCCGAACAGCATGAGCGGAGGACCGAGGAGACACGCACCGATGGCGTGGGCGGACCACCATTGGAGGGTGCCTTCGACGAACGGGACCGCAAAATTCAGATTAAGGACAAGGCCCGCACCGATTGCAGCCACCCCCGGGATCCCAATGCCAAAGATCACAGTCATGATGGCGGCCTGGTTGACGGTGATATCGGGATACGGAAATCGCCAGGTGCGAAACACCGCCACCATCATGGCGATCTCCGCCAGGCTGACCGAGGAAAACAACGCGGCCATGGACCACGACCGATGGGCGGCAACCACATTGGCGGCGAAAAACGCAACCGCCACGGAGATCGTTGCTCTGATCCATCGAATTCGGGGCAAGCGGATCAGGAGTGCTGCGGCTATCGCACTGCCCGGCCAGAAGAGCGTTATGCCTCCTGGAACACGGGTAACTAGGATGGCTATGCAGGAAGACACGAGCACTGCCAGTCCAATGAGAATTTCGTTCAACGACGCTTTGTGCAATACCCGTTGAATTGGACTCGGTTCCGTGGGGTTCGATGGAACGGCCAACCGGGGAAGAGAGCCCGGAGCGTGCAGGCGTAGCTCTCGGTCCGCCCGACGCAACGCTTGTTCCTTCTGAAAAATCGCGGTGACGTCGCGTGCGATGGTGATCTCGCCAATCAACGCACCTTGTTCGTCCAGCAATGGCGTCGTGTTGAGCGTAACGCGCACAGCTTCGCCGTTTTTCTTGCGCCTCTCTGAGGTCGAAGAGGTTGGATGTCCCGAGCGAACGCGCGCGAGCAGAGATGCATAGTCGGTCTCGGAGAGATCGGCAGCGTGGAGCTTGCGCAACGGCTGACCAATGGCCTCCTCTGCGGAAAAGCCGTACAAAGAAGCCGCTTCTCCGTTCCAGTATGTGACGACTGCGTCGAGGTCCTTGATGATCACGGCTTCGCCACTGTGCTCGAGCACCTGCGCAAGGTCACGGGCGCTCGGCGCGGATCGCTGGTTCACAGTACCGTGAGGACTGAGTGGTTTGACGACCGGCATAGACGAAGCTTATGAGCGGACAGGAACCGGCGCGCGCTTGGTGACGCAAAATGGAATATGGTAAATGTGACAGGAGTCACAATTTCTCAGGTCATAGGCACGCTCGACCGTCCGCGTCACTGATTGCAGCCCTCGACAAGCGATTGGATTCGCCGACGTCTCTATTCATTGGCGTTTGCGGTTTAGCGAATAAATTTCTCTCGATAGTGGCTGGCTATCAAACCCATCTAAAACAACTATTTCTATCAATGGCTAGGTCGCTATAGACTCGATCTCTGCATAGGAATTGGCTTAATCTAGTTCGCCCACCGATTGCTGTTTAGAGTGGGGTGTCGGATAGAGGGCCTTGACCTGCGTCCACAGGCGAGTGAGAACGCCAATTGTTACCGCTCGGCTTTTATGAATGCCCGGGCATTTCCGACAACCAAAAAGGTATCGATCTGATGACAACCGATAGAAAATGTCCTTTCAATCACGCAGCAGGCGGCGGTACGTCCAACCGTGACTGGTGGCCGAAGCAGCTTAATCTCAAAATACTTAAATCCTCATCATCGGTCGATCCGATGGACGAAGGCTTCAACTATGCGCAGGAATTCAAAAGTCTGGATCTTGCGGCGGTGAAGAAGGACCTGCATGCGCTGATGACGGACTCACAGGAATGGTGGCCGGCGGACTTCGGCCATTATGGACCGTTCTTCTTAAGGATGGCATGGCACAGCGCGGGTACGTACCGCACTGCTGATGGTCGTGGCGGCGCTGGCGCAGGTCAGCAGCGATTTGCGCCCTTAAACAGTTGGCCGGACAACGTCAGCCTCGACAAGGCGCGCCGGCTGATCTGGCCCATCAAACAGAAGTATGGCAACAAAATCTCCTGGGCAGATCTGATCGTGCTGACAGGCAATGTGGCATTGGAGTCGATGGGGTTCAAGACCTTTGGGTTCGCCGGCGGACGCGAAGATGTGTTCGAACCGCAAGAGGACGTTTACTGGGGCAACGAAACCACGTGGATGGGTGACGACCAGCGCTACGCCCCTGCGAAAGAAGCAAAGAAGGAGCATACGGAAGTCCCGGACCACGGAGCGGTTCTAGTGGCTGATGACGAGGAGAATGCTGAGAAAGAAAAGCAGGGCGTTGCGCGCCGGCGCGATCTCGAATCCCCCCTGGCCGCCGTTCAAATGGGGTTGATCTATGTGAATCCGGAGGGCCCGGCAGGTAATCCGGACCCGATCGCCGCGGCGCATGATATCCGCGAGACCTTCGGCCGGATGGCCATGAACGATGAGGAAACGGTCGCACTGATTGCGGGTGGCCATACGTTTGGCAAGACGCACGGCGCCGCGGAGGCCTCGCATCTTGACCGAGAGCCGGAAGCGGCAGGCATCGAAGATCAGGGGTTTGGTTGGAAAAACACCTTTGGAACCGGCAACGCGGGCGACACCATCACCAGCGGCTTGGAGGTCACCTGGACCAGCGCGCCGACGAGGTGGACAAACGAGTTCTTTGAGAATCTGTTCCGCTACGAGTGGGAATTGACGAAAAGTCCGGCGGGCGCTCATCAATGGAAGCCGAAAGGCAATGCGGGCGCCAACACGGTCCCCCATGCGCATGACCCATCAAAGCGCCTGGCACCTTCGATGCTCACCACCGATTTGTCCCTGCGATTTGACCCGGCGTACGAGCAAATCTCACGGCGCTTTCTCGCCCATCCGGAGAAGTTCGCCGATGCCTTCGCGCGGGCGTGGTTCAAATTGACTCACCGCGACATGGGCCCCATCTCGCGCTACTTAGGATCGGAGGTCCCTGCGCAAGCCCTGCTTTGGCAAGACCCCATTCCGGCATTAAATCACGAGGTCATCGATGAGCAAGACATCGTCACTCTCAAGGGCAAGATCCTGGAGTCGAACCTGTCGGTGAAAGAATTGGTGTCGACCGCGTGGGCGTCCGCTTCTACCTTTCGCGGCTCCGACAAGCGGGGCGGCGCTAATGGAGCGCGTATCCGGTTGTCGCCTCAGAAGGATTGGAAGGCTAACCAGCCTGAGCAGTTGACTGGCGTACTGAAAACTCTCACCGCTCTACAGAGCGAATTTAACGGCGCACAGCGGGGTGGCAAGAAGGTCTCACTCGCCGATTTGATAGTCTTGGCGGGTTGCGCAGGCATCGAAAAAGCTGCCAGAAACGCCGGGCACGCTGTAACAGTTCCTTTTACGCCGGGGCGTATGGATGCCTCACAACAGCAGACGGACGTCGAATCCTTCTCAGTCCTAGAACCCATTGCCGATGGGTTTCGGAATTACCTTAAAGGCACTTACAGGGTGTCGGCCGAAGCGCTACTCGTCGACAAAGCGCAGCTTCTCACGCTGACTGTACCTGAGATGACCGTGCTCGTCGGCGGTATGCGGGTGTTGAACACAAATGTTGACGGTTCAAAGCACGGGGTCTTCACCAATCGACCGGAGACATTGACCAACGATTTCTTTAAAAACTTGCTCGATATGAGGACGCAATGGAAGGCGACATCGGATGTCCAGGATGAGTTCGACGGCGTGGATCGCGAATCGGGAGCGCGGAAGTGGAGCGGTACGCGAGTAGATCTGATTTTCGGGTCGCACGCTCAGCTGCGTGCTGTTGCAGAAATCTATGCAAATGCAAATGCCGAGGAGAAATTTGTCCGGGACTTCGTTGCCGCGTGGACCAAGGTAATGAATCTCGATCGATTTGAT
>JANXZQ010000413.1 GCA_025355445.1 Gammaproteobacteria bacterium
CACCAAGGCACGATCATCCGGCTTACTCGATGTCTGCCGCCGGCAAAGGCATTGAAGACGGCCATCCGGCCTGACGCCTCAGCCACGTTGGCGAACATGTTCGCCATGCACACATCGCCGGCAGCGTAGACATCGCCGTTCGTGGTGTGCAGATAATCGTCGACTTCGACGGCACCATCCGGGGCACACGTGATGCCGGCCTCCTCGAGCCGCAACTGGTGAGTGTTCGCGACACGTCCGATGCTCATTAGAATCTCGTCGACGGCAATCGAGCATTGAATCCCATTGGACACGGCATCGATCCACTTGTCCGCGCCCACCATCCGCACTCCGACCACCGACGTATTCAGCAGCGTGTCGACCCCGGAGCGCGCCAAAGAGCGCGCCAGAATCTCTGCAGCGTCGCGCTCTTCGTTGGGTAGAAATTTCGGCATATCCTGCAGAATGGTCACCCTCGCACCCAGGTGGGCAAAGGCCTGCGCCATTTCGCATCCCAAGGGACCGCCGCCAATGACACCGAGCCGTTTGGGCAGCGTTTTGACTTCGAAAAGAGTGGCGCTGGTGAGAATGGCGGCTTCCTGCAGACCCGGAATGTCGGACGATCTTGGGCGCGCTCCGGTGGCTATGAGCGCCTTATCGTAACCAAGCGGCGTCGTTCCGGCATAGATGACCTTGTCATTTGCAAAGCCCGCGTCACCGAAGAATATGTCGATGCCCTCGGCACTCAGCCGATCGACCGAACAATACTCGGCTATCCGAGTGCGAATCGCGCGCACCCGCCGCATGACCTCGGCGCCGTCCTCGAAACTGTCGCCGCGCGACGCGGCGCCCGACGGGGCCCCGCATGGCGTCCCCTTGTTCAATGCCTCATTTGCTCTGCCGCTGCGCACCATGGACTTCGAAGGAATGGATCCCGCGTTGAGCGAATTACCGCCGAGCCAATGTCTTTCGATGAGCGCGACGCTGAGCCTAAGGTCCCTTGCCGACCGCACAGCGGCGAGTCCCGCCGGTCCCGCACCGACAACGACCAAGTCATAAGAAGCTCGCGGCACGGGATTGCGCCAGCCTGCCGGGTGAACCCGCTGGAGAAAATCAGCCTCGTCAGTCACGCCGCACCAGTCAGCCAGCCGCCATCGAAACCCGCTCGTTCCAGCCCCCGTCGTAGAATGGGCGAGCGTCGCGTGAGGTCCCAAATCAATCCTGAACGATAATTTTCGATCATCATGACCAGCAGCCCCTGATCCAGCCCGTACCATCCGCTCGACAGCCAGGCATTGCCATCCTCGATACGACTCGGATTGAATCCGCTCGAGAAACGATTGCTGCTGTTGACTTGCGGATAGCGATGCAACAGATGACGCGTACCTGCAAGCGCCGACTCGGGGGTAAACGGTAAAGTGGCCAGCATGGCCCAGGGTGCGATGGTGCCATCATCAGGCCCGTAGGGTATCCCGCGCGCGGTGTAACCGAAGACCCGCTGATCGCGGATACCTTGGCAAATGTTCGTATTATCGGGGCCGTCCCCTGCGGTAATACCCCAGAGATCTCTGCCGTAGCCCGCGAAGCGACGCGGATTTCTTGCGGCATATTCGCGTTGAATGGCGATGGCGCTCTGGGTATTCAAATAATAATCGCTGCCCACCCGGCGCATGAATCGATCGCGTATGCCTCTAAAATCAACCCAGGCATGCGAAAACAAATGAGTGAACAAGGGTCCCGAATACAGCGTATCGATGCCTAGCAAGTTCTCCCACTGATACGTTAGTGTCCAGTTGGCGAAGCTCTTTGCCGGCAAAGGGTGGGTGATGGACCCGACGGCCAAAATATAGAGCAGAGTCGCTTCGTTGTACCCCTCCCAACCGTAGTGCAGAAAGCCGCCTTCCGGTTTCCAGCCTTGCGCCAGCGTATGGTTGTCGTTGACTGCCCAAGTCCAGTCGACACGTGCATACAATTTGTCCGCCAGCGCGCGGATGACTGCCTCTTCGCCGGCGCCATCGAAGTAAAGCGCTGCCGTGAGCACTCCCGCCAGCAATATCGCCGTATCGATCAGTGACAATTCGCATTGCCAGACGCGTCTGCCGGTCTGCATGTGCAAGAAATGATAGTAAAAGCCCTTATGCCCGGTCGCGTCGGCCGCCTCGCTCTGTGTGCTACCCCAGAAGAACTGCAATGTAGCAAGCACCCGCGACGACGCCGCTTCCCTTGTCACCCAACCGCGCTGTACGGCGACCGGATAACTCGATAGGGCGAAGCCAACGACTGCGATACTGCACGGCGAGGCGGCGCGCGACGTGTCGGCCACCAAACCGTTTAATGCGTTGCCGTACTCAGTGAAATAGTCGAAAGCACAATGCTGCAAGCGATCGATGAGAGCTTCGTCGGAGTGGGTAATGGGGCCGCCTGTCGATGCCGAGAATGATCTCCCCGGCGGTTTCCCACCAGCCCATTCATCATAGGATGGATGCCGGCTACCGGTAACCCTCTCTAAAGTCCCGCCTCTGCGTCAGCCAAATCCGACACACTCACCGCCGTCCACGCATCGAACCAGCCGCCGCATATTCACTTGACGCTGCTGTCAAAGAAGTCCATTTTCAAAAAGAGTTCGGCGGCAACGCGGAACGCACGAACCAATGCAAAACGCAGGGGGCATCCGGCATGTCGAGGAAGTTTGATCGCCGCCATTTTCTGCTGGGGGGTGTCGCCGCGGGAGTAGCCGGGGTTTCTGGTGCAAGAGTGCACGACGGCGAACTCGGCGCCCCGCCGCAGACCATCCGCGGGTCCGTGCCATGGGTCGAGGGAACCGCAGACGCACCGCCCGAAGCGTCCGGCTCGGGTTACGTGTACTTCACGCCGGTCGAAGCTGCCTTCATTGAAGCAGCGATCGGACGGCTGATACCGAACGATGCCGTGGGCCCGGGCGGTGTCGAAGCGAACGTGCCCTTCTTCCTCGATCGTCAACTCGCGGGACCGTTTGGGCGAGGCGACCATTACTATCTCGGCGGACCGTGGCCCAAGGGGACACCGGAACAGGGATATCAAAGCCGGCACAACCCCGCTCAACTGTATCGGGCGGCGATTGCGGCCATCGACATCTTTGTGGGGGCAAATTTGGGCGCTGCCACATTTGCCAAGCTCGAGGCGGCCGATCAGGACAAAACACTTAAGAGCCTCGAGAGCGGCGACATCAAGCTCGACGGCGGCGTCGACAGCAAGACGTTCTTTGCAATGCTTCTGCAAAATACCAAGGAAGGATACTTCTCGGATCCCATTTACGGGGGCAACAAAGATATGGGTGCGTGGAAGATGATCGGTTTCCCCGGCGCCCGTTACGATTACAAGGAATGGGTTTCACGGCATGGCGAGCGCGTTCCCTATCCGCCGGTCGGTCTCAAGGGACGCCCCGGTTGGCGGAAGGCCTAAATGACTACGACCCTGAAACCTGTAGATGCGGTCTTGGTGGGATTCGGCTGGACGGGCGCCATCATGGGCCAGCAACTGTGTGACGCGGGACTGAACGTGGTTGCGCTGGAACGCGGCCCCTGGCGCGACACGGCGACGGACTTTGCCACGGGCTTCGCCCAGGATGAGCTGCGTTACATGTGGCGTCACCACCTCTTTCAGAATGTCGCGGACGACACCCTGACCATTCGCAACAACGTCAATCAGGACGCACTGCCGATGCGCCATCTCGGCTCCTTCCTACTCGGCACCGGCGTCGGCAGCGGCGGCGTGCACTGGAATGGCCAGATTTGGCGGTTTCTACCCAGCGATTTCCTCACCAAAAGCCACAATCAGCAGCGCTATGGCAAGAAGGCGGTCTCCGCCTACGACATGACCGTCCAGGATTGGGGTGTCACGTATGAGGAACTCGAGCCCTACTACGATCAGTTCGACAAGGTCTGTGGGACCAGCGGCAAAGCGGGCAATCTTCAGGGAACGATTCAGCCAGGCGGCAACCCCTTCGAAGGCGCACGGGCCAGCGAATATCCCACCCCGCCGATGATTCAAACCTATGGGCCGACGCTGTTTGGAAAGGCGGCAGCAGAACTGGGGCGCCATCCTTTCCCGCACCCGACGGGAAACCTTTCGCAGACCTATACCAATCCGCTCGGGGCGCAGCTGGGCGCATGCACCTATTGCGGCTTCTGCGAAAAATTC
>JANXZQ010000439.1 GCA_025355445.1 Gammaproteobacteria bacterium
TTTTTCCCACCGGTCCGCGCTCGTTCTTCTCGGTATGCGGCGACGGTTCATTGTCCCTGGTGGAACTCGACAACAATGGAGCCGCGCAGCAGAAGCGCACGCAGCCCTTGTTCAACATGTCCGGCGACCCCGTGACCGAAAAAGCAGTGCGGATCAATGACACCTGGTATTTCGTGTCCTTTGCCGGCCGCGTCTATCCGCTCAAAGTCGGCGCGCAGCAGGCCGTGCTGGGAACACCCTGGTGGCTGACCTCGGAGGCTGAGCGCAAGGCGGGCTGGCGCTCGGGCGGCGTTCAGCAACTCGCCGCCAACCCGCAAAAATCCCTGCTGTACGCCATCATGCATCGCGGCGGCCTGGAGACGCACAAGGATCCGGGCAAGGACGTTTGGGTGTTCGACGCATCGACCGGGCGGCGGGTGCAGCAATTCGCATTGAAAAACCTGGCCAGTGCCATCCAACTTTCTCACGATGAGAAGCCATTGCTGTACAGCATCTTCATCGAGACCGCCAACCTCGACGTCTACGACGCAGCCAGCGGCAAGTGGTTGCGCACCGTTGAACACGTCGGCACCTCACCGACCATCATGGTTACTCCATGAGTGGAGATAAATAATGAATTGGTTGGATGTGTTCTCGGAGAGCTCGACCCGGGCGCTCGCGCGGCGCACCTCGCGGCGCAGCGCACTGGCCGGACTCGGCTCCTTTCTTCTGGGTGCCGCCGGACTGCCCCTGCTCCCGGTGGCGCGCGGCGCGGACACGAAGCCGCTGGGCGGCACACCGCCGGGCGGTGCGCCGGCCGCGGATCCAGGCGATCCGCAGTCCTGCGAGTATTGGCGGCACTGCGCCATTGACGGATTTCTCTGCGGATGCTGCGGCGGATCGCAATCGATGTGCCCGCCGGGCACCGATATGTCGCCGGTCACCTGGATCGGCACATGCCACAATCCCAGTGACGGCAGAGACTACGTCATCTCGTATAACGACTGCTGTGGCAAGAGTTCCTGCGGCCGATGTTTCTGCAATCGCAATGAAGGCGATACGTCGCTGTTTCAACCCGGCCAATCCAATGACTACAATTGGTGCTCGGGCAACGCCAAGGCCAACATTCCGTATCACTGCTCCACCGCGCGCATCGTGGGCACGGCCAAGTAGCAGCCGGTGCGCGTCCTCAAGGCGGTCGCGGCGTGTGCGCTTTCATGGGCGGCCGTGAATCCCGCATGCGGCTACCAGCCTGAGGTGAACTATCAGCTGCACTGCATGGGCTGCCACCTTGCCGACGGTTCGGGCCAGCCGGGGCGCGTGCCCTCGATTCGACGCACGCTGGTGCTGTTCTCACAATCCCGGGAGGGACGAGAGTACGTGGCCAGAGTTCCCGGCGTGGCGCAGTCGCCGCTGTCCAATGAAGACACGGCCACGCTGCTCAATTGGATGGCCAGAAACTTGAGCGACTTGAAACTTCCGGCGTCTTTCGCAGACTACTCCGCGGCCGAGATTCAAGCGCTGCGCGCGCATCCGCTGGTCACCGTCAAGCCGCTTCGCGCGCGGCTGCTGCGAACCACGGACTCGCGACCGCGCGAGCCCTAGCCGCACCGACGGCCTGCAATGACGAGCGCTCCTTCCTTCCCCGACAAGGTGCCGGTGTTGATCGTGGGCGGTGGGCCCGTAGGCCTGTCGGCGGCTGCGCTGCTGGGGGATTACGGAATCGAATGTCTGGTGTTGGAAGCAGACCCATCCTGGTGCGAGGGCAGCCGCGCCATATGCATATCGCGCCGCTCGCAGGAAATTCTCGGCTGGGTCGGCGCCGAGAAAGCGCTTCTCGCAAAAGGACTGCCCTGGGTCGGCGGCCGCAGCTACTTCCGCGGCACCGAGGTGCTGCATTTCGAAATGCCGAGCGAGCCCGCGCAGCGCTTCGCGCCGATGATCAACATTCAGCAGTACTACATAGAGCAATTTGCGCACGCCGCGGCGCTGCGCACCGGCCGCGCCGACATCCGCTGGTCAGCCCGCGTAAGCGCGGTGCGGCCGCAAAACTGCGGCGTGCAGGTGGATTGTCAAACGGCAGGCGGCCATGTCCGCACGGTGAGCGCCGACTGGGTGGTGGCCTGCGATGGCGGCCGCAGCACGGTGCGCGAGCAACTGGGCCTGCAACTCGAAGGCATGCAATACGAGGGACGCTACGTGATCGTGGACATCGAGCAGGACACCCGGCGCGAAGTCGAGCGCCTGGCCTGGTTCGATCCCCCGTCCAATCCAGGCTCAACCATTCTCATGCACCGTCAACCCGACAATGTCTGGCGCATCGATTACCAGGTCGCCGAGCACGAAGATGAGGCGCAGGCAGTCAAACCGGAAAATGTCCTGCCGCGCGTGCAGGCGCACCTGGACATGATCGGCGAGACCGCGCCGTGGAAACCCTTGTGGATTTCGATTTACAACGCCAAGTGCCTGACCCTGCCCAGCTACCGGAGCGGCCGCGTCCTTTTTGCCGGTGACGCGGCCCACCTGGTGCCGATATTCGGGGTGCGCGGCCTCAACTCGGGGCTGGACGATGCCGGCAATCTGGCGTGGAAACTGGCATTGGTGCAGCAGGGTCGTGCCGGCGAGGCGCTGCTCGACAGCTATTCAGTCGAACGTGTGCTGGCAACCCGGGAGAACATCGCCTACGGCGCCAAGAGCACGCAATTCATGGCTCCGCCGCATCGCGGCTTTGCATTGATGCGCGGAGCGGCGCTGCGGCTGGCGCTCGAATCGCCCGGCGTGCGCTCACTCATCAACCCGCGGCAGACTTCACCCGTTGAGTACGTGGACTCGCCGGTGAATGAACCGGATGCCGGTGCGGCATTCCACGGCGGTGCGCGGGCCGGCATGCCGGCTCCCGAGGCGAGACTGCGCATATTGCAAGGCGCGGACTTGCAGAGCGCGGGGCACTTGACAACGCTGTTCGGCCGAAACTTTGTGGCCTTGTATTTCTCCGACAACCCAGACCTGCCCCTGTCGTTACTCCCGCTCATCGAGAGCCCGCTCGTCGCGCGTGCGCGACCGGAGGTCGCCGCTCTGCGCCTAGTGCGTGTCGCAACTCACGGCGATCCCGACGAGCGCACGGTGGTCGACGAACTCGGCCAGACGTGGCTGCGCTACGACGCCGCGGACGGCACGCTCTATTTGATCAGGCCGGATGGCTATGTCATGGGACGCTGGCGCGCTGCATCGGCCGCGAACATTAGTCATGCGCTGCGGCGAGTGTTGGGAGATCGACGATGAACAGTGCGGAAATTGATGCCGTATACACCGAGCTTGCAGAGTCCATCGCGCGGGTGGGTGAAGATAGGACTCACTTGTTCCTGGCCACTCTGGCTTTGGATCTCTTGAGCGAGCAAGCCGATGCGGGGACCGCCCTCGAGCACATTGCGAAGGCCGAGCGGCTGGCGAAGATCTGAGCTGGATCCAGATGCCCTCTGCGATCAGAGGTGCTGCGGCAGGAGTTCGGTCAATGCGTAGAGGGTTTTTTGTGGAAATCGGTCAAGGGGATAGTACTTGGAGATGACCGAGATGGCCTGCTCATACGTCCGAATATCCAGGTGGCGCAACAGATAACGGATATCGTCCTCGTCGTGAAACTCGGCTCCGATCCGCATGGCGAGGCATTTCATCGCGAGCAAATAGGAGGGCTGCGCGACCATGACGCGAAGATAGTCCATTTCCAGGAAGGGTGCGAAGTCTGCTTGCGTACTCATGAATCCCTTCACGCCGTCATTGAGCCAGTCGTCGGCCAAACCGGCTCGCGTCGCTACGCGCGCCGCGGCTTGGCGAACTTCGATGCTGGGCCGGAACAATGCATCCACGTCCTCGGTGGAGGAACGAGCGCCGTAAGCCAAGCACATGACGGCGCCGCCAACGAGAAACAGTTCCGCATGCGTGGTCGATTTGGCGAGATCTTCATTCAACAACTCGAATAATCGACGAATGTCCGACTGCGTGAGCGCAGGCACGATCAGACCCTGGCGCCGAGGGTGGAATCAATGAAGATGTTGCGACGCCTGAATGGCGCAGGTGAATGAATCAGCAAATGCAGTCTGAGGCTTTGCAGGGAAGTTGCAAAAACAGGATCCGCCAGCGGCGCGATCGCACGTGTCCACGCGGGTGGGCCCACCGCACGTCGGCCGCACGCATACTCCACCATCGCGGCCACGTAGTTGGCGACATACGGGGTGAGCGAGATCGATGGCCACGTTGCCACCGCCTCGCGCAATTCGCCGCTGCTCAACTTGGATAAGAATGAATTGAGTTCGGCCAATGCAAAGGAAGGCGCCGGCCCGGCGGTAGCTTCGATGAGTGCCTGAAAGCGCGCCGTCGACGCGGACAACACCCGGCTCAGTACGTAGGTGGACATGTCCAAACCCGCGCGCTTCGCGGCGGCTTGAATCGCAGACTTTTCGCCTTTAGAGACACGAATTTGCAGCTGAGCGGTTTTCGCCTCATTGCTCATGGCTTAGTATGAGTGCCAGGTCGTTCTATGTCAATACCGTTGTATTGACGTCCGCCATCTTCTGCTCACAACTCAGTCGCGAAGCTGCACGGGCACAGACGGATTGCTGAATGAGCGAAGATCGGCGGATTGCAGTAAAAGATCGACGGCTCCCTGCAATCCAATACCATCTTCGCGGTCGAAGCGCGCCAATTCGGGACTATCGAGATCGAGCACGCCTAAAAGCCGTCCGTCCTGAATCAAGGGCAGGACGATCTCCGAACGCGACGCGGCGTCGCAGGCGATGTGTCCGGGAAAGGCATGCACATCCTCGACGATGAGCGTCTCACGGCGCTCGGCGGCGGTGCCGCAGACGCCGGATCCCATCGCGATGCGAACACAGGCGACCTTGCCTTGAAAAGGGCCGAGCACGAGTTCGCGGCCCTGCAGGAAATAAAATCCCACCCAATTTACATCGGGCAACGCTTCGTAGAGAAGCGCGGACATATTGGCTGTGTTGGCCAGGGCGTTGCGCTCGCCGGCAAACAGCGACGCCAACTGACTGTGCAGCTCACGATAGGCGACGTCTTTCGGGAGAGCGGCGGTTTTCTTGACCACGTGCACCGGCGTTCAACGCGTGCCGACGTCAACGGCCGTGGCATGAAACGGCTTCGCCACGTACGTCTTACCCGGCGGCCCGAACAGCGCGTCCAATTGGCCCTCCAGCACATAGGCGGTCGTTCCCACGACGGCCACCGATACCGGGCCGTCGGGATACCCCTCTTTGAGCGTGCTTAGGATTCCCGTATTTCCCTGAATCTTCAGGCGTGACACCCGGCCGGGCGCGCCGCTTTCCACCACCAGCACACTATTTTTGCCGAAGCTGCGCATTCCGTCCGGTTGCAGGATGGGTCGGTTAAGCGTCACCGGGGAAATATCGCCGGGCTTGCCGTCGGCACCGATCGGAACGGCGAAGATCTTGCCGGTCTCCAAGGTATTGACGATGACGCGATGACCCTCGACCGAGATTCCGTCGAGTATCCCGCCCTTCGGGCCGAAGGCGCCGCCGCCTGCCCAAACAGTGAGCTGAGATTCACCGTGCGCGAGCCGCACGATTTCCATATTCTCGGTATCTGTCACGTAAATCGTGCCATCAGCGCCGACCGCGATGTCGTTGCAAAACGCGCCCGGCGTGGGCAGCGCATAGCGCGCCTTCAGTTGTCCGGATTTCAGATCGTAGGCGCGCAACGCCGACACCGCCTGTGGGGCGCCATGCGAGCCGGGAAATGAAGAGAAGCACGCCCACAGCGTGCCGGACCGGTTGTCCGCAAAAACGCCATAGACTCCAAGCGTGGTTTCCTTGTCGGGCGCTATCCAAACTTCGGCCTCGGCACCTGGCTTCACGACGTAGATCTGCCGAGCGACGATGCTGCCGATGATGATGCGGCCGTCCGCGGCGGCAGTGATGCTTTCCGGATAGATTTTCTCGCCGGGCAGGCGAAGTTCGGCGGGCGGCGCGCCGCCGCCCGTGGACGCCTCCGCCGGTTGGCTTAGTGCCCAGACATAGGCCGCGACTGCGGACACTTGATCAACCGTCAGCTGCGCGCCGCCCATGGGCGGCATGGGCGCGCGGTAATTCTTGGGCTGCGGGACACCGACTCGAATAGTGGCGGCGATTCCCGTGCTGCTGCCGTCGCTCCACAGCCATCGATTGGCCGTCAAATTTGGGCCGAGAGGCGTGCCCGTGGCGCCCGATCCGTGACAGCCGGTACAGGTCGCACCGCCGTCTTGGCCGTGGTAGATGCGCTCGCCCTGCACCACCATCTCACGGGTCGCTCCCTCGGGCACCGGCAACTTCGACGCGTCCCGGGCGCCGGCGTCGGAATGGGTTCCTTCGGGCGGCTTGGCGCTGGCCGCGAGAATTGCGCCGGCCGGAGCCGCGGCGCTCGGACACGGCACGGTGAGCGCCGCGCCCTGCGCGTCGCCGGAACCACCGCTGTAGACTATCCGATAGATTCTTCCGCGCACATCATCGGAGACGTAGAGCGCGCCGTCGGGTCCGACTGCGAGACCCGTGGGACGATGCGCGGCTTTCTCGGGCGACTTCTCTTTCCCGGCAAAACCATCCGCGAAGATCTCGCATTTTCCGGACGCAGCGTCGCCCGCGAGTCCCTGAAACACCACGTTGTAGCCTTTCTGCGGATACGGCGCGCGATTCCACGAGCCGTGGAACGCGATGAACACACCGTTGCGGTAATGAGCCGGGAATTGCGCCTTGTCGTAGAACGTCATGCCGTTCGGCGCCCAATGGGCGGGGAAATCCGCCACCGGCGCGATTTTCTTCGCGCACACCCCTACCTGATGGCCGTCGCCGCCGTATTCCGGCGCCAGCACCAGTTTGTGTTGTCCCGGATCGTAGTAGCACTCCGGCCAGCCGTAATCGCCGCCTTGCTCGAGGCGCAGCAACTCTTCGGCCGGCAGCGTCGCTTCCTGTTCGAGTGGATACAACGCCGGCCAGTTCGAATGTAGCTGGTCGCGCCCATGTTGAGTGACGAAAATACGCTTACCTGCCGCGTCGACCGCGAACCCTTCCGAATTGCGCAAGCCCGTCGCAAAGCGCGCGGCCGGAGCGAACGATTGATGGGTCTTGTTGGCGTCGAAGCGCCAAATCCCGCCGCGCGTCAGCAACTCCGTGCACGGGTCGGCCCCTTTGGATTCGAGCGATCGATTCTGCGCCTGGCATGCGTTCGTGGCCGTGCCCACGTCGATATACATGAAACCGTCGGCATCGATCGCAAATGGGTGCATGGGATGATCGCCGCCGAGCGGCAGGCCGGCAACCACGGTTTGCGGCGCGGCTCGCGGCACGATGGAGCCGGCGGGCAGTGCATAGCGGACTATCTTGTCGTTGATTTCAGCATACAGCGCATCGTGATACAGCCCGATCCCGGTGCCGCCCGCGCCGCCGCTTTGTACGGTCTCGCCGAAACGCTGATTCACGTCCGCCCTGCCCTTGCCGCTGCTGTCCTGTAACGCGACCAGGAAGCCACCGGCATGCGGCGTGTCATTGCCGTAATACACGCCCGACCATGTGTTGACATAGACCACGCCGTTCGGCGCCACCACCAAGTGGCGGGCATGACCAATCTCATCGGCGAAAATGGTCGCGCAAAATCCCGGCGGCAAGGTAAGGCCGCTGTCATCGCCCGGACAGGCGTGGTGCCGGGATTGTGGCGCGGGGCTACCCGGCGCGGGGCTAGGGGGCGCGGGGCTAGCCGGCGCGGCGTTGACCGGCGCGGCACTTGCCGACGCGGCGGTATCCGCCTGAATAGGCGCCGACAGCAACGTCGACAGCGCTGCCGCGAGCACGGCGGCAGAAATCGACGGAGATTCGTTGCATCGAGCCAATCGCATTCATCCTCTCCCCGGTACTCAACACGTCTGCATTATAGTCACAGGCGGACGCGGCTCGCTGCCGGTCATGGAAGCAAAGAGATCCACGCGCTGGCCAAGTCTCGCTTTGGCTTGTGACGGCATCCGGTGCGACGGCGCCGGTTCGAGAGCCACCGCCGTTGCCCGTTGAACGGCGTGGGTGCTGAAGAGTTGCGACACACCACCGATGATCAAGCTGTTCATCATCAGTGCGAGGCCTAAGGTGGCGAGTTTTGACGAGATCCGAGTGTTCATGAGTGTCTCCTAGTTGATGAAAGTCCGCAGCAAGAGCAGAGCAAGCAGCGTGCCAACCGCGGCGGCGCGTTAAGTGCCTATTTTTGAAAGCATTATTTTTTCGCGCGTGCGACGTGGACTGCCCGCGGACATGTCCGCGGACAATTCGCCGGACACTTGATCGCCCCTGACCCGTGAGGCCGGGCGGCTATTCGATGGAATCGAGCGTTGGGCCGAGCGCCTCGGCAACCGCCCCGCGAAAGCCGGGTTCATCCCACGCAAAGGTGTCCAGGCAAGCGGCCGCGATCATTTCTGCCTGATCAATCGTGATCGCGGATACCGTGAAACACTTGACTAGCCGGCCGTCGCTGGCGACGAAGCGCGCGGTCCAAGTCTCGTCGTCGTAGGCCCTCGAGGACACGGCTTTTTTGTCCTGAAGGACCTTGCCGAGATCCTCCCCGTTCGGGATGGCGGACAAGAACTCTGCCATGGCCGCGGCATCATCCAGCCAAGCGGTCGCAAATGAGATCTGCGTACTCATAGATTGACGAGCTTCATCGAGTCGGCATCGTAGCGTTCGCCGACAGCGGCGCCGTTCGGGAATAGCGCGTCCAGCGCCGCGCGCGTTGCGCCTCCGAGCACGATATCCGCCCCTGCTGCGTTCTCTTCGAGCCGCGCGACGCGGCGCGTGCCGGGAATGGGAAATACATCCAGGCCCTGCGCCAGCAGCCAGGCAATCGCGAGTTGAGCCGCGCTGCAGCCTTGCTCACGCGCGAGCGCTGCGAGTTGCCGAACCAGCCCCGCATTGTGTGCCGCCGCCGCACCTTGAAAGCGCGGCAGCTGGCGTCGATAATCGTCCGCGGCAAGATCGGCCGCGTTGCGCAGAGCGCCGGTGAGAAAGCCGCGCCCCAGGGGCGCAAACGCGACAAAACAAACGCCGAGTTCCCGGCAGGCCGGCAACACCTCGAGTTCCGCGTCGCGTGCCCAGAGCGAGTATTCGCTCTGTACCGCCGCGATGGGATGCACGGCGGCCGCGCGCCGCAGAGTGTGCGCCGACACCTCTGACAGACCGATGGCACGTATCTTTCCTTCCCGCACCAGATCCGCCATGGTCCCAACGGTCTCCTCGATCGGCCGTGAAGGATCGATTCGATGTACGTAGTACAGGTCGATCGCATCGATGGCAAGCCTGCGCAGCGAAGCCTCGCAGGCGCTTCGAATATACGCCGGACTATTGTCGATAATGGGCGCATCCGGATCCGCGCTACGCACAAAGCCGAATTTCGTCGCCACGACGATCCGCTCGCGCCGGCCGGCGAGAAAGCGCCCGAGGAGCTCCTCATTGCGGAACGGACCGTATGAATCGGCCGTGTCGAGAAAATTGATGCCGAGCTCAAGGGCGCGAGCAAGTATTTCCAAGTTCTGCGCGTCGTCGCTGGGGCCGTAATTCTCGCTCATGCCCATGCAACCGAGACCGATGCGGGAGACATCAAGCCTGGTGCTACCGAATGCGATGTGTTTCATGGGATCGATCTCTTGCGCTCAATGGTCATTATGACTCAAGGCCACGGCCGGCGCGATCATCGGCGTGCGTGCCATGCGCGTTTCGATTTCCCTCCACAGCAGCGAGTAAACCCGCCCGACTACGCTGCGCGGCGCGTAAGCCGCCAGCGGCTCACGCCGCAGGCTCATCCTTTCAATATCGCTGGAGTACGGAATTTCCGTGCACAGCATCTCGGGAAATTGCCGGCGGCTGCCGGCAATCACGTCGTGATGCAGCGATTTGCGCCGGTCCACCATCGAAAAAAACGGCAACAATACCAAGTCCGTCCAGCCGTTCGCGGCGATGAAGTCCCGCAACTGCGTGAGCATGCGCACCGACAGCGGCGTGGGTAGCATCGGAACTACCACCGCGTCCGCGGCGCGCAGCACATTTTCCGACAGCAGCGAGATCCCCGGCGGGCAATCGAGGACCAGCGTCGCGTATTCACCGCGCAGCGAGCGGCTCATTTTCAACAGGCGCTCGGTGGGCCGTTTGCGCGCGCTCAAGTGAACGTCGAAGTTGCGGTACGAAAAATCCGACGGCAGCACATGTAATTTGTCATACGCACTCTGCACCAGGAGTTCGGGCAGCTCGCGCTTTCCGGCAACGAGTTTCTTGGCGCTCGCGCCCTCGTTCGCCTCGCAGCGCAATATGTAGGTGGCTGCGCCTTGCGGATCGAGGTCCCACAACAGCGTAGTCTCGCCTGCGGCTGCGCACAGGAACGCGAGGTTGACGGCCGTCGTCGTCTTGCTGACGCCGCCCTTGATGTTGGTAACCGCGATAATTTTCACGCCTCTCGATGGTAGCCCATCGCAACTTGCGGCGACACTCAAATGAGCCTGCCCCTTCGCCCGCGCTACGGCAGAAAATCGACGACTAACTCACGGTTATCTGCGAAACCTCGATCATCGACGGCGCGCAGCGAGTAGCGGCCGGCCTGGGGGGGCAACCATGCCAGGCCCTCGCCTAGCGGCGCACGGCCCAGGTAGGCATTGCCGGCGAACCAGTATACCGACTCAGTTCCGGCGGCGGCATCGGCGCGCAACAGCAGCGGTGCCGACTTGCTGATGCGTACGGTATATACCAGTCCGCGCACCGGCGACACGGTGCGCGGTCCCTCCGAATCATCACTGCCGTTCGATTCGCCGCCGCAATCCGGCGCGGGTGGAGCAACCCGGCGCGGCATGCCGGCCTCGCGGAACAGGCGCTGCATGTCCGAAGTCCAGAATTCATACACCTCCTCGTGAATGCCGGCACCAGGTCCGCACACACGGCGACCCGCGGCATCGAGGTAGACGATGCGGTGCAAGCTCGAAACGCGAACGGGAGACTTTCCGGGGATGTACCAGGTACTTATTGTTTGCGGGCATGCGGCATTCGGCAGATCTCCACTGGCCGCGCACACCTCGACGCGCGCGACGTTGGCCGGCATGGCGCGCGCGATTTCACCGGCGTCCTGGCCCTGGCTGCGCAACGCGTCGACGATGCGGAACAACAGCGGCGCGGCTGCCTGTACGCCGACGAATGCCGGATTGCCTGAATTGTCGAAATTGCCGATCCACACCACCAGTACGTAGCGGCCGAATACGGCAACCGACCAGGCGTCGTGAAAGCCCCATGACGTGCCGGTTTTCCAGGCGACGGCAGGCGCTGCGGGGAGGCCGGTATCCGGGCGCGCATTCTTTTTCAGCATGTCGAGTACGATGAAGCTCGCCTCCTCCGACAGCAGCCGCTCGCCGGCGGACGGAGCCAAGGCGGTCTGCGTCGCCGGCCCCTTGGCGGCGGATGCGAGGACTTGCAGCGCGGGCAACTGACCACCGTTCAGCAACATCGCATACATGCGCCCGAGCTCTTCCATCGACACTTCGCCGCCGCCCAACGCCAGCGCCAGTCCGTAATGCCGTTCGCTTTGCAGGCGCGATACGCCTGCCTGCTGCAGAAAATCGTACAGACTGGGACGCGACAGCTGACTGATCACCGTCACCGCCGGAACATTGCGGCTGCGAATCAACGCATCCTCGGCGGCAATCGGCCCCATGAAACGCCCGTCGAAATTCTCGGGGCTGAAAGGACCAAATGCGGTCGGCACGTCCTTGAGAATGGTACGCGGATGCAACAGACCCTGATCGAGGGCCAGCCCGTAGACGAATGGCTTCAAGGTCGACCCCGGGGAACGCTTGGCGATCACCGCATTGACCTGCCCCTGGATCGCGGCATCTCGATAATCCGCCGAGCCCACGTAGGCACGCACCGCGGCACGGCCGCCATTCAGCTCCAGCAGCAAGGCGCCGGCGTTGCGAATGCCGAGGGCGGACTGGCCTTCTATGTAGGTATGCAGAATGCGCTCAGCGGTGCGCTGCTGCTGCAAATCGAGTGTGACGCGTACGTCACCGGCCGCCTCGCGCAGCAGCACATCGGTCAAATGCGGTGCGAGAAACGGCAGCTGCTCGGGACTTCGGCTCGGCACCATCCTCATGCCGCCGGAGAAGCGCGCGTCGCCGGGTTCGCGAGCAAGCCAGCGCACCCATAGCCGGCTGCGCGCCTCATCGAGCGCCGAGCCGGCTCGCGCGGCGGGTATGGGGCGGCGCTCCCGCGGATTCTGCGGAATCACCGCCAGCGTCATCAGCTGCGGCACCGACAGGCGTGCCACCGGCGACCCAAAATAAATGAGGCTCGCGGCGCCTACCCCTTCGACGTTGCGTCCATAGGGCGCGAGATTCAAGTACGCCTCGAGAATGTCATGCTTGCTGTAGCGCATTTCCAGCCACAGGGCCAGTGCGATTTGCCGAAATTTTCCCTTCGCGCTGCGCGAATCCAGCCGGTAAACGCGGCGCGCGAGCTGCATGGTGATGGTCGACGCTCCGAAACGCCGGCCGCCCAAGCTGTCGCGGCAGACGGCGCGAGCCAGCGCAACGGGATTGACTCCGGGGTGCTGATAAAACCAGCGGTCCTCGTACAAGACCACCGCGGCCGGCAGTCGCTGCGGCATCCGCTCCAGATCCACCCACAGCCGGTACTGACCATCGGCGGCCAGCGTCAGGCGCAGCAACTCGCCGCCCTCCGTGCTAATGGCGGTCGAACCTGGCGCGAGCGTACTCAATGGCGCCTCCGGCCAGGTACGGGCGATCACCGTCGCGCAGGCGGCGGTGAGCAATGTACCGAGCACCGCATATCCGATCGCTCGAGAGATTCGCTGCATGCGCCGCGGCTGCATTGGATCCATCCGGGCTCTAAGATTCGTCCGGACGCTTCACCGTCACGCGGCTGGGTTGTGTGTGCGCGCGCAGCGTGCGGTCATACATGGACTCGGCGTAGGCCGGCGGCACCAAGAATGTGCCCGCGTTGCTCGCGCGGATGCGATAACTGTACTCGGCCATGTCTTTCGTCAATCTTCCGTAGAGCACCACGCGATCCTCGCGCACATCGGCGAATGCGGGCTGCCAGTTGGCCGGAGCTTGGCTTTCCGCCCCCGCCTCGGTCTGCAGCACCGGTTCGAAACCGCCCGGCAGCAAATCGGTCACCGCAACATTTGCGATGTAGTCTGCATCGATGGCGCGCATGCGCAGCCGCACCACAATCTCATCGCCGTTGTGCACGGTCGCAATCGGCTGGCCCTGCGCGTCCAGATATTCCCGCAGAATCTCGATCCCTTGGCGCAATTCGCCTGCCGGCGCGCCGCGATCGAATCCCGAGTTGGTCACGGCGAAGAATCCAGGCAGGCCCGTGTCGTTGATCAGATGCAATTGCTTGCTGTCTGGTTCGTACGCACTGCGCAACAGCAGCTTGCCATCGAAGCTCAGCGGGCTTTTCTTGTCATCGGCGGCCAGTTGAATACCCGAAAATTTGTCGAGACCATGGGCCGCGACACCGGCAGCGTAGGCGTCGAAGGCAAGAACCAGGTCCGCCGCGGACAAAGTGTTGTACACACCGCGGCTGAGCGGCGCCACCAGCGCCTGCAAATCCTGCGCCTTGAGCGAGCGCGTGCGCTCGGGGAAATGGCGCGACAGCAGGTACAGCACATCTGCATCTCGGATGGTGTCGTCGTAGTAGAAGGCGAAGCCCCGTCCGCTCGGCGAGCCGATCCGCGAAGCCAACCCTTCCATCAGCGAGTCCGCCTCGCGGTCTTGGCGCTGCAGTTTGTAGACCGACGCCAGGTAGCCCGCCGTGATGTCGCTTTTCCAAATCTTGGCGTACCGCGCATCCAAAGTCTCGCGCAAGCCGGCCGTGATCGGCGTAGTCACTGTCCCCTGTCGAGTGAGCAGGTACGCGGCATAGGCACGATTGCGCAGCCCGGCGAGCCCCTCGGGCTCAACGTCGGGCACCGGACTCACCGCATAGCGCTGCAGCCACACCGACGCTTTCTGCAGCATATCGGCCGGAATCGCTACGCCGCGCTCGCGCGCCTCCATCAGCCAGTGCAATGCGTACACCGAAGCGAACTCGTCCGCGCCGACCGAGGCCGTCCACAGGCCAAAACCGCCCTCGGCGTTTTGTCTACTGCGCAGAACCGCGAGCAGAGCCGCTGTGGCTTCACCGGGCGGACGCGCCGTGCCACCCGCAGCATGTGCAAGTTCCGGTAGCCGTGAAGTAACCAGCGCCGCGAAACCGCGGCTGATGAGCTGTTCCGTGCACAAGTGCGGATAGTCGTCCAGGTAGTTCGCGAGCGCGCCGGCGAGCACTAGCGGCACGGTCGAGACGCCGACCTCGAGCTTGCGATAGTTCGGGTAGAGCGAGCGGCTGATAGGCAGGTCAATCGCCGTTGCGAAATAGCCGGCCGTGATTTCCGTCACGTACGGCGCGGCTGGACGCACGCTGACATCGGCGGAGAGATGAGACGCATGGCCCTGCCACGACGCCGCAAATTTCACCGCGGCAGCACCGAGCTGCGCCCGGGCGCGAAAACGGAAGCGTGCCGCCGCCTCGCGCTGCTCGCCGATTTTCAACGACTGCTGCAAAGACCCCACCGCCTCGAGCTGCGCCGGCAATTCGGCGGTGACCGCAACGGATGCGTCGGATCCGGACCCCGCAACGCCGTTGGCCACGCCCACGTAGACCTCGAATTCATCCCCGGGCGCAACCGCCACCGGCATGTTCGGAGTCAGGACGAACTCTGCGCGCACCGGGGTCTGTGCTTGTGCAACGCCGATGCCGGAGTCGGACACGGCTACTGCGAACACTTTCAGCGAACCATTGAAGCTGTCAGGCACCGTCCACGTGAAGTCGCGCTCGGACTGCAGGTCGACGATTCCCGACCAGTACGCCGCCGGCCTGTCATGCTTTCTCTTGAAGGGATTGAGATTTCGCCGCAACGCGGCCTCGCCGTCGCCGCCGGGTGCCGCCGGGTGCCGCCGCGGCAAGAATGCGTTTGAACTCCGGCAATATCAAATCCAGGATCTGCGAGGTGCTGACCTCCAGCGCCCGCTTCTTGAAAAACTCCGCCAATGGGTCCGGCGTCTGATAGCGAGCCACTTGCAAAATGCCCTCGTCCACCGCGAACAGGACGGCGTGCGTGGGACGTTCGCTGCCGAGCTTGAAGTGCAGTACTTCGCCGGGTTTGGCCGAATCCGGAACCCGCAAGGTCAGCGCATTGGTGCGTGCCGCAAGACTGGTGACGAAGGGCACTGCGCCGTAGCTCAAGGGGCTGGTAAAAATTTCGTCCGATGCCGTATCACGGATGAACTGCACACTGACGTAGCCGTTGCCTTCGAAGTCCGCGGGCAAGCGGATCCTTTGCACCGAGGCCGTGGTGTCGCTCTTGAACCATTGCGCCGCATAAATCCGGTCGCGTTCGATGGTGATCAACCCGGCGCCTGTGTAAGGCGCCTTGATGCTCAATTCGATTTCCTCGCCGGGAGAATAGTCCTTCTTGCTGAGGGTGATCTGCAGCTCCGCGTTGCGCTCCAGCGAACGCGTCACGTTGGCGCCGCCCACCACCGTGTATTCGACTCTGTTGAGCTCGAGGCCCGCGGCGTCGCGAATCAGGTAGGCGTAGGTGCCGGGCGTGTCCGTGGCGAGCGCCAGTTCGAGCCCGGCCGCAGGAATGGCAAACGACGCCTCGGACAGCGTGACGTCCTTCTTGCGCGACTCGTATTTATAGGTGCCGTTATTCTGCTTGGTCAGCACGGAGACGAATTTGGTTTCGACGCGCTTCAGGGTCAGGCCGTCGGCCGCAGTCTTCTTCGTGCTCGGGGCGATCGCGATCCAGGAAACGATTCGCTTAGCGCCGCGCGGCAGATATTCCAAGTCGCCGTCGGTCTTGAAGCCGACCAGGAACGGGAGCTCCGATACCAGTCCTGCCGCAGCGGCGGTCACCGATCGCCCGCTGCCGGGCTCGAAGGCTCGCGCCAATAGATTGACCCGATAGGTCGCCTTGGCGTACTTCTGCAGCCCGAGATCGAAACTGGCATTGCCTTGAGTATCGGTGTCGGCGTCGTGCAGCCGGGCGCTGTAGCCTTCTTTGGCACGCAATGGATCGTAGAACCGATAGTCCGGGAGGCCGCGAAAGGCCGCAAACGCCGGCGTCAGCGTCAAGGTTGCTTCCACCCGCCGATGTTCTGCCGGCGTGCCGTACAGATTTTGCACATTGATCAGGGCCTTGAGGTCCTTAGGGCTAACCCAGCCGTCGCTGCTCTCAGCGCTCAAGTGTGCTGCGACCTTCATGCGGTCCGGCTCGAATTCCTGGACGCGGACCGTAGTCGTGCCGATCTCGGCGTCCGGCTGGTTGTCCTTGACGAGATAAAGATTGATCGTATGCGCGCCGGTCGGCGCGGTGTCGGGAGTGATATGCGACAGTTCCGCGAAACCGCTCGCCGGCAGCTTGAATCTCTCACGCGCCACCGTCAGTCCGCGCGCATCCAGGACTTCCGCCTCGAGCGGGATACCGGCCAAATCCTTGGACCAATTCGCCGTCTTGACGATCATGCCGATGTGGATGACTTCGCCGGGCCGGTAGATGCCGCGATCGGAGAACAGATAGGCGGTCAGCTGGTTGCCGCTGCGCGCACTGCGAATCCCGCCGATGTCGAAGCGCGACATATCGAGGCTGCGATCGCCGCGGATCACCGGCAGGAAGGATAGGTCTCCGGATTTCCTGACCTGCACCAGCAGCGGCGCGCGTTCGCGGGTCAGGTCGTCGAGCTTCTGAAAATGCGCCCGGCCGAGGGCGTCGGTCGCTTGCGTGACCAAGGTCGTGCCGTTTTTCGCGACGATGTCGACGCTCGCGCCGGCCACCGGCAGGCCGTTCGCAATGGACTGCACGAAGACGTCCTGGGTGCCGTCGACGGATCTCTTCATCACGATGCCTAAGTCCGTGACGAGTATGAGACGCTTGTCGATCATGTTCCCCGCAGCCGCATCGGATGCCGCATCGGGACCGCCTGCCGCATCGGGGTCGCCTGCCTCTGAATCGTCGCCATTTG
>JANXZQ010000440.1 GCA_025355445.1 Gammaproteobacteria bacterium
GGCCGCGGGCGCGCGGGCTGGTCGCCGCGGCGTGCGCCTCGCTGCGAGGGCGTTAGTCCGATCCCCCAGCTTCAGGCAGACGTGAACCACGTCACGTTTTGCGGCCGCATATTCACCCGCGGCAGCCAGCAGATTTCCCCGATAAAGCCGACACTTAGCGCAGGGGGCCTCAAAGTAAACTTGTGACCTGGAGGGCTATTGATTCGTTGGTTCACGGACCTTCCCATCGAGCGCAAGCTGCGCGTGGTCATCATGGTACCCGCGATCGCCGTTTTCGCCGTAGCGATGATCGCGCACATCGCAATGAATGTGCTGCATTTGCGTGCAGATTTGCAATGGAGCGCGGCCCGCGTTGCGCGAGTCACCGGCGCCGGCACCATCGACGCGCTGCGGCTCGGCGACGACAAGGCTGCGCTCAAAGCCATGAGCGCGCTGCGCGATGAGTGGCTGGTCAGGGACGCCGAAGTCCTCGGCGTGAACGGCAAAAAGCTTGCCACCTACCGCCGTGCCCAGAACGACGCCCAATTGGAGCCGGCGGCCGCGCGCAATTCCGCCGCAATCGCGGGTTCGGTGTCTCTGATCGACCCGCAGCATCCCCAGGTGTTCTTGCAGGGAAGCCAAATCCACGTCGGCGCGGCAATCGTGCGCAACGGTCAGGCGTTGGGATGGGTGCAGATCGTAGTGCCGCTCGATGTCTTGTTCCCGGATTGGCGGGGCTACATTCTCATAACGCTCGCCGCGATTGCCACCGCGGTGCTGACGGCATATTGGTTCGCCGCGCGATTGCAGCAGCAAATCTCGGGACCCATCGTCAATCTGGCGCACACCATGCAGCGCGTCTCCCTGGAAGAGGATTACAGCCTGCGGGTGGAGCGAAGCTCGCAAGATGAAGTGGGCTCGCTGATCGATGGCTTCAATCAAATGCTCGGTCAAATTCGGCATCGCGACTCGCGTCTGGAGAAGTATCGGCAATTCCTCGAGCAACAAGTCGAGGAACGCACCATCAACTTGGGCAATGCGAATCTCGATCTGAAGCTCGCGATCGGCGAGGCCACTCGCGCCAAAGAAGCCGCCGAGCGTGCCAGCAGCGCGAAAAGTGAGTTTCTGGCCCGCATGAGCCACGAAATTCGCACGCCGATGAACGGCGTGATGGGAATGTCCGAAGTGCTGCAGTCGACCGACCTCACGCCGCGCCAGCGCCATCTCTCGGAGACCATATCCCGTTCCGCGGAAGCGCTGCTGCACATCATCAACGACATCTTGGATTTCTCAAAAGTCGAGGCCGGCAAGCTTCAGCTCGAGCGCGTTGATTTCCGCTTGCGCGAAACCGTGGAAGAAACCATCGAGATCTTCGCTGCGCGCGCGCACGCCAAGAATCTGGAGCTCGCCTGTGCCATTGAACTCGACGTGCCCGTCTGCGTTCGCGGAGATCCGGTGCGCCTGAGGCAGGTGTTGATCAACTTCGTCGGCAATGCCATCAAATTCACCGACGCCGGAGAAATCGTCGTAAGGGTCAGGCAGGTCGGCAAGGACGGATTGCTGCGCTTCGAGGTGGTCGACACCGGCATCGGTATTTCCGCGGAAGCACAGACCCATATATTCAACGCCTTCAGCCAGGCCGACTCGTTCACCACCCGCAAATATGGGGGCACCGGCCTGGGATTGGCCATTTGCCGGCAACTAACGACGTTGATGGGCGGCGAGATCGGCGTGCATAGCGAGGTGAATCACGGCTCGACGTTTTGGTTCGAAGTACGCCTCGAGTCCGTGGCCGAGACCACGCCGACGCACACTCGCCTGCCGCGCCTCAAGCTCGTGGGCTTGCGCGCCCTGATCGTCGACGACAACACCAGCAACCGCGAAATTCTGGAACAGCATCTGCAGTCATGGGGCGTCGAGGTGACCGCCGTGGAGACCAGCGCCGCGGCGCTGGCGGCGCTCGACGCGGATGGAGGCCGGTTCGACCTGGCTCTGATCGACGATCAAATGCCGGATATGGACGGAATCGCGCTGGCGAAGCTCGTTCGACGGGATCCGCGCTGGTCCGGATTGCGGCTCATCTTGCAGAGTACGCGCGACGAGCATGACGGCATAACCGAAGACACCCATTTGTTCGCCGCCATTTTGACCAAGCCGCTGCGCCGCTCGCAGATCCTCGCCGGCGTGACCCGTGTAATGGCGCCCCAGTCCGGCGCTACGCCGGACGCCCCGCCGGGCACCGGTGCGCCGGCCGCCGATGCGCAGAGCGCAGGTAAGCAGAGCGCCGGTACGCCCGCCGCCGGTACGCCGGCCGCTCTCTCTACGGCCCGCACATTCACACCGAGAATTCTGCTGGTCGAGGACAATCCGGTGAACCGCGAGGTGGCCGTCGCCATGCTCGAGAATTTGGGTTGCGCCATCGACACGGCGGAAAACGGCCGGCTGGCCGTCGACGCCGTGAACGCCGCGACCTATGACGCGGTGCTGATGGACTGCCAGATGCCGACCATGGATGGCCTGACGGCGACGGCTGAAATCAGGCAACAGGAACAGACTTCGCACGCGGCCCGGTTGCCCATCATTGCGCTCACCGCAAACGCCATGGAGGGCGACCGCGAACGATGTCTCGCCGCCGGAATGGATGATTTCCTGAGCAAACCATTTACTCAGCAACAATTGGCAACGCTGCTCAGACGCTGGCTGGCTCTGCGCTCCCTGCCCGAATCCGAGCGGGGCGACATGTCGCGGGTGCCGCTGATCGATTCCGCCGTATTGCGCAACATCGCGGCGCTCGCGAAGCCGGCGCTGTTGAATTCCATGATAGAACTGTACTTGCAGCATTCGCCGAGCTTGATCGGCGCCATCGAGACGGCAGCCGCAAACATGCAGCCGGACGCTCTTTCGCAAGCCGTGCATACCCTCAAATCCAGCACTTCGAATCTCGGCGGCACACGCCTGGCCATGGTTGCCAAGGAATGCGAGGTGCTGGTGCGCGAAGGCGGAATCACGCAAGCGGCGCCTGTGGTGCTGCGCATCCGCAAGGAATACCAGGACTTTTGCGCGGCGCTGACCCGCGAGCGCTCTTCGAACGCCGCCTAAGCTCAAGAGGAAATGATGAATACGTCCGAAAATCAGAACAGCATCCCAGCAGTACTCGTCGTCGACGACGATCCCGGAGCGAGATTGCTGGTCGGGACGGCGCTGGAAATGGCGGGCTTTCGCGTGGTAACGGCGGCCGACGGCGCAGCCGCGCTGCGCCACTTTCGTGAGCATCCCGCGGATTGCGTCGTGCTCGACGTGGTGATGCCGGGTATGAACGGCTTCGACGTCTGCAGTGCGCTGCGCGAAATGCCGGACTGCCGTCACGTCCCCATATTGATGCAAACCAGTCTCGACGACATGGAGTCGGTGAACCGCGCGTACAATGCCGGGGCGACGGATTTCTCGTCCAAGGGCATCAATCCGATGCTGCTCGCGCAACGCGTCAAGTTCCTGGTGCGCGCCAAACAGACCCAGGATCAGCTGCGGGAAAGCGAGGCGCGGGTGCGCTATCTTGCCTACTACGATCCGCTCACCGCCTTGCCCAATCGGCAGCGGCTGCTGCAAATTTTGGAGCAGCAGCTGGCGTTTGCCAAGCCGCGGCAGCGCGGCCTGGCGGTGCTGATGCTCGACATCGATAATTTCTCGCGCATCAACGACACGCAAGGGCAGGCCGTGGGCGACGCCTTGCTGAAGGAAGTGGCGCATCGCCTGCAGACTTGCCTGCGCGACTCACAGCGCGCACCGGAGCAGGCGGACGACGCCATCGAAAGGAAGGATATCAATGACTGGGTGGCGCGCACTGGCGGCGACGAGTTCGCCCTGGCGCTGCCCGGGGTAGCCACGGCCGATGCCGCGCAAGTGGTGGCGCGGCGAGTGCAGCTGGCATTGGCGCGGCCTTTCGTGTTCGCGCAGCAGGAGATTCCGCTCGCGGCGACGATGGGCGTCAGCCTATATCCGGGCGATGCAGCCACGGGCGAAGCGCTGATCAAGAATGCGGATGCGGCCATGCATCACGGCAAGAAGTCCGGACAGGGAGGTCTGGAGTTCTTCAACAAATCGATCAGCACGCGCGCCGCCAAGCATCTGTCGATGGAGGCGGATTTGCGCAAGGCGCTGGAGCGAGGCGAATTCACGCTGAATTATCAGCCGCGGTTGGCGCTCAAGGATCTGCGCGTAGAGGCGGTCGAGGCTCTGCTGCGCTGGAAGCATCCGCAACGAGGTTTCGTTGCGCCCGATGAATTCATTCCTTTGGCCGAACAGAGCGGCCTGATCGTGGAAATCGGCGATTGGGTGCTGCGTGAGGCGAGCGCGCAGGTGCGCCGCTGGCGCGACGCCGGATGGCCGGGCTGGCAGGTTGCAGTAAACGTCTCTGGCGTGCAATTTCGCGACGGCAGCTTGGTATCGCGGGTGTCGCGGGCCATTGATGCCGCAGGAATCGATTCCCGCATGATCGAGCTGGAGTTCACCGAGGGCGCGTTGATCGAATATTCCGCGGCGGTGAGCAAGGCCGTCAAGTCGCTCAAGGAACTGGGAGTGGCTACTGCGCTGGACGATTTCGGCACGGGCTACAGTTCCTTATCCTATCTGCGGCACTTTCCCATAGACACGCTCAAGATCGACCGTGTATTCGTGCGCGACATCGCGTCGGCGAGCAGCGGCAACGCGCCGCTGGTGGATGCCATCATCGCCATGGCGAAGAGCCTGGGGCTATCGACGGTCGCCGAGGGCGTGGAGACCGAGGCGCAGTGGCAGTATTTGAAAACTCGGGACGCGAACCAGGTGCAGGGATTCCTGTTCTGCCGGCCCTTGCCGATCGCGGATTTGGAACGTTGGCATGCCGATTGGCTGCATGTGAATCAGCTGCACCCGGCGAGCGTCGCTTAACGGTCCGCGCGCACCGCAAGGTTCGCGGCGGACCTTATATCTTTGCCCGGCGCCAGACCACTTCGCTGCCTTGTTCGTGGCGAGCCAGCACGCGGGCCAGCACGAACAACAGGTCCGACAGCCGGTTCAGGTACTTGAGAACGTCGGGCGAGACGTTCTCCACGCGTGCCAGCGACCAGCAGCGCCGCTCCGCGCGCCGGCAAACGGCACGGGCGACATGGCAGGCCGCCGCCGCCGGGCCTCCGCCCGGCAGGATGAATTCCTTCAGCGGCGGCAGCGCTTCGTTGAAACCGTCCAACTCCGTTTCCAGCCGTTCAACCTGCACTGCCTCGATCATGCGGTGGCCGGGGATGCATAGTTCGCCGCCCAGATCAAAAAGATCATGCTGCACCTCGGTCAGGCAGCGTTCGATCGCCGGCGGGAGCGCTGCCACGCTGAGTATCACGCCAATTGCGCTGTTGGCCTCATCGACGGTGCCGTAGGCTTCGACCCGGGGATTTTCCTTGGGCACACGCGAGCCGTCGCCGAGGCCGGTGCTGCCGTCGTCCCCGGTGCGCGTGTAAATCTTGCTCAGCCGATTGCCCATTGCCAAATCTCCATGCTCTTTGGATGTGACGTTAGCACAAGGTTTGCTAATCTGGCGCGCATGAAACCTTCCGCAGAATTGCAGGCGGCCCTGGACGCGGCGGAGCAGGCCGCCGGCATCGCGCGCAGTTTGTTCCAGCGTAATATCGAGGTGCGCATCAAGGCCGACAAGTCGCCGGTCACCGAGGCCGATGTGCGTTGCGAAATCGCAATCCGCGAGATACTCGAGGCGCGATTTCCTTCCTATGGCTTCTATGGCGAGGAAACCGGTTCGCGCGACCAGGGTGCCGACAGCCTATGGCTCGTGGATCCCATCGATGGCACCAAGGCGTTCGTGCGCGAGTACGCGATGTTCTCCACGCAAATCGCGCTGATGCGCGGTGGAGAAATCGTACTCGGTGTGTCGAGTGCTCCGGTATACGGCGAACTTTGCTTTGCCGAGCGCGGCCGCGGCGCCTATCTGAACGGCAAGGCACTGGCTGTCAGCTCCATCGCCGGCGTCGAGTCCGCCGCACTCTCCAGCGGCAATATGAAGAGTCTCGCAACCGGCGCACAGTGGACGAAATACGGCGCACTGGTTGCGCGGCTCAACCGTATTCGGGGCTACGGGGATTTTCTGCACTATCACCTGCTGGCAGGCGGCAAGATCGATGCCGTGATCGAAACGGATGTCAATATTCTCGACATTGCGGCGTGCGTGGCAATCGTTACTGAGGCGGGCGGACGTTTCACCGACCTTGCGGGCGCGCCGATCACGCTGCAGTCGGACTCCGTGCTGGCAACCAATGGGCGGTTGCACGAGCCGGTGCTGGCAGCGTTGAGCTAGCAGCCTGTCGGACTGAGGTTTTTGTCCGGAGGCGGTGATTGGGTTTGCACGAGAGGATTCCGGTGAGGATGGGTTAGGTTTGGTCGGGCGCTGAGGCCACGCAGCCTTTAGCGGGCCTGCAGTGTGAACATCCGCTTGATGTTCCAGCTCATCGTGACCAGATTCCATTCACCGGTGACGTTCTTGAGCCCTCGCAACAGGCATTGGCGGTATCCCATCGCTGATTTGATGATGCCGAACACCGGTTCGGCAAAGCGCTGGCGCCAGCTCAGATTGTGGCCAGAAGGCCCCATCGCGATCAGCGGTTCGATGCGCGCTTGGGCGCAGTACTCGACGTTAGCCTGGCTTAAATAGCCGCTGTCCGCCAGTAGCCGCTTCGCACGGCCCAATGACTTCGGGAGTGCCTGGATCTTCTCGATCATCGGCACGAGTTGCCGATTGTCATTGGCCGCTTGCGTGACGGCGGTGGCCACGACCAGCAAGCTGCCCGTCGCTACCGCGGCCTGGGCGTTGTAACACTGCTCAAAGCCGCCCGCGGCGACCTTCATGATGCGCGAGTCCTCATCGGTCAGATTGATTTGATCCTGCTCGCGCACGCCTCCCGTGGGTGGCTCGGGCGGGTTACCGCCAAAGCGCCGGCCGCGGCGCTTCTCTTCCTCGGCACGCCCCGCAAGCCTGCGCTGATACTCCGCTCTCTCGCCCTCCAAACGCTCCTCGGCCCGTACCTCAAGCTTCGCCTTCGCCGCAGCGATGGCCGCTAAACGCGACTCGCGCCGCTCCAGCTCCTCCGGGATCGACATCCCGTCGGGGATCTCCGCCGCATCGGCCCGCTCGGCGAGCTTCAGCAACTGCTGCACTTCCCTCTTCAGCTTCTTCTCGATCTTCTTCGCGTGGCCGAAGGACAGCGCACTGTGCCGGCTCGCGTTCGCGTGCACCTTGGTCCCGTCGAGCGCCACCGTACCGAGCTTGAGCATCCCCATGGTGCGGGCAACCTGCAACACTTCGATGAACACCGTCTCGACTTGCCCAAGAAAGCGCTTGCGAAACGCGGCGATCGTATCGTGGTCCGGGTGCTCGTTGCCCGCGATGAAGCGAAAGGCCACCGAGTCGTACGTCGCTCGTTCCAGCGCCCGACTGGAGAACACCTTCGTCGCGTAGCCGTAGACCAGCATCGAAAGCAGCATCGCCGGGTGGTACGAAGCGGACCCTGAGCCGCGGTAGTCTTTCACCACTTCCGACAGGTCGAGCCCGTCAACTACTTCGACTACAAAGCGCGCCAAATGCCGTTGTGGCAGCCACTCGTCCACCGAAGGGGGGAGCAGGAATCCGGTATCTCGATTAATCGGACGAAAATTGCTCATAGCGCCCGCCGAACCAGGAAAGACGCCACAATTATCGCGTATTTACCTTAAGTCCGACAGGCTGCTAGGCTCCTAAGCCTGAAAGAAAACCCGCCGGCCGCCGATTTCTGCGGTCTCGAAGCGCGTGTCGTAAAGGGCTGATAGGTGCCGAGGGGTGAGGATGTCCGCGACCGGTCCGCATTGCCAGTCGCCGTTCCTGCCTATCAGCAGGACCTCGTCCGCAAATCGCTCGGCGAGATTGGGATCGTGCAGGGTGGCGATGACGGCGGCGCCTGCATCGGCGCGTTGGCGCAGCAGCTGCAGCGCCTCGAGTTGGTGGTTCGGGTCGAGTTGGTTGGTCGGTTCATCCAACAAGAAGATGCGCGGCGTTTGCGCGAGAACGGCGGCCAGCGCCGCTCGCCGTCGCTCGCCGCCGGATAGGGTCAGTATGTCGCGATCTTCGTATCCGCCAAGCCCTACCGCGGCAAGCGCTCCCGAGGCAATGGCAAGGTCACCGGCGGACTCCCACTGCCAGCGGGGGATGTGCGGGTGGCGGCCGAGCAGCACCGTTTCCATGACGCTGGCCGGAAAGGGGTCTTCGACATTCTGTGGCAGAAGCGCCAATTCGCGGGCGAGGGCGCTGCGCCGCCACGCCGTCAGAGGCCGGCCCACCACCAGTATCTCCCCGGCCTTTGGCGAGCGCAGGCCGGCAAGCGTATGCAGAGAAAGGCTCTTGCCGGAGCCGTTCGGTCCGAGCACGGCGAGCATCGACCCGCCGCTCAGCTTGAGGTTGAGGCCGTGCACCAAGGTGCGCGATTCCACGCTGACATCGACGCCACGGCATTCGAGCAGCGGCAGCCCGGCGTCGACGCGTGGCGCTGCGGCTTCAGCGAGCATGCTGCGGCCAGCGTATTTCCAACGCCGTGACCGGGCCGATGACCACTTCGTCGAGACTGGCCGCCTGTTGCCATTTGTCCGGCGCCAGCATGCGCCGGCCCGCCATCAATTCCGCCACAGCCTGCGGAAACAGCGGCCTTTGGCTTGGATCGCCAAATCCGTCGGGAAACCGCGGGGCGTCGTCAACGGCGTTGTACTTGTCGGTGGCACCCACGGTGTGCAGCATTTCGTGGGCAATCACCACATTGTTCTCGCCGTTCATCTCAGGGGCAGCAAACGCGTATACCACGCCGATGAGGCCTTTGGTGAGTCCCAGGGAATGCGGCACGGTGGCGGTCAGGGCCGGGTCGTGATACAGCACGAACATGCGAATATCCTCGGGCTCGCGCGCATGCCCGCTGACGCGCCAGGCCCAGTATCTCAGCCGCAAGCTCCATAGAGCCGTCGCCGCCAGACCTGCGTCTGCCGCGCGTTGCGGCGGCCGGGAGGACAGTTCGCTCCGCACGCGGGTCCTGAACGGTTCACTCGCATCCAGGTGATATCGCGCTGCCTCGCGCGCAAAGAAACGATCGATGGGTTTGAAGCGCTCGGCATCCAACGTCGAGACATAGGCCTCAGTGACAGGGCTGTCGTCGGCGGCAATGGGGTAGATCGCAACGTACAAGGGGACGTGCCAGCGCGTGCTCAGATAGCGCTCTTGGCAGCTCGTCACGGCGACCAGCAGCAACACGCCCAACAAAATCGCGACGCGCAACATCTTGAATCCGCTGGGCGGCAATCCGCTGCGCGCCGTTGGCGGCTGGGCGCGCGGCCCGGCGCCGCGACCCAAAGTCATTCCCCGGACTCAACGCTGAGTTCGGCGACTTCGCCATCGGCGGTGGTGTAAGTCACGACCATAGGTTTGCAGCACACCGGGCAATCTTCGACGTACGACTGCTCCGGCACCGACAGATCGAGAGTCAAATTGATGGTTTCCCAGCAATGCGGGCACGTGGCGTCTTGCCCGTGGAGAAGGTTCATGGCGCAATAATACCGCTATACTTCGCAGCTGGCTTGGGGGGCGTCAAACGAGGAATCATGGAGCCTACCGATACTTCGAAACCTGAATATTTCCATCGGGTCGTGGATTGCCAATGGGCCTGCCCCGCGCACACCGATGTTCCCGAATACATCCGCCTGATCGCCCAGGGCGAGTTCACCCAAGCGTACATGGTGAATCGCGAGTCCAATGTGTTTCCGGGCATTTTAGGCCGAGTCTGCGACCGGCCGTGCGAGCCCGCCTGCCGCCGCGGCCGCATCGAGGAAAAGCCGGTTGCGATCTGCCGGCTGAAGCGCGTGGCAGCCGACCATCGGGACGACATCACGACACTGCTGCCCAAAGCGCCGCGCGAGAAGAACGGCAAGCGCGTTGCCTGCATCGGCGCCGGGCCGGCATCGCTCACGGTCGCGAACGACTTGTTGCCCATGGGCTACGAGGTCACCATATTCGAACAATTCGCCGTCCCCGGCGGTTTGATGCGCACCAATATCCCGGCGTTCCGCCTGCCTGCCGATGTCTTGGACGAAGAGATCGGCTACATCGTAAATATGGGCGCAGACCTGCGCCTGAATTCCCCGGTCGGGAGCATGCGCCGCCTGCTCGAATCGGAAAAATTCGATGCGATTTTCGTGGGTTCCGGCGCCCCCAAGGGCAAGGAACTCGACCTGCCGGGCCGCCACGACACCGATCGCGTGCACATCGGCATCACCTGGCTCGAATCGGTTGCCTTCGGCCACGTCGAACAGGTCGGCAAACGGGTTCTGATAATCGGGGTCGGCAATACGGCCATGGACTGCTGCCGCAGCTCGCTGCGGCTGGGCGCAAAGGAAGTAAAAGTCATGGCGCGCAAGCCGCGTCAGTTCTTCAAGGCCTCCGAGTGGGAACTCGAAGATGCCGAACACGAGAATGTGGCAATCGTGGTCAATCACGCGCCCAAGTCCTTCGTCACCGAGGGTGGCAAGCTCACGGGCATGCTGTTCGAGAAACTCGAATACGACGTCGCGAACGATGACATTACGGCGACTCGCAATTTGGGCGAGGTCTTCTTCCCCTGCGACGACGTCATCCTGGCGATCGGTCAGGAAAACGCTTTTCCTTGGATCGAAAAAGGCATCGGTCTCGAGTTCGATAAATGGAATGTGCCCAAGGTGAACAAGATCACCTTTCAATCGACGCTGCCGCAGGTGTTCTTCGGCGGCGATGCGGCGTTCGGGCCCAAGAACATCATCTGGTCCGTCGAACACGGCCATCAGGCGGCTATTTCAATTCACAAATTCTGCCATGACGAGGCGGTCCTGGAGCGCATGCCGCGCGGCGTGACGCTTTCCAGCCGCAAGATGGGCATGCACGAATGGGCATACAAGAACGAATACAACGGGATCGAACGCCGCCTGGTGCCGCACGTGGGTCTCGTCGAGCGCTTCAAGAAGATCAACATCGAAGTGGAATTGGGATTTACAGCGGAGGAAGCCGCGTTGGAAGTGCAGCGCTGCTTGAATTGCGACATGCAAACGGTATTCGCGGCGAAGCTGTGCATCGAATGCGACGCCTGCATCGACATCTGCCCCGTCGATTGTCTCACCATCACACGCAACGCCACGGAGGCGGAGCTGCGCGGCCATCTCACGGCGCCGGCCGCGCATCGTACGCAGGCGCTGTACGTCTCGGCGGCGCTGCCGCAAACGGGGCGGGTCATGGTCAAGGACGAGGATGTGTGCGTGCATTGCGGGTTGTGCGCCGAACGCTGTCCGACCGCGGCCTGGGACATGCAGAAGTCGACCATTCGCATACCGCGAGCGATTGATGAGGAGGCGCCCGTATGCCCGGCCTGATTGCCAACGCCAATCGCGTGAATGATTTCGTGGTGAAGTTCGCCAATGTCAACGGCACCGGTTCGGCCAGCGCCAACTCGCTGATCATGAAGGCGATCTTTCGCATGGGCGTGCCGTGCGCCGGCAAGAACTACTTTCCGTCGAACATTCAGGGCCTGCCCACCTGGTATGAAATCCGCGTAACCCGCGACGCCTACGCCGCCCGCGCCGCGCAGGTCGATATCATGGTGGCGATGAATGCGGAAACCTATTCGCGCGATGTGCGTGAATTGAGTTCGGGCGGCTACCTGATTTACGACTCGACCTGGGCGCGCAGCGCGTTTTTGCAACGCGGGGATATCACCGTGATTGCGGTGCCGCTCGCCAAATTGGTCAACGAGAATTTCGACGGGGTGCGAAATCGCATTCTCCTGAAGAACATCGCCTATGCCGGGGTTCTGGCCGCCCTGATCGACCTCGATCTGGAGGTGATCAGCGGCCTCTTGAGCGAGAGCTACGGAAAGAAGCCGAAATTGCTGGACTCGAACACCAAGGCGCTGCGCTTGGGCTACGATTACGTCAAGGAACATTTGACTTCGCCGCTGCCGCTGTGGGTCGAGCACATGGACAAGACTCGCGGCCACATCATGATCGACGGCAATACGGCCGCCGGCCTCGGCTGCGTGTACGCGGGAGCGACCGTCGGCGCGTGGTACCCCATCACGCCGTCGACTTCGCTGATGGACGCTTTCAAGGGATTTTGTGAGCGCTTCCGCGTCGATCCCGACAGCGGGGAACGCAATTTCGCCGTCCTGCAGGCCGAGGATGAACTGGCGGCGGTGGGCATGGTGCTGGGCGCGTCGTGGAACGGCGCGCGCGCCTTCACGCCGACCAGCGGACCGGGCATCTCGCTGATGAATGAATTCGTCGGCCTGGCGTACTACGCCGAGGTGCCCTGCGTCATATTCGACGTGCAGCGCGTCGGCCCCTCCACCGGCATGCCGACCCGCACGCAGCAGTCCGACATCATGTTGTGTGCATACGCCTCGCATGGCGACACGCGGCATGTGCTGCTGTTCCCCGCGAACCCCGAAGAATGTTTTTATTTGGCGGTGCAGGCCTTCGATATTGCCGAGCGCCTGCAGACACCTGTTTTTGTCATGTCCGATCTGGATATCGGCATGAACGATTGGATGTGCCCTGATCTGCAATGGGACGATGCTTACAAGCCGGATCGAGGCAAGATGCTGTCGGCGGAGGAACTCGCCGGACTGGAGAAATTCTACCGTTACGTGGATCGCGATGACGATGCGATCACCTATCGCACGTTGCCGGGCACTAGTTCCAAGGGCGCCTACTTCACGCGCGGCTCCGGCCACAATCAGTACGGCGGATACACCGAGGATTCCGCCGAATACCAGGTGGTGCTCGATCGGCTGAAGCGAAAATTCGCGGGCGCCCCGAAGTATCTGCCGAAACCGCTGCTGCTCGGCAAAGGCAACAGCGAAGTCGGCATCGTGAGCCTCGGCAGCTGCGACGGCGCAATTCGCGAGGCGCTCGATGTTCTCGGAAGGCAGAAAATCGACGTCGACTATCTGCGCGTCAAAGCGTTTCCGTTCAACAATGACGTCGAAGTGTTCTTGAAATCGCACGCCACCCTATTCGTCGTTGAGCAGAATCGCGACGCGCAGTTCAGATCGCTGTTGACGCTCGAGACGGCGGTGGAGAAATCCAAGCTCAATTCCATCTTGAGCTACAGCGGACTGCCCATGTCGGCCGACCCCATCGTCAACGAAATTCGCGCCAAACTCGCCGAGGCGCCGCGGCTGTCCGCCGTGCCGCGCAAACTCTAAGGCTCGCATGTCATACATCAACAAACCCAAAGTCGCCCATCCGTCGCTGCCGGTCAATACGCTGGGAATGACCCGGCGCCAATACGAAGGGAGCATGTCGACGCTGTGCGCCGGGTGCGGCCACGATTCGGTGACGGCGTCCATCATCGAGGCCTGCTGGGGCTTGTCGATGCGCCCCGAACAGCTGGTCAAGCTGTCCGGCATCGGCTGCTCATCGAAGACCACGGCGTATTTCGTCGGCGGCTCGCATGGATTCAATTCGGTGCACGGCCGCATGCCCTCGATCGCGAGCGGCGCGAATGCGGCGAACCGGCGGCTGACTTATGTCGGCGTGTCGGGAGACGGCGATTCGCTCTCCATCGGCATCGGTCAATTGGTGCACGCCATCCGGCGCAACGTGAACATGCTGTACTTGATCGAAAACAACGGCGTGTACGGCTTGACCAAGGGACAATTCTCGGCCTCCGCCGACATCGGCACCAAGGCCAAGCGCGGTGACGTTAATTCGTCGCCGCCGATCGACCCGGTGCTGCTGGCGCTGACCCTGGGCGCGACCTTCGTTGCGCGCAGCTTCTCCGGCGACAAGGCACAGCTCGTGCCGCTCATTCAGGCCGGCTTGCGTCACAATGGATTCGCCTTGATTGACGTGTTGTCGCCCTGCGTCACGTTCAACGATCATGAGGGATCGACCAAGAGCTATACCTACACGCGCGAGCACTATCACGCGGCGGTCGAAACGGATTTCGTGCCTTTGGCGCAGGAGATTGCGATGGACTATGCGGCGGGCGAGTCGATGCCGGTGAGTCTGCACGACGGCAGCCAGGTGATTTTGCGAAAGCTCGATCCGAGCTACGATCCCACCGATCGGACCGCTGCGTACAATTACATCGGCAACAAGCTCAAGAACAATGAGTACGTAACCGGGCTCATTCACATCGATGAGTCGGATTCGACCGAATTCCACAATTTGAATCATACGGCCGAAGCGCCGCTCAACAGTATTCCATTTGCGAAGCTGTCGCCTGGGCGCGCGGCGCTGGACAAACTCATGGGCCGGTACAGATAGCGCCGGCCGAAGCTATTGGGCGATGTATTCCAACATCTTGGTCTGCATCTGCGAAATCTGCACGACGTTGTCGGGATAAGTGGTGTAGAGCCGTCCACGGCGATCTTACGTGCCCGCAGGAATGGGCAACCCTGCCATGGGTGTGAACTGCGGCAACGCCTCGATGCGGCCAAGCCACGCCAGCACCGCATCATAGCCGCCGAGAGCAATGCCGCCTTCGGGCGCGTGTGCGACATAGGAATAGCAGGCAAGGTCGGCGATGGTGGCGTGTTCTGTCGCGAGGAAACTTCGGTTGCTCAGATGCTCGTTCATGAACGGCAGCAGCACCGCGGCGATCCGTTTGGCGCGTTCAATGTCGCCAGGAAAATTCCACTGCATCACCATGCGGGCGGCGCACGGTCCGTGACGCACCTCGCCGGCTGCGATCGAAAGCCAGCGTTGCACCTCGGCCGCCGCGAGCGGATCTTGCGGCAGCCAGTGGCTTCCCGAAGCGTAGCGCTTGGCGAGATAGACGAGGATGGCATTGCTGTCCGCGAGCGTCAGATCGCCGTCCTGCAGTACGGGAATCTGCCGCAGCGGGTTCAGCCGCCGGAATTCGGCCGTGCCGCGCAACTCAATCGGCGTCGCGACGAAACGATAGGGCAGCCCGAGCATGCGCAACAGCAGCACGACGCGATGGCAATGCCCCGACAATTCTGTGCCATATAGAACGATTTCGCTGACGGGCACTGTGAATTCCTTCAAATTGTCTGCCGACGCGTTGATTATACTATTCCAATATCTGAATCAAAGAAGTTAAACTGCAAGTCAAAATTCCATAAATCGGAATAATACATGGACCGACTCGAGGAACTTGCCACCTTCGTGGCTATTGTCGAGGGCGGCAGTCTGATTGCCGCCTCTCGGCGATTGCAAAAGTCCCCGCCTGCCGTCACCCGCGCCCTTAGCGGGCTGGAAGATCGCATGGGTCTGCGGCTGGTCGAACGGACGACCCGGCGTCTTTCGCCCACCGAGGGCGGCATCGCTCTTATCGAGCGCGCGCGTTCTCTGCTGGCGGATTACGAGCAGCTATTGGCGGGCGCCACGCAAGCCCGGCTTCAGGGGCGTGCTGCGTATCACGGCGCCGGTGCAGTTTGGCCGCCTCCATGTGGCACCGATCGTATCGGGATTCCTCAATGAGTTTCCCGACGTGCGCGTCGAGCTCACGCTCAATGACCGAAATCTCGATCTCATTGAGGAGGGCCTTGATTTGGCCGTTCGTATCGGGCCACTGGCGGATTCGAGCTTGGTAGCACGGACGGTGGGCAGTGTGCGGCGAGTGGTGGTGGCGAGTCCGGCTTACCTTGAGCGGCGTGGTGTACCGCAAGCGCCGTCTGATCTGGCGGCGCACGACACGATTTTTGGCATGGCGCGCTCTTCGGCGCGCGAATGGCGCTTTGGGCCCTCCCGGCAAGGTGTCGTGGTGCGGCTTACTCCGCGCTTGCTGGTCGACGACGTCGACGCTCAGTTGCAGGCGGCGCGCGCCGGTCGCGGCCTTGCGCGCCCGCTGTCCTATCAGGTGACCCCCGATTTGGCCGGCGGCACACTGGTGCGGCTGCTGCAGGATTTCGAGCCGGGCCCGCTGCCTGTGCAATTGGTCACCGTGAGGCGCGGCCACATGACGCCGAAGGTTCGTGCCTTTCTGGATGCTGCCGTCGCCACGTTTCGCGATGTCGACATCATCCGATGAGCGCCGCTCAAGGCTGCAGGCGTGTGACCGTCCACGGCATATCTGAACCGTCGCCCGGCTGATCGGGCAGCACTCGGGTCCAGCGGGCGCGATCGTGGATGCGGAACTCGCCTTCGACCCAGAGTTCCACGGCGTCCGCCTGTAAGCGATAGCCGCCCCAGTTCGGCGGCCGCGGCACCTCCGCCAAAACTTGGGCGGGTTCCGGAGTGCCCGGACCTTCGTAGGGGATCTCGAATCGGCGTGCGACCGCGGCGACGCTGCGCTCGAGAGCATGCCGTGATCCCACCGGTTGGCTTTGTTCGCTTGCCCATGCACCCAAGCGGCTCTGCCAGGGCCGGGTCTTGAAGTAGGCATCATTATCAGCGTCGGAGAGCAATTCCACCCGGCCTTCGACACGCACTTGGCGGTGGCGATGGTCCCAGTGAAACACCGCCGCCGCGCGGCGGTTGGCGGCGAGTTCCCTGCCCTTTCGCGACCGATAGTTGCTGTAGAAGAGGATGAAACCGGGTTGCGAGTTGATCTCCTTGCACAGGACGATCCGCGCCGACGGGTAGCCGCGGCTGTCCACGGTCGCCAACACCATGGAATTGGGATTCGGCTGGGCAGCGTCGAGTCTGGCTTGCGCCAACCACTGTGCCGCTATATTCAAAGGATTCGCCGGCAATGGATCGGGCAGGGTCTCCGTCCAGAATTTCTTGGTGCTGCTGCTCATACCAGGATGTTAGCCGTGCGGCCGCGCTTGCGGTAGCCGCGGGCAGCCAGTACAACGGGAGCGGCAAAATTTGGGGGCTTTACCGGTATGAATCTGGATGAATTGCGAGCCGAGTTGACCGATCTCGACGGCCGGCTGGTCGAACTGGTTGCACGCCGTCAGTCGCTGAGCGAGCAAGTGGCGGCTGTTAAGCGCGCCACCGGCCGCGCGACCCGCGACTTCGGGCGCGAGCGCGAGGTCATTCTGCGGGCCCGCAACGCGGCCTCGCGCTTGGGGGTGGCGCCGGATCTGGCGGAGTCGCTGCTGCGGCAACTCATACAGTCCTCGTTGGCGACGCAGGAGCATGCGCGGGTCGCCGCTCAGGCGCACGGCAGCGGCAAACGCGCCTTGGTGATCGGCGGTCACGGCAAGATGGGCGGCTGGTTCGCGGAATTTCTGGCCTCGCAGGGATTTCGCGTTGCGATAGCCGATCCCAGGGGCGGACTTCCGGGATTCGATCTCATCGAGGATTGGCGGAGCGACCCATTGGACTTCGACTTGATCGTGCTTGCCACTCCGTTGAGCGCCACGACGCGCCTGCTCGAGTTCTTGGCGCAGCGCGCGCCGCGCGGTCTGATCTTCGACTTGGGCTCGCTCAAGACGCCGCTGCGCGCCGGCCTCGATGCGCTGGTCAAGGCCGGCTGCCGCGTGACCTCGCTGCACCCGATGTTCGGGCCTGATACGGCGCTGTTGTCCGGCCGGCACGTGATTTTCATCGACTTGGGCCATGCCGAAGCGCTGCAGGAAGCGCAGGAGCTGTTCGCTCCGACCATGGCAGAGCGGGTTGTCATGGGCCTCGATGAACACGATCGTTTGATTGCCTATGTGTTGGGTCTGTCGCACGCGCTCAACATCGCCTTCTTTACGGCGCTCGCCGATAGTGGGGAAGCAGCGCCGCGGCTGGCAAAACTGTCGAGCACCACTTTTGACGCGCAACTCGAAGTGGCGAGCCGCGTCGCCGCCGAAAGTCCGGACTTGTATTACGAAATCCAGAGCTTGAACCTATACGGCGGCGAGTCGTTGCTCGCGCTGCAGCAGGCGGTGCAGCGTCTGGTGACGACGGTGAAGGCGGGCAATGCGGAAGAATTTACCGCCATCATGAATCGCGGACGGGCGTACTTGGATGTGCGGGCGGCAGCGCGTGCCGGCTAGGCCGGCAGGGGTTTGGGGCTATGGATGACTTGGTGCGGGAGAACGAGGAGCTCAAGAGGCGAGTGGCGGAAATGACTGCCGAGGCCGCCAACAATGAGAGCATCTTGAAACGCACGCAGGCGCGCGAGCTGACCCTGCTGGGGGCCGACAGCCTGGCACAGTTGCTGCGCGCCATGGTCGACGGGCTGCGCGCGTCTTATGTGCTCGACGCCGTCAGCGTCGTGCTGCTCGATCCCCAGCACGAAGTTCGGCATCTGCTGTTGGCGGGCGGGGACCGGCCGGAAGAATTCAAACAGATCTTCTTCGTCGATTCCCTGATCGGGCTCGCGCCGCAGTTGGGCGCGCTGCACAAGCCCTGGCTCGGGCCTTACGTCGGGGCCGACCACCATCTGTTGTTTCCGGACACGACGAATCTAAAGAGCGCGGCGCTGATACCCCTGCCGCGCAAAGATCGCGCGACCGGCGCTCTGTGCTTCGGCAGCCGTGATCCGTCGCGCTTCACGCGGCATCATGGAACGGAATTTCTGGCGCACCTGGGCGCAGTGGCCGCCGTGTGTATAGAGAATGACGTCAATCGCGCGCGCCTGCTGCGTGCCGGCATCACTGATTTCCTGACCGGCTGGCACAACCGGCGCTACTTGCAGCAACGCCTGAAAGAGGAGTTGGGCCGCGCCCAACGGCGCGCCGCGAGCATCGCGTGTTTGATGATCGACGTCGACCGCTTCAAGAGCGTCAACGACGGCTACGGGCATCTGGCGGGCGATAATGCGCTCAAAGAGATTGCGCATCGTGTGGAATCCCAAATTCGCAGCATGGATACGGCCGCGCGCTTCGGCGGAGATGAACTGGCGATTCTATTGCCGGAGGCGGGAGCGGCAGAGGCTGCAACTCTGGCCGAACGCATTCGCGAAGTCATCGCGGCGGCGCCGTTTTCACTCACCGCGCAGATCGACCGCAGCTTGACGGTGTCGGTGGGTGTGGCGTCGGTGACACCGGGTCGCCATGAAACCGACTTAAAGGCGGTGGGCGATCGGCTGATAGCCGATGCCGATGCGGCGCTGTATAGGGCCAAGGCGCTCGGCCGAAATCGCGTGCAGGTGGGCGCGGGTTAGCGGCGGCTCGAACTCAAGCCGATAGAGCCATGCGCATAGGGCGGCTACGAGCTGATGCGCCGTTCCCGGCGCATCAGCACCAAAAACAACGGCACGCCGATCAGTGCGGTGAGCGCCCCCACGGGGAGTTGCCTTGGGGCGGCGGCGATTCGCGCCAGAGTATCCGCCAAGGTGAGCAGTGTGCCTCCCAACAAAATCGACGCCGGCACGACAATGCGGTGGTTGCTGCCCGCCACCAGCCGAATCAGGTGCGGGGTGACGAGGCCGATGAATCCTATGCCTCCCGCAGTGGTTACCGCGGTCGCGGTCAAAGCGGCAGTGGCGCCGAACAACAGGATTCGTGCCGGCGAGAGCGCCACTCCCAGAGACTGCGATTCGATTTCACCGCGAGCCAGTACGTTCAAGCTGCGAGCGCCGGCGACTGCGAGCCCACCCACACCCAGCAGCAGGCATAGCGCCGCCGGTGAGAAAGGCGCGAAGGATAAGTCGCCCATCAGCCAGAACAGCATGCCCCGCAACTTCGTCTCATCGCCGAGAGCCAGCATCAGGCTGACGACCGCGGCGCAGCCGGAGGCAACTACCACACCGTTGAGCAAGAGTCTTTGCGGGGTCCAGCCGCCGCGCGCATGGGCCAGCGCAAATACCAAAAGAGTCGCACCCAGCGCTCCCGTCCCTGCCGCCCAGTCGACGATCAAGCCGCCGAATCCCAATAGCATCGCACCTAGGGCCGCGACGGCCGCGCCGCCGGAAATGCCCAGAACATAGGGATCCGCCAAGGGATTGCGCAGCAGCACCTGCATCAACACGCCCGCGAGCGCAAGCAACCCACCGACGCTGAACGCATTGAGGGCGCGCGGCAAGCGCAAGTTCAAGATGACCTCGCGTACTACGGAATCCTGGCCGCCCAGCACGGCGTCCAGCGCGCTGCTGAATGCGACGGAGGTGCTGCCGACCGATATGGCGACGCCCAAGCTTAATGCAGCGGCCAACGCCAACAATGGGAGCAATCTACCGGGTTTTATGTGCCGCGCCATGTGCGGCGTACCATAGGGCGCTTGCACGGCGACCACAAGCGGCCGGTGATATGGAACAATCCACATAATGTCCATTCAGCCTGCCACCGACTACATCGACAAGGACGGTTTCCGTGCCAATGTGGGAATCGTGCTGACGCATGGCTCCGGGGAAGTGTTCTTGGGTGGGCGCGTCGGAGGACGCGGCTGGCAATTTCCCCAGGGTGGCGTCAATCGAGGCGAGCAGGTCGAGGAGGCGCTGTTTCGCGAACTCGAAGAAGAAATAGGCTTGGAGCAAGCTGATGTGGAGGTTCTGGGCGCCACCCGCGGATGGCTGCGCTATCGCCTGCCGCGGCAATACGTGCGCGACCGCTGCATCGGGCAGAAGCAACGCTGGTTTCTGCTCCGGCTCCTCGGCGACGAATCGAGGATCCGATTCGATTCTACGGCCACGCCTGAATTCGACCGCTGGCGCTGGTCCGACTATTGGACGCCGGTGCGTGAAGTCGTTTATTTCAAGCGGCGCGTGTATGTGCGGGCGCTGCACGACCTGGGTGCCGTCATGTTCCCTGACGGCTTGCCGCCGTACCCGGAATGGTGGCCGGAAATCGACGTGACCCCGTCCTTTAGAAGGGTTTGAGGACGGCTAGCAATACGATCGCGATCAGGAGCAGCGAGGGCACTTCGTTGAAGCCGCGGTACCACTTCGAGGTGTGCGTGTTGCGATTTTTTGCAAAGTCCTGCATGAATTGGTAGCAGAACCAATGGTAGGTGAGGACCAACAGCACCAACAGGAGCTTGGCCCGCAGCCAACCCATGGCAAGGTAAACGGGCGCCGCCGCCAGCATCGCCGCGCCGAAGCCTACGGCAGCGGCCGCGCCGATGGTCATGATGGCAAACAGCCGCCGCTCCATCACGATGAAGCGCTCGACACTGATCGAGTCCTTCGCGTCCGCGTGATAGACATACAGGCGCGGCAGGTAGAACAGACCCGCGAACCACGCGATTACGGCAATGACGTGAAATGCCTTGAGCCAGAGCATTGAGTGTTCCTTACGTGGCGCCGCTTCGTGTAATGTCTCCCCACGGGTAGGCTGGCGACGGAATCGAGTATGGCGGATTCGTTCGGCAAATTGGTCGTCAGATCGCATTCGCCGAAGCGTCGTGCGGTTCTGCTGGGCCTGGCGGCTTTCCTGGGCTTGGCCGTGCTGTACATGGCGTTCGAACTGGGACGGTATGACGCAGGCTTTCGCGTCGTCGATTCGGTGCGCGGTGCATTGTCGGCGAGCGCACGCATACGCGGATTGGATGCGCTGAACGAAAAGCAGCGGGCCGAGCTGGAAGCGGCGGAAGTGGTGCGGCGGGTGGAGCGGGAGGGGTATAAGCAAGTCGAGCGTAGTCTGGGCGACATGCAGAGCCAAATCGCGCGCCTGAATCAGGATTTGTCCTTCTACCGCGGTCTGGTCCAGCCCGACTCCCTCATTCACGTCAAAGTGCAGCAGATGCAAATTGTGCCGCAGCCGGCTGCGGGCCAATTTCATTTGAAATTCGTGCTGATGC
>JANXZQ010000474.1 GCA_025355445.1 Gammaproteobacteria bacterium
AACTCTTTACGCGACCATCTCGCCAAAGTGCATGCGGAACTGACAGAGGCTCTGCGGGCAGACCCCAAGTCCAGGGAAACCCTGGACGAAATGATGCAGGACATCAATCGCCTGATCGACAAGCCCGCTGACATGACGGCCTCTTCCCACGGATCGCTTCCGGATCGCTTGGAAAGAGTCGCCGTTCAATTTGAAGCCCATCACCCGACGCTGGCGGCGAGTGCGCGGCGGCTGGTCGATTTGCTCGGCGAGGTCGGAATCTGACCTAAGAGCCCGCCCCGGCGCCTTCGGTCCAAACGATGGAAGCGAGCACCTGCGCGGCGATGCGCTCGACGGTTTTGATATCGGTGTTCGGACCGTGCGTGAGCACGGCGATGCTGCCGTGGCCGGCCACCGGCGCGATGACTCCGCGGTAGCCTTGCTCATCGAACTGCACCGGCTTCGACGCGCGCTCGTGTATCAGCACCATCACGGTCACCGGGCCGGATTCGGTTTGGATGACGAGATGCGGTACGTGGTGCCCGCGAAACTCACAGCTGCTGGCATAGCTGACCATGGCGGACCCGGCAGCCAAACGCAGGTGTGTATTACGGAGCACTTCCTGCAGCTCCGCATCAGGCACCGGGACGTCGGTCCGGCGCCATGCGTCCGGCTCGCCGGCCATATGCGTGACCACATCGGCGGCAACGCTCGCGCCCGGCGCCGCAATCCATAGAACTCCTGCGACGACCACTGCCAGCAACGCGCTGGCGGCCATTGCCAGCCAACCTCTGCGGTAGGCTGCCGCGCGCGGCGCGGGCGTCGGTGCCTTGGCGAGGAACGGCACGACTCGATCCGAACCGTTCGCATCGGCTCCGACTACCGACTCATCGGGCGCCACCCAGTCCGCGCCTGCCGGCAAATTGACCCGCAATGCGCGCTCCACGCGCGACTCAAACCGCAGCAGCCGTTCGGCGAACGCGGCACAGTCGTCGCAGCTCTCGCGATGTGCGCGTAACTCCGGTTCCGGATCCCGCGGATCGGCAAGCAACGCTCTTTTAAACTGTGCGTGGTCCATCATTCTTGCGGATCCACGCTCGTATCCTCGCCGCATAGCACGCGCAGCTGCTTGCGGGCGCGAAACAGACGCGTCAGCACCGCGGCGTTCGACAGATCGAGCTCGCGGGCAATTTCGGCGGTGGAATAGCCCATCAGCACCTGCAGCGCCAGCGGCTCGCGGTACTCATCTGGCAATCTAAACATCGCGTTGCGTAATTCAGCGAGATCTTGTTCCTCCGCGGCGGCCAACATCGGCTCCTCACGGGCGATCAGTTCATCGACATCCACGGTCACAAAGCGCTTGCGTTCAAAGGTGCGTGCGTATTCGCGGCGGATGATGGTGAGGAACCAGGGTTTGGCAGCAGCCTCGTCCAGCAGGGAGTCCTGGGCCTTCCAGGCTCGCAGCAGGGTCTCCTGCACGACATCTTCAGCCAGGGCGCGATCGCGGGACAGCCAGAAAGCGAAACGCAGCAGGTCCGGACGCAGGGCCTGGCATAGCGCCTGGAAGCGACCCCGCTTCTGATTTCCGCCAACCTGATCCTTCATGGTTAAATCAGCACCCGGCTTGAAATGTCTCCCCCGCGATATTACCGCGTTACGTCGCGACCCTCGACGGTTGGGGGCCTGAAGCGGGAGCAGGCGTGGCGAAATCGCTGCGGTGAAGTAAATGCTAGGAGTCACAGTCCATATGACCGGAACTGCCGTCAATTCATTTCCAAACACGCGCATGCGGCGGATGCGGCGCGATGAGTTTTCGCGGCGTCTGATGCGCGAAACCCACTTGACGGTGGACGCATTGATTTACCCGATCTTCGTGGTGGAGGGCCGCAGCGAACGGCAGCCGGTCGCGTCCATGCCGGGCATAGAGCGTCTATCCATCGACCAGCTGCTGCGCGAGTGCGAGACCCTGGTGCGCCTGAAGATCCCGGCGATCGCACTGTTTCCGGTCACTCCTAAAGAGAAAAAGACGCTGGATGCGCGTGAATCTTGGAACCCGGACGGTATCGCTCAGGCGGCCGTGCGCGCGGTCAAAAAGGAGTTCCCAGGCCTCGGGGTCATCACCGACGTGGCTTTGGATCCCTTTACGACTCATGGCCAGGACGGCTTGATCGACGCGAATGGCTACGTTCTGAACGATCTGACGGTGGAAACTCTGGTCCGCCAGGCCCGATCGCATGCCGATGCCGGGGCGGATGTGGTTGCCCCGTCGGACATGATGGACGGGCGGATCGCTGCCATCCGCAATGCCTTTGAGGCGTCCGGTCTCGTCAATACGCGGATTCTGGCCTACGCGGCAAAATATGCCTCGAGCTTCTATGGACCCTTTCGGGATGCGGTGGGCTCTGCGGGACAACTGGGCAGCGGCAGCAAGCACACCTATCAGATGGACCCGGCCAATTCCGATGAGGCGCTGCGCGAAGCGGCTCTGGACATCGCGGAAGGCGCCGACATGATCATGATCAAGCCCGGCTTGCCCTACCTCGATATTGTGCGCCGCGTCAAAGATCACTTTGGAATGCCCACTTTCGTCTACCAGGTCAGTGGCGAGTACGCCATGATCATGGCTGCGGCGGGCAACGGCTGGGTGGAAGAGCGCGCCGTGGCGCTGGAAGCACTGGTGTCCATCAAACGCGCGGGGGCGGACGGTATTCTGACCTATTTTGCCAAGCGTGCGGCGGAGTGGCTCGCAGGGTGAGTTCCACCCACGGGCCGGATACGCCGGATCAATATGGTGTGGTCGGTCATCCGATCGCCCACAGTTGGTCGCCGTTCATTCACGGAATGTTCGCCAAGGCTACCGCGCAAAACTTGGTCTACCGGCTATTCGACGTCGCGCCGGATGATTTTCGGCGCGAGGCGCTGCGCTTGTTCGCCAGCGGTGTCCGCGGCTTGAACGTCACGGTACCGCACAAGCAGGCGGCGGCCGAGCTGGTCAATGAACTCACGCCGCGAGCGGAGCGTGCGCAGGCGGTGAACACCATCGCTTTTTTCAAGGATACCTCGCTGCTCGGCGATAACACCGACGGGCTGGGGCTGACATTCGATTTGGAACGCAACCTCGGCATCAATCTCGCCGGCAAGAGAATGCTGATACTGGGCGCCGGGGGTGCGGTCCGCGGAGTGCTCGGCCCGCTGCTCGAGCGCGAATTGAGCGAATTGATCATTGCCAATCGCACTCCCGAGCGAGCCCGCAAATTGGCAGCAGAGTTCGCGGACATGGGTCAAATCTCCGGCTGCGGATTTGCCGACGTCGCCGGCCCCCCCTACGACCTCATCATCAATGCCACGTCAGCCAGCATTCAAGGCGAAATGCCGGTGATGCCCGTGGGGTTGGTGGGCGAGGAAACGATTTGCTACGACATGGCGTATGGCCGAGGGCATACGCCATTCACTTTGTGGGCGAAGTCCTTGCACGCCGCGCGCACCACCAAGGGCTGGGGCATGTTGGTGGAACAAGCCGCGGAGTCGTTCCTGCTTTGGCGCGGCATTCGTCCGGATACGCGCCCGGTTCTGCAGGCCCTGGCACAGCACGCCTAGCGCGGCCGCGCCTAGCCGGCCGCGCTCTAGTGTCCGGAGTTAGAAGTTCGCACGCAAAATCGCTTGATACTTTCAAGAATCTGGTCAGCCGTTTTCGTCCATACGAATGGTTTCGCGTCGCGATTGTTGAGGGCAAGGTAGTCGCGGATAGCGCTTTCCAACTCCACGGTGCTGCGG
>JANXZQ010000374.1 GCA_025355445.1 Gammaproteobacteria bacterium
GGAGGAAGTTTCCGCAATGAACACTGGCACCGCCTTTCTCAAAAACACCTGGTACGTCGCAGCGTGGTCGCACGAGATTGCCGCGGACGGCATGGTCGCGCGCACCATCACCAGCGTGCCGCTGCTGTCACCGCGCGGCGCCGTTGTCGAAGGGAAGGCGCGAAGGCGATAATATTCGCTGCATGTACCACGGACTGCTGTTCGACACGAGCGGCAAGTGCGTGGAGATTCCGTCGCAGGAATTCATTCCACCCGCTGCCAAAGTGCGCGCCTATCCGGTGGTCGAGCGATTCAAATGGGTGTGGATCTGGATGGGCGAGCCGGACAAGGCGGATCCCTCGCTCATTCCCGACACGCACTATCTGGACGATGCCGGATGGCGCGGCACGCCGGGCTATATGCACTACGCTGCCAACTACCTGCTGATCACCGACAATTTGCTGGATTTCTCTCATTTATCGTATGTGCACGAAACCACTCTCGGCGGCAGCTCGAAGTACGCCGGCATCCGCCCCAAAGTGACGCGCAGCGGGCATAGTGTACGAGTCGAGCGCTGGCTGATCGATGATGAACCGGCGCCTTTCTTGAGCAAATTGAAGACCTGGCACGGAAAAAACGTGGATCGCTGGAACATTTACGACGTGGTGCTTCCCGGCGTATTATTGATGGACTCAGGCAGCGCGCCCACCGGCACCGGCGCACCCTCGGGCGATCGAATAGATGCCGCGCAGTTTTTCGGCTGCCAGGCGGTAACGCCGGAAACCGTAAATACCTCGCATTATTTTTTCCAGCAGTCGCATGGCTTTGCGCTCGATGATCCGTCGGTCACCGAGAATTTGCGGCAGAGTGTGTTGGCGGGATTCGAAGAGGACAGAGACATCATCCTGGCGCAGCAGCGCACCCTCGATCTCACGCCGCATGCGCCCATGCTGGCCATGCGCATGGACACCGCGCTCGCCAGTTTTCGCACCATGGTGGAAAAGGCCATTGCCGATGAGCGGGCCCCATAGACGAACGTACCAGCAGCAATTGAGAGGATTGACATGACGAAGCGATACGGAACCCCAGGCTTGGTGCGGGCAGGGTTGCTCATTGGGCTCATCGGTGCACTGGTCAATTCGGCCAACGCGGTTCGTGCGGATGCCGCTCAATACGCGTTGCCGGCCACCGGTACGCCGGCCGCCGCCTCCGACTGGCACGTCAGCGTGCGCGAGTTGGCAGCCAAGCACTTCAAGAATCCGGCATGGGGCTATTCGCACTGCATGCGCGACTATGCGCTGGCTCGGGAACTGGCCGCCGCCGATCATGTGGCGCTCGATGACGATGTATTGTTCGCCGCCGCGTACCTGCACGATATCGCGGCATTTGCGCCTTGGGAGAAGGAAAAGATCGATCATTCGGACGTCGCAGCCGACCTCATCGACACCATCCTCAAAGGCACCGGATTCCCGATGAGCAAGATCGACGCTGTGCGCAGCGCGATCCGCACGCATATGTACTATCGGGATCCCGCCGCTCCGGAAGCACTGTACCTGCATGACGCCGACGCCCTCGATTGGCTGGGTGCGATCGGCGTGGCGCGAATCTTCGGGCTGGTCGATCCAAAGGGCGGCGATCCCGATGGTCCGAAGGCCGTGAAAATGCTCGAGGACAATCTCAAGAATACTCCCTCACGCGTGCTCTCCCCTGCCGGCAAGGCGCTGGTGCCGGCGCGCAAAGCCGAGCTGGAACAATTTCTCAAGGAGCTGCGGCACGAGACGGAGAATTTAAAGACGTTGTAACGCAATCACTTTACCGCCCCGTGGTGGATCGGATCGATCCAATACACCTCTTCTACCCGTTCGGCGGCGTCGATATTCAGATTGACGACCACGGATTCGTTATCGCTGCGAACCAGCACGCATTCCAGAGGTGTATCACTCGAACGATTGATCTCCTGATGCGGCACGTAGGGAGGCACGAAGATGAAATCGCCGGCATCGGCCTCGGCGACGAATTCCAAACGGTCGCCCCAGCGCATGCGCGCCACACCGCGCACGACGTAAATGACGCTTTCCAGCGGGCCGTGATGGTGAGCCCCCGTCTTCGCATTCGGATGGATGACCACTGTGCCGGCCCAGATTTTCTGCGCGCCGCGCGCGGAATTGATGGCGGCCGCGCGCAGCATGCCGGGAGTCTGCGCGGTATTGGTATCCAACCGATCGCTCTTGATGACCTTGACGCCTGCGGTGCGCCAGTCGATTTTTTCAGATTCCGCCATCGCTCTCCCCAACGGCTCCGTTGCTTCTTAACCCGCGAGCGCTTTGATCAGCACATCCCAATAGGTCAATCCCTTGTAAAACTCCTTGACGCGAATTCGCTCATTGAGGCCATGCGCGAACTCTTCGCTGTCCATGATGAAGACGCCGCCGACCCCGTAGGTGGGAATTCCGGCGTTTCGATACACGGCGCCATCGGTGGCATACGCCGCCTGCGTCGGCACCACGGGCGTACCGGGGTCCGAAGCAGCGACCGCTTTATCCACCGCTTTCATGACGTCTGCGCGCATGGGAGAGGCATCCGATACCAGGGCATCGTAGCCCTGCTTCACTTCGACCTTGGGGCCCACCAGCCCTTGCAGGGTCTTCTGCACATCGGCCGCGCCGGTGCCCGGGAAAATCCGGCAGTTGATGGTAGCGGTCGCCGACTGGGGCAGCGCGTTTTCCGCGTGGCCGCCGCTGAGCATGGTCGCGACACAGGTGGTGCGGATGCGCCCGACGTAGGCTGGAGTCTTCGAGATCTCGGCCGCCGCTGCCGCATTACCGGGCTCAGCGGCAAACTTCGCCATGGCCTCGCCGATCGGCCCCTTGGTGACATGGCTTGCCGCCTTGAAATCGCCGATGGTCCATTCATTCCACTGCACCGGAAATTGGTAGCCTTGCACGGCCTTGAGTGCATCGGCCAGTTCGTAGATGGCGTTGTCGGCGCGCGGCTGCGAACTGTGGCCGCCTGGATTGCGCGTGGTGACGAGAAATTGCG
>JANXZQ010000531.1 GCA_025355445.1 Gammaproteobacteria bacterium
CGCGACCGACATCAGTTACCGCGACAAGATTGACTCCTACTTTGAGTCGAACACGTTCAACCTCCCGCTGGCCTCCTACACACTCGTAAACCTGCGTGCGGGCGTGTCGGACAATCTCTGGAGCGTGACCGCCTTTGTCCGCAATCTCGCCGACAAACGCGCCGAAGTGTCCGTGATCAACACCAGTCAAGATCCCTACGGCCTCCTGACCGTCCGCCCGCGCACATTTGGTGTGACCATCAACCGGAAATATTGAGCATGAACGCCACGCACGGTGCCCGTTCGATCAGGCGGAACTCATAGATGCCGGCGCCACGCCGGGTCTTTCTGGCACAATCCGCCGCGGCATTGATCGGCGGACTCAGTGCCCGTCTTGCGCGGCCGAGCGCCGGCGGGCCGGCGCCGGTCTCGGACCCGGCAACGAAAGCCGGCGTGCGCCGCGCCTTCGCGCAGAACGCCCAAGAGATAGCCGGCGCTCCCACCTTGCGCTTCATTCCCACACACGAAGAACTCGTCTATACGTTTGGAGGCGCGGCAGCGCGCCATCGCATCGCGTCAGGCACCCGCATCATCACGTGGACCGAAGACTGCTTCGACGGCCGGATCAAAACCAAAGCCGATTTGATTTCCGCATCGTTGCAGCCCGGCCATGATAATCCCCAGACCGGGCCCTTCCACGTCGACGGCGCCGAGCACGGCGACACCATTGCCGTGAAAATCCTGCGGCTCGAACCCGCCCGATCCTACGCCGTGTCGGCGTTCAGCCCCGGCTTTGGCGCGCTCGTCGGCAATGACCAGACCGCCATGCTCGGCACCGAACCGCCCGAGGCGACTTGGCGCTATGACGTGGATCCCGCCCGCAACATGGCGCGAACGAGTTCCGGCGACGGCAAGCATTGGTGGGAGGTGCCGTTGGCGCCATTCCTCGGCTGTCTCGGCGTCGCACCGGCGGACGGCGAGGTACGTTCCACCACCGTGCCCGGCGCATTCGGCGGTAACATGGACTGCCCGGAAGTCCGCGCGGGAAACACCATCTACCTCGGCGTCAATGTACCGGGCGCGCTGCTTTCATTCGGCGACGGCCACTATGCCATGGGCGACGGCGAGATCATCGGCGGCGCCATCGAAGGCGCGATGAACGTCGATCTGACCGTGACGCTCATCAAAGGGATCGCAACGCCGCTGCCCCGCATTGAAAATGACACCCAAGTCATGTTCGTCGGTTCCGGCCGGCCGCTCGAAGACGCTGCTCGCGTCGCATTCAAAGCCATGATTGGCTGGGTGCAAGCCGCGTCCGGGCTGTCCGAGGTCGATGCCTATCAGTTCGTGTCTCAAAACGCGAAGGCACCCATCATCCAGATTGTCGATCCCGAATACACGGTTCTCGTGAAACTGGATAAGGGGCGCCTGCCCCGACTGCGCTGACCTAAGCCTGCGCGCATCTCTCAAGGGCCTCCCGGCCCATAGGAGGCGTCGACTACCGATAAACTCGCCACAACCCTGGACTCAGAGATCGCAGAACGGATATTATGGTAGCGCTACCGTTGGCAGACGGCCAGTGATACACCCACGCGTGTTGCCTCACGTAATTTTGTTACCGCATGCCTCATGAGCGATGTTACTCGGTTGCCCGGTCAAGATTGGACGGCGACATGATTCGGTGCTTGGCTAACCTCGCAGCGATTTGCCCCTACGGGTGGAGAGTGACGATGGAAGTTCAAGGCACGGGACCATCGAGCGGGTCCAACGGATGGGCTCTGAAGCCGCGAGCGGCGCGCGGTCATCTTCACGCGATCGCCACGACGGCCGCGAAATACAAACAGCTGTCCCGAAAATGGATCCTCGGATAATCGCGTCTGAACCAGACCGGAAAGACCGTCGAATCCGTTGCGCAGGTCCGTCACACCACATGCCAGCCAGATCCGCGTATCAGTGGCGAGCGATATCATCGCGTCGCCGCCAACACCTCGCGCAGCATCGCCCCATCCACAATGCCGCGCACGCGAACGCAGCGGTTCGCCAAATCGATCTCGATCACGCCCTCGGCGCTGATGCGGCTCATCGCCTGTGGCCATACAAAGCTGCCGTGCTCGAGTCGCTTGGAAAATAAACACAGACCATCGCCATCGAACCACAGCGATCGACCCGCACGGCCGCGAAATGCGGCGCGCTCTTCGTGCCAGATCCTCGCACGGGTTGTCTCTCGAGTTGCCGGCGCCAAGATCCAATCAGCGCCGCTCGAACGCCATACCGGGTCGCCACCTCGCCGATGACTGCACCTTCGACCCTGCTCGCCTCGATGATCTCTCGCCGGTGCTGTGCAGTCCATTTAACCAAGCTCGTCATCGAGCAGCAAGCCGCTCTCGATGCCGCCGAGGCGACACTGCTGTCGAGTCAGCTCGAGGTGGAGAAGCTCAAGATCGAGTTGCTGCGATTGAAGCGCATGCAGTTTGGCCGATCGAGCGAACAACTCGAGCTTCAGATCGTGCAGCTCGAACTGACCCTCGAGGATCTGGAAGCGTCCTCCTCGCAGATCCCGCTCCCCATGCTACTGGCTGAACAGAGCAGTCCGGCGAAGCCCGTTCAGCGAGCATTGCCGCCCGGCTTGTCGCGTGAGGTTATTACGCATCCGAGCCCTTGTGCATGCCCGCAGTGCGGAGGAGTTTTGCGCAGTCTCGGCGAGGATGTCGCTGAGATCCTGGAGTATGTGCCCTCGCGCTTCAAGGTGATCCAGCATCCCCATGTTCGGCGCAAGTTCCACGATATCCATCAAGCCACCGAGTCGCCAGTTGCGGCCGAAGCATTGGCTCGGATCGGTGCACTATATGGGATCTAGGAGCAGATCCGCGGTCAGCCCGCTGAAGTCCGCCAACAGATCGGTCGGCGAAATTGCGGACCGAAGAAAAGGCCGCCGCATAGCAGCCGACAATATCAAGGTGCCGTCGCCGGACGCTTACGAACAGCATGACCGTGGATGTCCATCCTTTGTTCGCCTTGGGGTTGTAGGTGCAACGCTGTTCTATTCTGTTTCAGGCCGGGCGGGCGCTCCTATGGAGCCAATATCATCACCGTCAGGAGCAGCTATATCGCGTCAATTACCCAACATTTCTATGGCGACGAAATTGCTCGTAGCAAATCCAACTTCGTTGCCACGCTCCGGCAGGCCGCAATCAGGTCGTCGACAAGGCGGACGTCATTGTGAAGGTCTCCTTAGTTTTCGCCGAGATTGCGGACCGAATGACATTTGTCGAGCACACGCCAGACCTCTGGGCCCAAATCGAGTGTGTGCGGCAGCACTTGAAACACGATGTAACGATTGGCCGGCGGAAACCCGTGCTAGCGCAAAGCGGCCAAGCAAAGCGCATGGGCGGCGTTGTACGCAAGGTCGAACCGGCTCTCCAAGGAGTTCGAAATTTTTGGCAGAATCTGCCAATCGAGCCAATGCGGATCGCTTCAGGCCGGAAAATTCTTTCGCATCTGGCGGCTCCTTGCGCAGCGGCTTGCCGGGGCCCGTCAGGTTTTCAAGCGGCGAGGCCATCAACCTCTCCGATAACCCCTAGTTTGGGTTGTGCGAGGACGCGCTTGAGGAACGGATTTCCAGCGCGCAGTCGGCTGTCGATTTCGCTTCGCGAATACATTGTTGGGCTGACGGTTCGGTGCAAGCGATTCGTAGCCGGCTCGAGGGCCGCGAAGATCTCGCCGTAGGAAAGCGTGTCACTAACGATCAATAGATCGATGTCGCTGGTCACGGTGTCCGTGGCTTTTGCAACGGACCCAAAGACGAACGCGAGGTGTATTTGCCCAGCCAGTGGCGCAAGCGCGGATCGAAGGACGTCGACGAGACCAGACGTCTTCAGGACTAAACCCCGCAGTTCCTCAAAGACTGGCGCCGACGCGTTGGCCTGGTAATGTTTTTGGTTGCCGATTCGCGTGACGGTCACCAGCCCTGCTGCCGCAAGCTGCGAAAGTTCGCGCTGAACTGCTCCCGAACCGTAAGCGCTCGATCTTCCCCACCCTTGCCAGCTTTTAAGGTTTGATGTTCCAGGGCAGCAATGCCTCGATCTGCTCAACCGTCTGCGCGGCGGGGAGTTCGGCGAACAAGCGGCACAAGTACGCATAGGGTTCAAGGTCGTTGGCCCGTGCAGTCTGAACGAGGGTGTACATGTGGGCGCTGGCACGGGCGCCGTTGACGGTGTCGGCGAAGAGCCAGTTGCGGCGCCCGAGGGCAAAGGGACGGATCGCGCGCTCGGCGAGATTGGTGTCGATGGCGACCTGTCCGTCGTCAACATACCGGATGAGCTTGGGCCATTGATTGCGAAGGTACACGAGTGCTTCCCCGAGCTTTCCGGACGGTAGCGTGCCCTGCATTAAGCCGGTTGCCCAGACATTGAGCGACTCGAGTAACGGTGCGGCCTTCTCTTTGCGCACCGCGGCGCGCTCGGCGTCGCTGAAGGTGCCGATGTCGCGCTCGATCTTGTAGAGTTCATCGATTCGACGCACGGCTTCGTGGGCTGCGGTTGGCTGATTCCGAACCTCCTTCGGCAACGCTTTGATGGCCTCGAAGAACTTGCGCCGGGCGTGGGCGATGCAACCGCAGTGGATGAGGCCGTAGCGTTTGGCCACCTGATCGTAGGCGTGGTGACCATCGCTTTGGATAGTCCCGTACGCGCCCTCGAGCAGTCGCGCCGCCACCTCGTGACCCCGGCTCGGATCGTAGTCGAAGAGGATGATCCGCTGTCGTGGAGGGCCGGCCACCCGCACCCACATCCAATGCTCGGCGGTGGCGGCCTTCTCACTGTTGATAACTTGCACCGGTGTTTCATCGATGCGGATGTAGCCGCTGGCGCGCAACCGCTCATCCATCAGGTTGATCAATGGCTGGACCCGCTCGGCGAGTGCGATGATCCAGGCCGCCTGCGTCGCCCGCGGCAGGCTCACCCCGTAACGGGCAAAGATCGCTTCCTGGCGGTACAGCGGCAGCGCATCGACGTACTTACTGGTGACCAAATGGGCCAAGAGTCCGGGTGCCGCATTCGTCCGGGGCAGGATCTGCGCCGGCAATGGCGCCGTTTTCACGCACTGCTCGCAGCCCGGGCAGGCATACTTCTTGCGCACGTGCTGCAGCACCTGGATTTTTGGCGGCACGTAATCGAGCTGCTCCGAGATATCGCTGCCGATCTCGATGAGCGGGCTGCCGCAGGCACAGTGCCGCTCATCCTTAGGCAAATCGTGGACGATCGCGACGCGGGGTAGATGAGCGGCGATGGCTTTGCGCCCCGGCTTGGTGCCGCCGGCTTTCTCCTCACGCTGCGGCGTAGCCTTAAGGCTCACCTCGGTGCCGAGCACCTCATTCAACTCCGCGATCGTCTCCGCTTCGTTGAACAGTTCGGTCTGGCCGGGGGCGACGTGCAGCTTCTCGCGACTCGCTCCGTAGCGATCAGCTTGTAGGATCCGAAGCGCCTCTTCCAAGAGCCGGATCCGCCGCTCGCGGGCGGCCAACTCGGCGCTGCGCTCGGCATCCCGGCGTCTTAAGAGCTCGAGTTCGCTTTCCAGCAACGCGATGCGTGCCGCGCCATCCATGGCTTCAGCAGGTGCACCGGAGTTGCTTTCCAACATGCAATAATTATCGCATGTGATCGTGCTCGATGCATGATTATATGTCTATATTTGTAGGCTTTTCACTCACCCGACACGCCGCAACAACAACTCCCGATGTCCCACGCGCCACAGATCAAAGCCGGCGAGCAATTCCTCCAGCTCATCACCGCGGATCGTCACCGTCTCGCCCTCGATGTGCCGCGGGAAGATGAACCGATCACGGCCTTCCAGCCGCTTGCTCCACAGGCACAAACCGTTGCGCTGCCAATAGACGATCTTGATCCGGTCACGCCGTTCATTGCTGAACACCCATAGCGCGGGCTCGAAGATGTTGCGCTTCAAAGTCTGCTCAACGATCAGCGCTAACGTGGCGGCCTGCTTGCGCATGTCCACCGGCGCCACGCACACGAACACCGCGACTTTCGCATCGGGGCGCATCATAGAGGCTCCTCGAGCAGTTCAAGCACTCTCGGTAGCTGCCCCTCATCGCTCAACAGCAGTTCGACTCGACGGCCGTTCGCCAGATGCAATTGCAGATGCAGTGGCGCCGACACCGCCCGTTGCTCCGGAGCAATCCGTACGCGCGCGAATCGCGGCGACGCCGTCCCCGCTACCATCGCTAATCGATTTGTGTTCGCCGCTTCTGAGGACGGCTCCGGCCATCGTCCGGCGCTACGCAGGTTCCTCTTCCACTGATACGCCTCGCCAGGCTTGAACCCACGCCGCCGGCAATAATCGACCAACGACTCCTTCAAGGCCGCCGCCTCTTGCAATCTCTGCAGCCACTGCGCCGCCTTCGCTTCCCGATCCTCACCGCTCACCATGCCGCCGTCCTCCGTTGTAGACCGGCGGCATCTTTATCAAGCTATCTGCAGCCCGGGCAGGGTGGGGAAGATCGAGCGCTTACCCCGAACCCGAGGCTGCCAGAGCGATCAGCTCATTGGCATAAAAGCTTCGGGAGTGATTGCCAAACAACACGGCCAAAACCCGCTGTTGGACTTTCGAGAATAGTGCGTCTGCTACGCTGGGGACCGTGGTCGGAAGGATATTAGAATTACCACGCTTAGAACCCATCTTAGGTACGATAGTATCCAAGATGGGTATTCACAAGCGCCCTAGACGTTGCCGCTCAAATGCCTCTTCTGGCAGCGCACTTGATCGACGCCAGTAGCAAGAAGTTGTCCCCAAAGTTACCGCGAAATCGACCCGATTGCCTCCGGTGGCTCTTATGAAAACAAGGGCTTAGGCTTGAAATCGAGCGCGAGAAGCCGCTTTCAGTTCCCTCTTTAATCTAGCAATTTCCAATTAAATCAATAACTTGCATGACTGGTGGCCAGGGAGGCTACCGCACTTGAACGGAATACGCTTTTTTCTAAGTTCTTTTTGCTAAAGAGGGAGCGTTTGTTACCCCAAAAGTTACCCCCGATCGTAACCCATTGGGAGTAGCAACCTGCTTAGTGGGTATGGATAATCCCCTCCCCACCGCCTGCGCATATTGTGTTCGGATGCGACGACAAAGGCGCCAGCCATCTCAACGCTAACGTAGGTTCAAATCGCGGGGTCGATTCGTCACTTACTTGCAACCATCGCGCGCGGACGATGAATAGGCAAGAGATTCGACTAGCAACGCAAATTCGTCTGGACAATTGGGATCCCCCCCGGGCAGGAACCGTAGGACACCACAAAACGCTGAATACAGGCTGATTTCGTGTAGGGCTAACCCGTCGATACCCCTATCGATACCCCAATCTGCCAGCGGGTTCCCATAGTAGGGATCGAATCGACCGTGCCTAAACGATACTCATAATCCACAATCGCTCAGCGGGCGCCGCGCTCGTCAATCGCTTCCTGCCATAGCTTACGAACCTCCGCAAGACTCTCTCGCGCTTTCAATACTTCCGAGTCGTCTGGCGTTTTTGCGGCAAGCTCTGCGGTCTTTAACTCGGCCTGCGCGTGCGCCAACATTTCGTGAGGCGATGGCAACTTTGCGATCCAGGTGTTTCTCTAATTTAGTCGGGCGGCTGCGGCTCATGGCTGCAATCCCGGCATATCGGGCGAGCACCCGTCGCGATACTCGTCGAGCCCAAGCAGCGCGCGATGCCCGGCCATCGGGTCAACCTTTCCCGCACGACCAGATGCATTGCCTCGATAAAAACAACCGTTTTGCGCTGCTCGAAGGTCATGCCTTGAACGTGGCTGTAGCAAGCGAGCCCGCTCATTCTGTACGCATCGGAGCGGCGGGCCCTGTCCGGCCATGGCATTAGTGCGACTCGTTCGCTGTCCGGGTCCCAACAAAGCATCGTGTCTTTGGCGTTCATGGCGCTACCCTCGATTTTGCATTAGAACGGCGAATCGTCGTCGCTGCCCGCCCGTATACGCAGCAAGCACTCAGCGCTGTTCGCTAACTCTGCGTTGAGCCCCGCCCATTTCGGCGCAAAGTCGAGATTCATTACCGATACGTCGAAA
>JANXZQ010000385.1 GCA_025355445.1 Gammaproteobacteria bacterium
GCAGCGCCAACCACCGGAATGGCCATGGTGGTGCCGGCGACCAGGACTTTTTGCACACGAGCGGGCAAGAACGTCGCCTTCTTTGCTACGCGCTGGATGGCCAGCGACGGTCCGACGATGGGAATGGCGGAGATGGCGATGTCCGTGGCCACACTTTTGATTGAGCTGAAGGACGGGCGGTGAAAGCCGCGGCCCAGATCCCCGAGCCCGCTCACCACGGGCTTATCCCAGCCCGACTCTTCAGGAATCCACACGCCGGGCAAACCCGCGAGCATGTTGGTGCCACCTTGGGACGACAGGCGTGCACGAGGCATCGCGCCGTCGAGCCCAGCCGTGCCGGGCGAGGGCACTGGTGCGGCGATCGTCGCAAAGGCGTTTTCCTGTGCGGTCAAGGACCGGCGGTAGATCAGGTACCCAACGGCACCGGCCAGCACAACGAGGGACAGATTTTTGGTAGCAGCCATGGGAGCCTCAGGGTGGGTCAGGGAGATTTAGAGTGACGATGCCTGTTGGTCGAACCGCGAAGACGCCATTTTAGCCAAGACCACCGCGACCAGCAATCCGGCAATCGCCAGGGTAAAGGTGCGGTTGGCCTGGATCGGCTGAGGAAGGCTGGACCACGCGGACGAATAGGCCGTTTTCACCTGGGGATTCGCCGACAGGGAGTACAAGCCGCCGATGACGCCGACAACGGAGCCGACCAGGGCCAGGGTCCGGCCAATGGCCAGGGCCTTCTGGTCATCAGCGTCGAGCTTGAGGGTCTGGGCGGCCACTGGCTACCTCCGCGGCTTGCGCATGCGGGTAATACCCCAGACGATAATGCCCAGGGCCACCACGCCGCTGACGCCGAACATGGTGTATTCGAAGACGTGCGAGTTGATCGTCGCCTGCCCCTGATCTGCCTTTACCTGGGTCAGCGCCATTTGCATGGCCTGATCGTCTTGGCGGGCCTGGGCCGACTTTTGCTGACGTTTGTCATAGACTGCTAGGCCCACAGTAGCTGCGGTGGTGACCAGGGCGGTGATCCCCGTGGCCAGCGCCGCCTCCAGATCACCTAGCCCCATAGTCAGCGCCCGTGCCCGATTACGGATCATATCGCCGTGCGGATCCCGATCGAGCACACGGTTGAGGCTCGCCCACAACTCCTGCTGCGCCGCCGGGGACATGGCGCTGAATATCTGGAACGCGCGGGTCTGGGCCTGGGGCGTGACGGGGGTAGGCATGCCCCACAGTATAAGTCAGATTGGCCCAAAGGTCGAAGGGGCCTGTTCGGTAAGCGGTGCTGTAACCAAGACGGGCTCGCTGGATCAAATGGCGAGCCTATACTGCGGCGATGAAAACCCTCGTCGCCCCCCTCTTGGCCCTCATCATCGTCTGGATCCTGAGCGGTTGCGGCGAAGAGACGCGCGTCAGCACAGTCGTCGCCCCGCCGCCGACCCCAGCACAGACCGAGGCCGAGCTAGCCATCGCTAAGCAGCATGCCGTGATCGAGCGGTTGACCAGCGATAATGGCAAGCAGGCCCAGAGCCTTAAAGAGCTGGACGCCCAGATCCGCGAGCGTGAGAGCATTATTTCAGCCGCCAAAGCCGATATCGCCCGGCTCAAGGCCGACCGCATCGACATGCAAAACGCCCAGGTCGCTGCAGTCCTCGGCTGGACCGCTGCCGGGCTGGCCCTGGCTGCACTGCTCTGTGGCCTTGCGGCGTGGCTGTCGCCGATCGGCAAGAAGACCTTCCTGCTCGCCGCGGTCGGCTGTGCCGCTCTGGCGACTGTGTCGCTGTGGGCTCGCGCTTACGTGGCATGGTTGCCCTACGCCGGAGCGATCATCATCGTCCTGGTCGGCCTCGTGGCGATCTATTTCTGGCGCCGCCAGTCCATGGGCGGGTTGACCGCAGCGTCGCAGCTCAAGCTCTACGCGGCCCAACTCGAAGCCCTCGTGCCCACGCACAAGAGCGACTTGGATAAGATCAGCATTGCACTGCAAGGCACCGGGCGCGGGCTCTTGGATGACCTGCTCAAGCACTCGCCGACTTATTCACTGCCGATCCCGCCCCCGGCGATTCAGCCTGTGGCGGTCCCTCAGCCCGTAGCGGCGCCGATCCAGCCCGTCTAACCAAAGGCGTCGCCATGGCCCTCCAGGTCAGCTCAGTCGAGTCGAAGAACGCCTCCGCGTTCGTCACCAGCGTCAACGCCCTCATCGGGCCGTTGTTGTCCCACAACATCCGCCGCGTCGAATTCTACCCCGGTCAGTCCCTGCAAAAATTCGGTGACGACTTCAAGTTCGACGTCACCTATGACACGACCGGGTCGGTCATCACGAATCCGTACCTGCTAGCGACGTTCATCGGCAACACGCTCGCCACGGCGGTAGCAGCAGCGCAGGCGTACATTACCGCCAATCCGACGTACTTCTTCTCGTCGATCTATTGTCTGGTCAGTTCGCCTGGAACGAGCCGCACTGCGAGCAATGTGGTGTGCTTGATTTACAATGCGAGTGCGGTGAACGGTGCGGCGAATTGGGCTGCTGGCGGTGCTGGAGTGCTGATCGGGGGGACCATTGCGCTCAACCAAGTCGCGTACGGGTCGGGGGTCAATACGATTCAGGGGAGCGCTGGTCTTACTTATGATGGTACGACGCTGACTGCTAATGGTCCTGCTGTCATCAACGCCACCAATGGCACGCTGGTAAATGCGCTCAGTGTATTCACGCCGGGGATGACCGTGGGTCAGCTTGTATATCAAGCACTCGGGCGAGGCCCCGCCGTTGGCGGAGCGTTTTATCAGGCGTTTAGATACGACACAACACTGACCTCTCAGTACATTAGCACGCAAGCATTTGCTTCAACAGCAAACTCAGCGGCATCAGTCGTGCAGTTTGACTCTGGGGGGTTTCGCATTGGCGGTGGTACGGATCCAGGTGTCGGTAATTTCGTTGTTAGTGGTACCACCGACGCCACCAGCTCCACTGTTGCCGGCGCGGTCTTCTCAGGTGGCGTTGCTGTTGCTAAGACACTCAATGCGGGAACGTCAATCGTAGCGGGCAACACTGTCG
>JANXZQ010000009.1 GCA_025355445.1 Gammaproteobacteria bacterium
GCTGGACTACAACAACCACCGACCCCACAAGAGCTTGGGGCAGCAATCGCCGGTCGACTGGTGGCGGACCGGCAGTCATCTCCCTCGAGGTGTTGCCGCGCGAAACTAACGCTCCCCGCTGGACCAACTTCGGGGACCCCCGCCCACCAGGGTCGACCAACCGTAATGCCTGAATCAGCTTTTGGGTCTCACGTCACGTGATACTTCGCCTGAACCGGGTATCCGGTCTCTAGGACCGCCTGTGAATCTGAGCGGAGCGTCACGAACGCTTCTATGTGGCTCGGCCCCAAGCCGGACCGTCGCCACGTGCCTTGCACCCCGCGGCCAGCGCCGGGTGATCTATGCCAGTTTCCCGCCAACGTCGCTCCTCCTGACCCGCTCGACACCAGAACAGCGTCGATCTAAATACTGAAGCTCGTGTCGATCCAGTCGCGAATGCGCCCGCGAGGGGAAAGGTGATCGCCATCTATGTGGTATGCCGCTGCAAACTGTGGGGCGGGAATCACACTGTGCACATCCCCGCCCTGTTCGAAGTCCAGTACAACGTGCGGCAGGTCAAAGTAGACCCACCGCCCAAACCACGAAGAATTTTGAGCAACAGGCGCACGTGGCGCCAGGAGCGCGACGGCGAGGGTCGTCTTGATGAAGCGATACGGCCGCATGCCAAGACCTCCAGGTGATTGCCATCGTGCGGGTTGCGCTGCTGTGGACCGCGATTCAACCAGCGCGCGCACCGCCTAACCATCGCCTGGCCAAGACGACCAGGCCAAACAGACCGAGACTGAGCAGGCTCCAAATCGCGAGTTCAAACGGCCAGAGATTGTGCGAAGTACTGTCCTGCGCAACGCCGAAGGCGACGAATGGCCCCCACACAGCGAGAGGCGCGACCGGTAGCCACACGAGCCACCGCCATGCCCCCAGTGACGTCTTGATAAGCCTCGTCGCCCGACGTGAGGCAAGTGCAGCGGGAATGCAGAAGAGAATGAGGCTACCCGCAAAAGCCAAAACACGCATTGAACTCACCCCCGTCGATCGCAGGATACCCTCATGTATTTCACGCAGCCACCTAACGCGAGCATTGTACTGTGGGGCCTTCCAACAGGGTGCCACCAGCGAGCGCAGCGAGCAAGGTGGCCATCCCTAAAGGCGCAGCCAGCAGCAATGCGAGGTTAGGAGGCGGCCGTCACGCCCCGTGCCCGGCGAGCGCCGCGGATTGCCCCGCCGCGCGAACCCGGCCTCATAGCGACCAGCGGCGGCTGAACCCGGCGGGTTCGGCGGCGTCGCCGTGCATGATGAAGACGTCGGGATTGGAGAGCCCCGCCCACGCGTCATAGCCCACCGTCGGCTCGATCGAACGCAGCAGGAGCGCCAGCAGATTGCCGTGCGTGACGAGCGCGCACCGCGCGCCCGATGCCCACGCCTCGTGCAACACCGCCAGGCCGCGCGCTTGCGCCGTGCGCGCGGACTCGCCCCCCGGCAGGTGATAGTCGGGGTCGTCAAACGATCGACGCAGATGCTCGCGCCAGTCGGGTCGGCTTTGGAGACTCAGCACGCGTTCAACAAGTCGGACATCCGTCTCCAGCGGCAGTGCGGCACGCGCACAAAAGGGCGCGACCGACGCCATCGCCCGCGCATGGGGACTACAAATCAGGCGCCGGACGCCCAGAAACCCTAGAACCTCCGACAAGCGGTGCGCTTGCCGCTCCCCGTCGACCGTCAGAGGTGCCTCCGCGTCTTGCCCGGTCGCAGCCGCGTGCCGTACCAGTACCAATTCGTGTCGCAGTCGTGTCTCCAGCGCAGGCGCGTGCGGTCGGTCACGGGCGTTCGTGCCGCCCAACTTGTGCAGGGCACCGGGGCCGCGTATCCGGGAATTGAAGCAGCGATCAAGCGCCCGTTTCCCATTGCACCGACGCCGCGCGCGATGCAACGGTCATGTCTGCGCCTCGCCGCCGCCTTGTATCTCTGAATCTGTGTACTGTCGTACCTTCTGGATAGGGTGGTAACCCGTTCCGCCTAGGGGCCTCGAGCCCGTGCGTTAGCCTGGGTGCCACCCGTTGTTGATCGCCGAGAGCCCGAACAGTTGCCCGG
>JANXZQ010000014.1 GCA_025355445.1 Gammaproteobacteria bacterium
CCGCACCTGACAAGAATTGTCACAGGTGACGCACAGCGCCCACTCTTGCGCAGCCGCGTTGCTAAGGACTTAGGTTAGAGCTTCCCCGGATGGATCACCACGCAGGCCTGTGATTTGGCCTTCAGTGAAGCGCACACCGCGCGCGCATGTTTCTCGGTGATTCCCTCAGCCTGCAAGCGATACAGAGTTCCGGAGGCGCTCTTCTTCGGCGATACCGTCGGCGACAATCCGGCGAGGGCCTTTGGATATTCCTTCTCCAGGTGCGCCCAACGCTTGTTGGCAGCATCGGCGCTCGACTTGAAGGCACCGAGCTGTATGCCGTAGGGACCTTCGCCCGCCGCGGCCTTGGCAGTCGCGGTTGCCGTGTGTTTCATGGGCTTCGCCGCCATCATCATCGTCGTCGATGCCGGCGGCGGGGCGACGGCGGGCGGCTTGGCCGAAGCGGTTGCGGGAGCAGGGGCCCCGGCAGATGCGTCACCGGCTGCTGGATTCCCGGGGGTATTGCCGCTCTCTGCTGCGCCAGGCGTGCCGTTCGACGGGGTCTGGGCGAGTGTGAAATTCTCCACGCGAATGCGCGCTTCTTCGGTCCATTTCCCTTCCGGATATTGCTTCAAGAACCCCTGGTATGCCTCTTGCGTATCGGTATCGCGCGCCTTTTGCCAGTCGCGTTCCTCGTACAAATCCTTGACTCGCGCCTGTGCCTGCGCCGTGAATTCACCGCTCGGATACTTTTTCAGGAACTGTTCATAAGAATCCGTGGTGTTCGACGCCCGGGTTTTCTCCCAATCGCTTTGTTGGCGGCTACAGCCGGCAAGTCCCAGCAACAACGCCAAACCCACGCCGACCACTGCTTTATTCATGAACATGTCCACACTCGAGGCAAGTTTCCGATAAGGACGACATTCTACTTCGATTCGCGATGTCGCGGCGACGCCAAGCTCGTCACATCACTGGCCGCCCCGGATAGGATAATAAGGCGCCATGAGCGCACAAAAACGCCGGTTCCTGGAGGGGAGTTCATCCGCCCCCACCTTCATCGGCGCCGAGTCTGTATTTGTGGGCAATATCCGCGGCGCCGGGCCATTCGTGGTTTCCGGCGAGGTGCACGGCGACGGCGAAATAGCCGGCGGCCTCACTCTGTCCGCCACCGGAACCTGGAACGGCTTTGTACAAGCAGAGCAAGCCATCGTCGCCGGCAAGATCACCGGCGGGCTCTGCGTCAGGGACAAACTGGAGATCGGCTACACCGCCGTCATCCACGGGAGGGTCAGCGCCCGCACCATTGCCATCGCCAAGGGCGCCATCGTCGACGGCGAAATTGAAGTCACTTCGGGTTTGCCGGTCGATGAATTCGAGGAAAAGCGCGACGGTAAGGCCTAGCTCGAGAGCCTGTTTGCGAATGGCGACAGTGGCTAATAGTGGAGTGTTCGCGTGTATTCCCGCATCCTAGCGCCATTTCGGACGCATTCTAAGAGCAATGAAACAATACGATGTAGTCATCGTCGGCGGCGGTATTCACGGAGCGGGAGTCTTGCAGGCGGCAGCCGCCGCGGGGCACAGCGCGTTGCTCATCGAACGAGTCGGACTCGCCAGCGGCACTTCCAGCCGCTCCAGCAAGTTGATTCACGGCGGCCTGCGCTACCTCGAATCCGGCCAATTCGCACTGGTGCGCGAGAGTCTGCGCGAGCGCGCCATCCATCTGCGCATAGCCGCAGACTTGGTCGAGCTCAAGCCCTTCTTCATTCCTGTGTACCAGGATACGCGGCGCCGTCCCTGGCAATTGAAAGTGGGGCTGTGGATGTATGCACTGCTCGGCGGCTTCGATGCCAGCACCCGATTCGGCGCCGTACCCCGGCACGAGTGGTCAACGCTCGACGGCCTCGACACCCAAGGGCTCGACGCCGTCATTCGCTATCACGATGCGCAAACGGATGACGCCATGCTGACCCGCGCGGTGGTGCAATCGGCGCTGTCGCTCGGCGCGGAACTCGCCATGCCCGCGAGTTTCAGTGCGGCGACTCTGACCGACGACGGGGTTCGCTTGAGCTACGTAAGCGGCGCACAAGCCATTGAATGCATTGCCCGGGTATTGGTCAACGCGGCCGGCCCGTGGGCCCCGCAGGTTGCAGGCAAGGTGCGGCCGCCCATCGCGATTCCGGATGTAGATCTGGTGCAGGGGACACACATTGTCCTGCCGTTTGCAGTGACCGCAGGCATCTACTACGTGGAAAGCCCCACGGACGGCCGCGCCGTGTTCGTGATGCCGTGGCACGGTGCAGCCTTGATCGGCACCACCGAGACTCCGTACCACGGCGCGCCCGACCAAGTGCATCCGCTGCCCGAAGAAGAGGAATACCTGCTCGCCGTCGCGCGCCATTATTTTCCGGCTTTCAGGCATCTGACTCGCGAACACATCATCCAGCGATTCGCAGGTCTACGTGTTCTGCCCGCCGCCAGCCAGGGGGCCTTTGACCGGTCGCGCGAAACCATTTTCAGCACCGATCGAGAACCCAAACCGCGTGTGCTCGGCATCTACGGCGGCAAGCTGACCGGTTGGCGCGCCGCAGCCGCACACGTCTTGCAGCGCATCAGCGCCTCCTTACCGGCTTTGCAACCGCGGGCCGCAACGGACCAATTGATTTTGAGGAGACCCGCATGATCAAGAATGGCATGGCAGTGTTGACCCTTGCGCTGGTCGCCACGCTCGCGCACGCCGACGACTATCTCAGCCCCACCGATGAACGGGTTCGCCTGTCCTTAGGCGTCGTGCGCGTCTCGACGAACACCTCGATGCGCCTGGACAGCAGTCAGGGCCTGCCCGGTACGCCGGTCGACGCGGAAGATACCTTCGGCTTGGATAAGTCCGACTTCGAACCGAAATTTCAGGCCATGGTGCGGGTCGGCGAGCGGCACCGGCTGCGTTTTGACTATTTTACCCTGGATCGAACCGGCCAAACGACGCTCACCGCACCCGTGATATTTCGCGACGTGGTCTTGCAAACCGGAGATCCGGTCAACACAAATTTAAGTTTGCGCAGCCTCGGCATCACTTATGAATACTCATTCCTGCATCGTGAGAAGTTCGAAGTCGCCGCCACCATCGGCATCAACGACACGGACATCTCCGCGCGTTCCCGCGTGTCCACCCAAACCCGGCACGTCGATCAGCGCGAAGACCAGGCCGGCCCCATTCCGACCATTGGCCTGGACGCCACTTATGTGCTGAGCAAGCGATTTTATTTCGATGCTCGCGCGCAGTATTTTAAACTGGCGGTCGATCAGCTGGATGGTTCGCTGACCTTCTACGAATTGGCCGCGCTGTACCGGCTGCGCCCCAACATCGCCTTCGCCTTGGGCTACAACTCGGTGAAAGCCGACTTGACATCGCTGCAAACGAAGAATGCGGGATTCTTCAATTTCGATACCAAGGGTCCGGAGTTCTTCGTCAGAATCGCTTTCTGATCCGCCGCAGATTGTTCCCGCCGTATGGTCCTTATTGGCCCGATACTGCCGTTCCCGGCGTCACCGGAACGGCAGCGCTTTCCGCCGCAAACTCCACGCGATTGTTGGCGGCGGCGGCACGATTCCACTCGCCCGCTGTGAGCGATTCGGTGCGTAGCGGGTAAGCAGTGCTTGGCCGTCCACTGCCGGCATTTTCCATGGCCACCGTAATGGCGCCCGCAGTACGCTGGCGCACGCCCGCGATCAAATTGGCGAAAGCCAGCGATTGCCGCTGCTGCCCCGATAAAGACTCTTCGAACGGATTGCCGACCACATCGCACTTGCTGGTCAATAGATTCGCGGCAGCCGGTGCGAAGCCATCCGTCGCGTTGCCGCTGAGACAAAACGTCCCCGCCAGGCTCGTGATCTTGACCACGCCGCGAAATCCCTGTGCTTCGAGCCGCGACAGCAGTTCGCGCAACACGTCCAAACGGCCGCGGTCGAAGGGAATCTCGCCATAGGGAACGGGCTCGACTCGCGTCGTCGCGCCCGATGTGCCGGCGGCTACGCCGGTCGACGCTGTCGCAACCGTCGATGCACTCGCCAGCGCGGCGGTGAGATCCTTGACGGTTGCCGAGAGGTCGGTCCGCGCTCGTTGCAATTCGGTGTTGGACGATGTGAGGGCCGCAATTTCGGCCCTCGACTTAGCAAGCTCCTCTCGAGCCAGCAGCCAAACCACGGCGAACGCCACTGCGACCAGACAGGCCGCCGCGATCCCAACAGCCGGATGCCAGGTCGGCTGTGCTGCGCGCGGCGCCGGCGGGGGGACTTCCAAGGGCGGCACGGTGGGCAGGGAGTCGCGCACATCGCTGACGATGCGTGACGCGAAACTATCGAGGCTTGCAACGATGAAGCGCCGCACATCGACTGCCTGATCCTTCACCGCGGTCTCTACGCGGCGTCCCCAATCGACGCCGGGCATTGCCGCGGCGGCCGTTGCCGCGGCGACTGGCGCTCGGTCCGCAGGCGCTCTGTCGGCGGCCGCTCTGTCGACCGCCGCTCCGCCGACCAATTCTACCGGCGCCAGTACCGGCTCGGCCATATCGCGGCGTTCCGGTAATAAATGTAATTCGTACAACACCTTCGACACATCGACCGGCCGCACCTGCTTCGGCAGCACGCCCAGCGCTCCCAAGGCGCGCGCCTGTCCCACATACAATTCGCCCTCTTGCGAGGTGTACATCATGATGGGGATCATGGCCGTCTGCGGATTGCTTTTGATGCTCTGCACCGCCTGCAAGCCGTCCATTCCGGGCATGAGATGGTCCATGAAAATCGCGTCCGGGCGATTGTTCTTCAAGTATTCAATGGCTTGCTCGGCGGCCTCCGCCATGTCGACTTCAATGTCGTACTTCTCGAGCATGCGACTCAAGATGACGCGAGCCGACTTGGAGTCGTCGACGACTAATGCGCGTTTACGGGCCATGCCGGTAGTGTATCGCAGACCACTCAATGCTAGATGCGGCCCCGGGATTTGTCGTACATCGCAGACAGATTCGCGGCGGTGCAGTCACCGCGCCGTCGCGAATCCTCTGCTGGGCATCTTTGGAGGATGCAGGGCCACTGGTTCGTCCCGGGCCAAGTTTAGGCGGCGGGCGCAGCGCTCGCCGATTCCTTGTTCTGCGTGATCCACGTCAGCGCGGACTCGACGTCGGCGAGCTCGCTCGCAGTAAAACCTTCAATTCTGACGCCGGTCGCTTCGGCCTTTTTCTTGGCGAGTTCGGCGGCCGCAACCGTGTGTATCCACACCAGACCGCGGCGTACCTTGGCCGTGAACTTTTGCTGCTTTTCTTCGGTCATCGTTCATCTCCTTAAGGAATCTGGACTTAGGCTGGGCACGATACACGACTCAGGGTTCGTTAAGGAACCTTGGCGCGATCCAAACTCGCACTGTAGGCGTTGATCGCACGCGAGACCACCCCCATGTAATGATTCGCTTCATCCCAGCGGCGCTCTTCGATGGCTTCGCGAATGCCGGGCAGTGTCTTCACCCCATATCCCGTGTGGAATCCCGGCGCATACAACATGTGTTGATACCATTCGCGGCCCGGCAAACCTTTCGGGTCGGTCAGCGTTTGCTCGAGTACCGTCAGCATTGCATTCAGCCGCTCCACCGCTGCATTGCCGTCCGCGGAATCGATGGCTGCAAGCCGTGCATATTCCCGGTCGAATGCATTCGCGCTGCGCTCGAGATTCGCCACCGCATTATCGAGTTCGGCGAAATTCAAGTAAGGAACCTCCGCGTCCCGCGCCGGTGGCGCCCGTGACAGCTTCGGATCCGCGGCCAGCTTGAAGTCCCCGCCATCCAGAGCCTTCGACAATTCGCGTGTCTTCACCCGCATGCCGTCAGCGAGCTTGTGCAATTCATCGTCGAAGCCTGCGACTGAAGCGGCAAAATCACTCTGCTGCGCCGGCAGCAATTGCGCCTGCGAGGCGCGCAGCATCAGGCGACCCGCGACCTTGGCGAGCGCCACGCCATATGCGAAGTCAGGATCGACGAAGCGCCGGAAGTGATCGAAAGAATCGTAAGCGGAGTGGTACACGCCATAGTCGGTTTCACCCTCAAAGCCCAGATTCAGCGAATTGATTCCCAGGTGCTGCAGGAACGGCGAGAAATCCGATCCGGAACCGAGCGCTCCCAACTCGAGATCAGAGCCCGGGCTCGAGTTCCCGTGACCGTTTACATTGCCGTGGCCGGTGCCGGCCTCGTATCGGGCCACCCGCTCTTTGGCGCCCGCCCTCGCCAGCACGCTGCTGCCGGTTTCGGGATCCGTCACGTCGCGCGCCGCCTCACTGGCAAAGTGCTGCAACTCATGGCTGCCCTCGACACCGAGAAAGCCGCGGCCATTGGTATCGGAATTGACGTACAAAGCCGCCTTGCTTTGTAGTTCAGCCGCATGCGTTTCCGCCCACTCGGTGGAACCCAAGAGCCCCGGTTCCTCTCCGTCCCAGCTGGCGTAGATCAGAGTG
>JANXZQ010000019.1 GCA_025355445.1 Gammaproteobacteria bacterium
GATAGTTGTGGGTGCCGTCGATGTCATTGACCGGAATTCCAAGCGACTGCAACAACGGCAGGGTGCGTGCGCCGGAAAGGAGTGCGCCCGCAGCGGCTGCGGCGCGATTGTCGCTTGCGGCCACGGAGGCTTTGGCTGTGGCGAGGCGCGTCTCTTTCGGCTCTGGGGGCGCCGCCGTGGAGCTGAAAAGTCCGGACACCCATGAGCCGAAGGTGCCCGATTCGGGTTTGGCAGTCGACGGGACGGCTCCGCTGGTCAAGGCGTTGGCGGTTTGCGGCGCGACCGTGCTCGGTGCGGCGAAATAAAAATCGCCGGTGAGGGAGGAGGACTCCCACGGCACCTGTTTTCCGGAAGTGGCGCTCATGACCCCTACGCGCACGTGTTTGAATACCTGCTCCACCGGCTCGTGCATTTCGCGGATGGCCTGGGTCAGAGCCTCGGTGTAGGGACTGTTGCGGCCCGCTCCGTCGGCGGCGACGGCGCCGGGCGCGGTGGAATAGGCGATGAGGATTCCCGCCGGCGCATCCATCGTCGCCAGCCCGTGATCCACCGAGCGCATGCTGCGCGTGAAGGGGTTGTTGCGGCAGGCGTCGAGAATCACGATGTTGAGACGGTTGCGTGCATAGCGCATCTGCTCGATCACCCAGTCTGCGCTGACTGCCTCGATCTCGACGTCGCCTTCGCGATCGATGCGCGCCGTGGTGGGGATGAGATAATTGCGGCCGCTGAGTTGCACGCCGTGACCGGCGTAGTAGAACAGACCGACGGCGCCCGGGCCGGCCTTCTCCAATCGCGAGCCGAATTCCTGGATGGCGCGCTTCATGGTGATTTGATCGGCGTTGCGGCGTGCGATGACGTCAAAGCCAAGGCCGCTCAGCGCTTCGCCGATCAGCTTGGCATCGTTGGCAGGGTTGGGCAGCGGTCCGCTCGCATAGTCGCTATTGCCGATGACCAGGGCGATTCTGGTTTCCTCTGCATGCAGCGCGTTCGACGCGAGAATCGTCACCGTCAAGAGAATTAAACGAACCAAGCCCATGTGGGTCAAGTATAGAGGGTAAACCGTCGCCGACGGGCGGACTGCTCGGGCTCGTTCACATAATGAGTCCTCCCGTCAACGGCCGCTGGCGAAGCGGCCGCGCTTGGTGGCATTATCGGTGCCCACGCCTCGCAAGGGATCGAACAATGAACCGCGGCAACTGGAATGTGCGCAGGCCTGCATCGGCGGCGGCCGCGTTTTTGATGCTGACCATGCCGCTGATGCTCATCTGCGGCAGCTCGCACGCCGGCATTTTGCGCGATGTGATGGTATCAGTCGGTTTGTCAAAGCCGGTGCCGCCTCCCGCCGGCTCGCAGACGCTGCCGCGGCAAGGCTTTGCGTGTTGCGATCTGCACTACGACAAGGATTGGATCAACGACGGGAACTATGCGGAATTGCCGATGATTGCCGCCGGCACGCCGGTTGAAGTTCTGAAATACGGGTTTAATCGCGCGCACGTCAAGGTCGACGGCAAACCCATGCGTCTGGGCCACGACTACGGACGCAGTCAGGAGTCGCTCGAAGCCTGGGTCGGCAAAATTATCGTCAGTGAAGACCCGCGGCCGCGCATCGCCGGCTATCCACGGCCCGTGCAGGAGGCAATTCGCGAAGGCAAGGTGATGGTGGGCATGACCCGCGAGCAGGCCATTGCTTCGGTCGGCTACCCGCTCACCAGTGAAAATCAGTCTCTGGACGCACCCATGTGGCGGATTTGGCGCTCCACTCACGGCGAGTACGATTTGAACTTTGGAGCCGACGGACGCCTCAAGTCCGTCACCGGCGACGATAGCGTTACCAGTCTGGTGGTCTACCAGCCGACGCGCTAAAGGCGCGTCATCAGGTCGCGTGCGCGATCAGCAGCACATTGGCAAACGGGGTTCCCTGGCTCATCGGTTTGGCTTCGCTGTCGAAGCCGCACTCTTTCAGCAGCGTCCGCCATTGGACGGTGCTGCGGCAGTACTGAGTCACCATGGAGTGTCCGCGCAACAGCATCACCAGCTTGTCGCTCCACTGGCCGTAGCGAAAGCGCAGCCCGGCGCCGGCGTCGCCGACGCGCAGCAGCAGCAGACCGCGTGTAGGCAGCGCGGCGCGCACCCTTCGCAATACCTCGAGCTGCGCCTGCGGGTCTAAATAGTGCAGGACATCCAAGATGACGACGGCGTCGACCGCGCCAAATGAGGCGCTGCGGATGTCGGCATGCGCTACCTCGGCCGCGGATCCCAGCGCGCGGCGAGCCCGCTCGACGTCGCGGGCCATCAATTCGATACCGCGCGTCGACAAGGTGCGCGGCGCCGACGGCCAGCCCCACGGCCAAATGCCGCGCGCGTAGCAATGCTCGGCTGCCCGCAGCCAGGCTGCGAGCAGGCCTTGGCCACAACCCAAATCGAGTACCCGGGTCCGCCCGCGCAGCAGGCCCAATTCGAGAATGGCCCGGTACACCGGATCGGCACGCAGCTTGCCGCGGGCAAAATAGTAGGCGAAGCGGCCGGCGTTGCGGTACGGCTCGCTGGCCGCGTCGAGCAGCTCGACGTTCAGCAGTGCGTTATGCAAGCTCGCTATGGCGAACTCCGGCCGGCATCGCGGATCTCCACCCGGCGATTACTTGGATCGTCAGGCCGATCGGGAGCCAACAGATGCTCTGAGCCGTAGCCGACGGTGGCCAATCGCTTTGCATCCATGCCCTTCGCCACCAGGAAGCGCTTGACCGCGTCCGCACGCCGCAAGGACAGCTGCTTGTTGTACTGCGCGCTGCCTTTGGCGTCGGTGTGACCCGCGACCACGAATTTGTTCTTGACCAAGGACGCCGAGTTCAATGCCAGCTCCAGCTGCTTTAACTGAGCCTCGGCCGGTGGGCGTATCTCACTGGAGTTGTGTTCGAATGGAATATTGAGATTGACGGATTGCTCGGCCCCAGGGGTGTCCACGCGCGTCAGGCCGCGCGGCGTAAAACTGCGGGTTCTTTGCGGCTGCAGCGCCTCCTCTATCTGGCGGCCGGATAGCACAGGCGAGGAATCTTGCGGCTGCGGGTCGGCCGCCCAACCCAAAATCGCCGGACACGTCGTGGCAATTGTCCCCCAGAAAACGCCGCGCTTAAGGTTCATCTGATTGGCTCCAATCCCTGCATTCGCCGGGCTTCGTTGTACTTATCCTTCATGGCGGCAAGCTTACGCTGCGAATCGGCGCTGCTCTTGCCGGCCATGCTGCTTTGGGCTTCCACCAAGGCGTCGTAGTAGGCCGCACGCGCGCTCTGCAATTCGTGGGCGGGATCCGCATCGGTGTTGATGTCGGTCAGCGCGATCGATTTGGAAAACAATCCGCCCACCGCTGAACCGACCAGGTCGCTGTTGCGGCCGATGATGTCGGCCAGCGCGAGCTGCGCCTTCTTCTCCGACTCCGTTTCCGTCACCGCCACTTCGATGGTGACGGGCATGAACTCGAGGGGTGTGCGCGGCAAATCCTGGTATTCCGCCTTGCGCGCGTCGAGCTCGGCTTCCTGCGTCTGGATTTGAACCGCAACCCGGGTCCGCTCCTGCTTGAGGCCGTCGCCGGTATCCGCGGCGGCCGTGGGGATGCGCTGATCCAGACCGGCCAGCTCTCGTTGGTTGCGCGTCAGGGCGCGCTTCAGCGCCTCGATTTCTCCCGTTACTTCTTGATGGACTTTGGTCTTCTCTTCATATACCCGGCGCGCTTCGCTCGACATGGGCGGCACCCGCAGCCAGGGCGCCTTGTCCGCCGCCGGAGCGCCGGCATGCGATCCTGCGGTCACCATTCCGAGGTTGACCCAGGCACTCGATAGGACTTCCTGCTGATCGGTGGCGCCCGGATTGGAGATCTTCAGCGTGTAGACGGTGGCGCGCGATGCGCCCTTGTCCGAGGTCGTGAGCAGTGCTTCGACATGGTAGCCGGCGTCTTTGAGCCGGTACGCGGTGCCGTCCTTGGAGAACTCGAAGCGCGCTTCGTACACCGCTTTGGCCTTGCCGTTCACGCATATATCGGCGCGCCGCAGCTGATTCTCGAGGGACTCATCGGCGCGCGACGTCCGCCACTCGCTTTGCGGCAGGTCGCGGCTCTCCTTGGTCAGCTCCTTCGGCAGGTACCCGGCGCCGCACTGCGCGGGGTCGGGCTTGAAGTCGGCGGCGACGATGGTCATGCAGCCGAGCTTGGCGTTGATGCCGAGGGTCGGCACCGGCTGGAAGTCGACGCGGTAAAGATTCATCTGCTTGATCACCGCATAGCGCGTGTCCTTGCGCGCCGCGCCCGATTTGATGCGGTTGGCGGAGGCTTGAAGCTGGTGATTCACGAATAGCTCGGCGAGCTTGCCCACGACCAGACCGAGCAAGGGCAGAAATTTTGCCGTGCCTTGCTCCGCATTGCCGCTCACCGGCAGGAAAAACGGTTCATCGGCGATGATGCAGGAATCGTCAACGTAGGCACGCAACTCGATGGTTTCGTGCGCCGCCGGCGCCGCGCAAACCGCCGGCATCTGCAGCAGGGACACGCAAAGCAGGCCGCACACCCGCCGCACGAAGACGATGTTCACTTAGCCAGCCCGCCTTGCGGAGCGACCGGCGCCATCAGGTTGTCGAGCCGTTTCAAGATCAGCTTCCACTCCTTGATTTGCGACGGATCGGTCAGCGTTTGCAAATTGGTCTCGACCCGGGTGCGCGCCAGATCGCCGAATCGCTTGAGCATCACTCCGGCTTCCAGCATGTCATCGCCCTTGCACGCATCTGCGTTGAACCACCATACGGCCAGAGCATCGTGTCCTTTGCGGTCGCTCATTCCGCAGCGCTGGGGCGGCGGATCGCCGCGCCACAGCAGACGAAACATGTCGTAGATCGCGCCCGAATTAGCGGCAAAATAACTGTGGCCCAAGGCGTCGGCGGGCACCGAGGACATGTCGATGGTATCGAGCCCGGCCAGCCTGATGATGAAGTCTCCGGCGGTACCGGCGCGCGGCGCGCCGTGCAGGAATTGTGAACTGCGAAGCGCGTAGTCGTTGCCGGAGGCGTACAAGGTGACGCGCTCGGCGGCGCTGCGCAGCGAACCGATGGCGTCGACGAAGTAATCGCGGTCCACATCCGGCGCGGTGAATACGATCTGGCCGAATATGTGCTGGCGCTGATCCGGCGCTCGCTTTGCGAGATACGTCTGCAGGGCCTCGATCAATGCACGATTTCCCATGCTATGGGCAAGCAGGTGAATGCGTTCGGCGCCGGATTGAGCCACCACGGTTTCGAGGAAGTCGGCCATCTTACGGCCGCTGATGCCGACAGCGGCTTCATCGACCGCATACGCGGTTGCGCTGCCCTGCGACGGCCAGCTATAGAGCAGCGGCGTGCCGTCAAAGTCCAAATCATAGGCCATCTGCGCCGCGCGTCTGGCCGCATCTTCGAACGTATTGTTGAATCCATGCACAAAGATGAACAGGTCTTTGGACGGCGAGTCTTTGACTTGCTGGCGCAGAGTGCGCACGAAGTCATCTTTTGCCAGGGGGGTGACCTGATCCAGCAGCACGTAGCGGCGCCGCATCGACGCCTCGTCAATGCCGAGAGTGTATTCGGCCCAGCGCGGCTGGGTCTCGAGTTCCGCCTCCTTATGGACTTGCGGTATGGTGACGTTCAGGTAGCCGTATTGCAGATCGCCTCGTCCCTTGCCGTAAAACAGCGCGGGTTTCGCATCCCCGCTCGGGACGCGGTTCGTGCCGTAGAAAACCCGCACGGTGGCGAAGCCCTGGTTTTGCTTGTAGCGGCGGCCGGCTCCTGCAATGCCGACAGGCCCCGGCAATCCGCGAGTGCTCTCGGCTGCGGCCAGTGCCTGTAGTTGGGAATTGATGCGCGCCAGTCCTTCGGCGTCATTGGCGGCGCGGTAAATGTCCTTGAGCTTGCCGAGCGTCGCCAGCACATTTTCATGGTGCTCGCCATACACCAGCCGTTCGATGCCGAGGATGCGCTGTTCGAAGACGGCGGCTTCGGAGTAGCGTTTGGCCTTGACGTTCAAATCTGCCAAGGCGCTCAGCAGCGGCACCAGATCCGGGTGATCGGCGCCCAAGGAGGATTCCTGCAGTGTCAGCGCGCGCTCGTAGTAGAGGGTGGCTGCCTGATCCTGTCCCGCCTGCGCCGCGTAGTCCCCGAGGGTGCGCAGCAGCGCCACGAGAGACGGCTTATCGCCGCCTTCTTCCGTGAGCTTAAGAGCAGCCTCGCCAAACTTGAGCGCGTCCGTTACTTTATCGGCGGCCTTGGCCGCTTCGAAATTCTGGTAGGCCCGCATCAAGTCGGCCGATTGAGCGAGCACTGCCGTCGGAGCCAGCAGCAGCAAGGCGCAGGCCAGTCCCGGCAGACGGCGCCACGCTGCTGATAGGAAAACGCCAAACTCAACCATGTTGTTCTTCGCCGTAATGCAACGCGAGGGATCGCATCCGATATGCGTGTTGGTTTTTTACTTTACCTCAAGTTTTGACAATTCACCCGGCCCGCGCGGCACGTCG
>JANXZQ010000023.1 GCA_025355445.1 Gammaproteobacteria bacterium
TGCCGCGGCAGGAACAGGACGGCCGGTGGCTGCGCGAGCGCTTCCCGGAGCGTCTATGGATAGGCGTGGAATTGCTGACCGGCGGCTTCGACATGCGGCGCTTGGCGTCGCTGCAAGCGTTGGGCGGGACGCTGGAGTTGCCCACCGTCGCCGCAGGCGATGTGCACATGCATCGGCGCAGCCGCCGCGCCCTGCAGGATGTGCTGACGGCGATCCGCCTGAACACGCCGCTGCAGACCTTGGGGTTTGCCGTGTTTCCGAACGGCGAGCGCTGCCTGCGTCCCCTGCAACGCCTGCGCGAGCTGTATCCCGCGCCGCTGCTCGAACAAACACTGGCCATAGCCGAGCGCTGCAGTTTCAAGCTCGATGAATTGCGTTATGAGTATCCGGAGGAAATCGTGCCTGCGGGCGCCACTCCCACCAGTCATCTGCGGGAGCTGACCCTGCGCGGCTGTGCGTATCGCTGGCCTGCGGGCGTGCCGCCCGCGGTGCGCGAGAACATCGAGCACGAATTGCGTTTGATCGCGGAACTCAAATTCGAACCGTTCTTTTTGACCGTGCACGATGTCGTCGAACATGCGCGTTCGCAGGGAATTCTGTGTCAAGGCCGCGGTTCGGCGGCCAACTCCACCGTTTGCTACTGCCTGAGAATCACCGAAGTGGATCCCTCGCGCATGGCCATGCTGTTCGAGCGCTTCATTTCCAAGGAACGCAACGAACCCCCCGATATCGACGTGGATTTCGAGCACGAGCGGCGCGAGGAAGTGATTCAGTATATCTATACGAAGTACGGCCGCGAGCGCGCGGCGCTGGCGGCCACCGTCATTTGCTACCGCCCGCGCAGCGCTCTGCGCGACGTCGGCAAGGCGCTGGGACTGGACCTTGCGCAAGTGGACCAGCTGGCGCGCGGCATGCAATGGTGGGATGGCCAGCGCATCGATCCCGAGCGCATCCGCGCCTCCGGTTTCGATCCGGACGATCCGGTGATTGCGCGCCTCATTGCGCTCACGGCCGACATCTTGGGATTCCCGCGTCATCTCTCGCAGCATGTGGGCGGCTTCGTCATTGCGCGCGGACGCTTGGATGAACTCGTGCCCATCGAGAACGCGGCCATGCCCGAGCGCACGGTGATCGAGTGGGACAAGGACGATCTCGACGCGCTGGGGCTGCTGAAAGTGGATGTGCTGGGCTTGGGGATGCTGAGCGCGATACGCCGCGCATTTAATCTGATCAATCAATTCGGCGGGCCGGCACGGCCCGGCGCACCTGCGCCCGGGAAGCTCGATTTGGCGAGCGTGCCGCCCGAGGATAAGGCCGTATACGAGATGATTTGCCGCGCCGACACCACGGGCGTATTTCAAATCGAATCGCGCGCGCAGATGTCCATGCTGCCGCGGCTGCGGCCGCAAAATTACTACGACTTGGTGATCGAAGTAGCCATCGTGCGGCCAGGCCCCATCCAGGGAGAGATGGTGCATCCCTACCTGCGCCGCCGCAACGGCGAGGAGCCGGTGACCTATCCGAGCAAGGCGGTCGAGGAAGTGCTCGCGCGCACCTTGGGCGTGCCGATTTTTCAGGAACAGGTCATGCAATTGGCCATCGTCGCCGCCGGATTTTCCCCGGGCGAGGCGGACGGCTTGCGCCGCGCCATGGCGGCCTGGAAGCGCAAGGGCGGCTTGGAGCCTTTCCAGCGCCAGCTCATCGACGGCATGCGCGAGCGCGGCTATCCCGAGAGTTTCGCGCATCAGATATTCAATCAGATATTGGGATTCGGCGATTACGGATTTCCCGAGTCTCATGCCGCCAGCTTCGCACTCCTCGTGTACACCTCCGCTTGGCTGAAGCACTACGAGCCTGCGGCGTTTTGCGCAGCGCTCATCAACAGCCAGCCGATGGGATTTTATGCACCGGCACAATTGGTGCGCGATGCGCGCGTTCACGGAGTCGAAGTGCGCGCCGTCGATGTGACCGTGAGCCAATGGGATTGCACGCTGGAACGGCGCGCCGACGACAGCTCTGCGCTGCGCTTGGGCCTGCGTCTGGTGAAGCATTTATCGAAAGAAGGCGCGGCGCGGTTGCTCACGGCGCGGGCATTACGTGCCTTCGACTCGATCGCCGATCTAGCGGAGCGCGGAGAATTGCAGCGGCGCGATCTCGAAGCGCTGGCGGCCGCGGACGCACTGGCAGACCTTGCGGGACACCGGCACCGCGCGGTTTGGCAAGTCACGGGGGTGGAGAGTGTCCTGCCGCTGCTGCCGGCCGCCACGGCGCAGGAGGAGGGCATCCCGCTGCTGCGCGCCCCGCGCGAGGGCCAGGACATCGTCGCCGACTATGGCAGCACCGGGCTTACGTTGCGCCGCCATCCCTTGAGCCTGTTGCGCGAGAAGCTGCAGAAGCGCGGGGTGCTGCAGACCCAGGATCTGTGGGCCCAGCCGGATGGGCAATGGGTAAGGACTGCGGGACTGGTCATCACTCGCCAAAGACCGGGCAGCGCGAGCGGTGTGGTCTTCGTCACCATGGAAGACGAAACCGGATATGTGAATTTGATCGTGTGGAACCGCGTCGTGGTGGAGCAGCGCGCGGCCTTGCTCGAGTCACGGTTACTGGAAGTGCAGGGCAAGCTGCAGCGGGAGGGCGACGTGCAGCATGTGATTGCGCATCGCCTGACGAATCTCTCGGCGATGCTGGGCGATCTCGTCGTGGCGTCGCGGAATTTTCATTGATATGTGAAGCGCATTTGCCGGTGGGTCACCGCAGGTTGCGGCATTGCGCTCGGCCCTTGCAGGCGGAGAGGCCATTGTAACCACCGGTCTGATCCTTCAAGAGCTGCATCGATGCGCTGTTGGCTCAACTGTGCGTGCGTCACGGGTTGCTGTTGCTGACTACCGACAATGATTTTGCGCACGCCGCTGCGCACGGTCCGCTGAAGGTGTGGACGCCGGCGAAATAACAGGCGAGGCCAACTCAAACCTCAAGGCCGATCGAGCGCATAAGCTCGACGCCGTTGCTCTTGGTGACGACGCCGGAATGCAGCTTGAAGTCGAATTTCAGCTTGCCGTCGATCAGTTCATCCTGGAAGTGAACGTTTTCCAGGGCGCCCGCAGCCAGACCATCGATGTGCGTCAACGCCAGGTCGTGAGTGCTGATCAAGCCGATGGTGCCGCGCTCGATCAGAGCGCGGATCACACCGTGGGCGCCGATGCGTCGGTCCGCCGAGTTCGTCCCCTGCAGCAATTCGTCCAGCAGAAACAGCAGCGGCAGCTCTGCCGGCTCGAACAATTGGCGCAGCCGCGTGATCTCGGCGTAGAAGCGCGAGCTGCCTTCGTGCAGCGAATCGTTGACGCGGATGCTGGCCCCCACCTGCAGCGGCGTGAGCAGCAGGCGCTTGGCGCGCACGGGGGCGCCGGCCATCGCAAGTACGGTGTTGATGCCCACCGTGCGCAGCAAGGTGCTCTTGCCCGACATATTCGAGCCGCTGATCAGCAAGATACGGGTGGCGCCGGAAATATCCACGTCGTTGCATACGCGCGCAGCAGCTGGGATCAATGGATGGCCGAGATCCACGGCTGTAAATGTCGCGGTGCCCTCGATGAATTCTGGAAACGGATCGTCCGGCGATTCGTAAGCGTGGCGAGCGAGCGACAGCAGCGCCTCGATTTCGCCGAGCACATCGAGCCAGGAGCCGATGACTTCGCCATGAGTCCTGCGCCAACGCTCGGCGGCCAGCGCAACTTGCTGCGGGTACATCACCAACAGCAGTAACGGTGCCAATAAGGGGTTGCGCCGCGACTCGACAAAATTGACGATTGTGGCCAGCTGCGAGAAGGTGGCCGATGCGCTCTGCGAATGCGAGGACAGCTTGAGCACGAGGGCGCGCAGCGGCGCGGCGTCGAAGTGCTCGGCCTCGATTCGATTTAACAGCAGCGACAGGCCCTTCAGGTCTTCGTAGGCGCTCTCCACGGCGGCAATCGCCTGGTGAATGCGGGCTTTCAGAAGATAGGCGACCGCGGTTTCGGCCAGCAGCACGGCGAGCAGCGGATACAAGGCTCCGGTAACGCCCCACGCGATGGCCGTCGCCAAGGCGAGACCGCCCAACAGCGGCGCCGTCCAGCGTATCCATGCCTGGTCCAGCTGATTCGGTGCTCGGGCCCAGGCAAGGAGGGTCTCGGACTGCAAGGTGATGGGCTCCGGTTGGCCGAGCACAGCCAAGTCCTCGCGCAAATCGAGGCGGCCGCGCAGATCGTCGATGCCGGCGTGGCGCGCGCGAATAGTGGCCGGATCTGCTGGCGCC
>JANXZQ010000024.1 GCA_025355445.1 Gammaproteobacteria bacterium
CGGGATTGCCGTTGACGATCACATCACCGATGAAAGAGAGCAGCCTCGTCGCCCGATCGCGTTTGCGGGGACTGCGGAACAGTTCCGGTGTTTGATCGATGAACTTCGTGGTGTAGTCGGCGGAGGCAAAGCGCGGATGCATGATCAGCTGATCGAGGAACCGCAAGTTGGTCACCACGCCGCGAATTCGAAACTCACACAGCGCCCGGTGCATGCGCGCAATGGTCTCTTCCGGGGTTGGCGACCATGCGGTCACCTTGACCAGCAGCGAATCGTAGAAGCGCGTGATGATGGCGCCCGCGTAAGCGGTTCCGGCGTCGAGCCGGATGCCGAAACCGGCCGGACTGCGATAGGCCGTGACGCGGCCATAATCGGGCACGAAATTATTCTCCGGGTCTTCGGTCGTGACACGGCATTGCAGTGCGTGCGCATTGACACGAATTTCTTCCTGCCGCGGCACGCCGCTCTCGCCGCTGCCGATGCGCGCGCCGGCCGCAATGCGGATTTGCGCCTTGACCAGGTCGATCCCCGTCACACATTCGGTGACGGTGTGCTCGACTTGTATTCGCGGGTTGACCTCGATGAAATAGAATTTGGCTGTATCGGCGTCCTGCAGAAACTCCACCGTGCCGGCGGCGCGATAGGCCACGGCGCGTCCGATCTTGAGCGCCGCCTCGCACAGTTCGGCGCGCTGCCCGTCCGACAAAAAAGCGGCCGGCGCGCGTTCCACGACTTTTTGGTTGCGGCGCTGAACCGTGCAGTCACGCTCATAGAGATGCACCAGGTTGCCGTACGAGTCGCCGACTATTTGCACCTCGACATGCCGTGCCCGCCGGATCAGCTTCTCGAGGTAGACCTCGTCCTTGCCGAAGGCGGCTTTCGCTTCTCGTCTCGCGCCCGCGACGCTCTCGATGAGTTCCTTGTCGTCTTCGACCACCCGCATGCCGCGCCCGCCTCCGCCCCAACTTGCTTTCAGCATCATGGGAAAGCCCACCGCATGCGCCATGGCAAGCACTTGCGAGTCGTCGGCCGGGAGCGGCGGCGTCGCCGGCATCACGGGCACTCCCGCCGCCTGCGCCAAATTGCGCGCTTCGACCTTGTTGCCCAGCCTGCGCATGGTGTCGGGAAGCGGCCCCACGAACACGATGCCGGCGGCCGCACAGGCCTCCGCAAACTCGGGACTTTCGGACAAAAAGCCGTAGCCCGGATGCACCGCATCGGCGCGGGCTTCCATCGCGATGCGAATGATGTCCGCGATATCGAGGTAAGCCTCGATCGGGCCTTTGCCCTCGCCCACCAAGTAGCTTTCATCGGCTTTGGTCCGATGCAGCGAGAAGCGGTCTTCCTGCGAGTGAATGGCAATGGTGCGGATGCCGAGTTCGGTCGCGGCACGCATCACGCGAATGGCAATTTCACCCCGATTCGCGATAAGCAGGCTCTTGATAGCCCCTGTCTTGGGAAATGGATTCATCTGCGTTTGATGATAGCCTTGCGGCGTTGGAGCGACCAGGGGAAACAGCAGATGTTTGCACTAGCAATTCATGGCGGTGCCGGTACTTTGCCGCGCGCGGAAATGAGCGGCGAGCGCGAGCTGAAATATCAGGCGGGCCTGGCTGCGGCGCTCGAAGCCGGCTACTCGGTGCTGCAAGGCCGGGGCACCAGCTTGGACGCGGTGATGCGCGCCGTCATGGCGCTCGAGGATAATCCGCTGTTCAACGCCGGGCGCGGGTCCGTATTCACGCTCGACGGCCACAACGAATTGGATGCGGCAATCATGGACGGCCGCACGCTGCAAGCGGGCGCAGTGTGCGGCGTGACCCACATCAGAAATCCGATCGAATTGGCGCGCACCGTCATGGAGCATTCGGAATTCGTCATGTTGAACGGAGCGGGCGCAGAGGAATTTGCCCTAAGCCGCGGCATGGCACTGGTGCCGCAAAGCTACTTTTATACCCCCGAGCGCTGGCAGCAGCTCGAGCGCATCCGCGGCGGCGACGTCGCACTGTCGGCGCTGACGATTTCTCATGTGGGCACCGTGGGCGCGGTCGCGCTGGACGTCGACGGACGGCTGGCGGCGGCGACCTCCACGGGTGGCATGACGGGGAAGCGCTACAGCCGCATCGGCGATTCCCCTATCATCGGCGCGGGCACCTATGCGGACGACCGCTCCTGCGCCGTCTCGGCGACCGGACATGGGGAGATATTCATCCGCGCCGCAGTGGCGCACGATATTTGCTCGCGCATGCGTTTCGGGGGCCGCTCTTTGCGCGACGCCGCACGGGAAGTCGTGCTGGAGGAACTGCCTGCGCTGCGCGGCGAGGGAGGAGTCATCGCCATCGACCGCAACGGCGAGATCGCGATGGAGTTCAACTCAGAAGGTATGTTTCGCGCCTGCAGAAAGGACGGCGGACAGCCAAGCATCGCGATTTATCGGGCTTGAGCCGTGGGCCGCTACAGCGCCCGCTGACCGCGGCGCTTTTCGAAGCGGCCGGTGCGCAAGGTCTGATATTCGGCTTCCATCACCACCACGCGATTTCTGCCCTGTTCCTTGGCGCTGTACAAGGCTTCGTCGGCCAGTTGGATGAGTCCCTCGTAGGTTCGAGTGCTGCTCGGCAGGATGAAGGCGGCGCCGATGCTTACCGTCAGCCGGCTG
>JANXZQ010000052.1 GCA_025355445.1 Gammaproteobacteria bacterium
AGGAGGAGGAGGAGGCGGCGGAGGTGGGGGCGGCGTATCGGCCCAAGCCGACATTGCAATGAAGCTGAGCATGGGGGAAATGCCGGCGGCGTAGGCGAGCTTCTTGAACATAGGCGTGTCAACTCCTTGATAGGACGGTGATGCGAGGCGTCGCCAAACTCTACACAAGAAACCCCTCTCTGTCGCCGCAGCTCAGGGCTCGGTGCGCAGCCGTGGTTCCGAAATTCCGCTGGCACGATTGAGCTGCATCAACGTCATCGGCCCCGCTAAGCCGTCAGGTTGCAGCCCGTGGGAGAGTTGAAATGCCGATACGCGTGCGGTGAGCAGCGCGGCGTCGCTGGACGGCGCGGACGGGGCATTGGCGCGCAGCGCGCCGTTGGCCGGCGGCGCTGCATCCAAGAGGGTGAGGCGCTGGTCCATCCAGCCGGTGACGGCATTTCCGGCGTTCATGGAATCGCCCACTCGGTATCCCGGAGGCGGGCGCCACAGGGTGCCAAATTCCCCGTGCCATCGACCCGCGAGCTCGGCGAGCCGCACGGTCGCTTCCGGACCGTCGCCCGCGAACGTGGCGCTATCGGCAGTCAAGCCTACCAGCACAGCGTAGGCGACACGTCCGTCGTTGCCGCCGAGCTTCAGTATGCTGGGTCTGCCGAGCTGGCGAATGTCTTCCAAACCGCCGTTAGTGCGGTAGCACCGTAAATCGAGCCTCATCACCATGACGCACGGTTGGCCCTGCGCCGGATTGACTCCCCAAGCGCGTGCCAGAACGCGCCAAGCCGACCACTCGTCACTGGTCGACACGTTGAGGACGCTTTGCATGCCGGTGTATTGAGGCGTCGCGGCCACGGCCGCAGTCGCAGCGGGACCGACGGGACTAGTGGGGCTCGCGCGCTTCGCAAGAGCGGGATCGTCAGCGACAGACGTGCCGGGTCCCGCCGGCGGGGGCGCCTGCGTTGCGGACGCCCGAGTTATGGGCGCCTGACTTACGGGCGTCGGCGCCGGGTTCGAGGCCACCGGAGCGGCAGGCGAGACTCCGGTGAGGTGACCCTGTCCAAGCAGGGCGCCCACGACCAGCGCGCCCACCGCGACGGCCGCCAGCGCGGCCCAGTGTGGTCTGGTGTTCAGGGGGGCAGCGGGGTGGGGCGCGGCCTCGACCACGGGGTCCTGCGCCTGTGCGATCACCGGCGGGTCATCGAACACGTCGGCGGCAACTGATTCGATCATCTCTCTATTGATTCGGCGGGTGCCTGCCGCTTGGGCCGCGAGCAGGGCTTGATCACAAAGAACGTTGATGCGCCGTGGAATACCACCGCAGCGCCGATGGATGGCGGCTAGCGCCTCATCGTCGAAGGGCACCGCTTCGACGAGCCCCGCCACAGTCAGGCGGCGAGCGATGTAACGTGCGGTCTCGGACTCCTGCAGGGCCGGCAAGTGGAAGCGAGCCACCATCCGTTGCGCTACGGGTTCGAGCACCGGCAGCTGCAGCATGGTGCGAAGCTCTGGCTGTCCGATGAGGAATACTTGGAGTTTGCCGCCGGTCGAGTCCAGATTCGTCAGCAATCGCAATTGTTCCAATACGTCGATCGATAGCGCCTGGGCCTCATCGACGACGATCAAGGTGCGGCGGCCCTGCGAATGCGCGAGCAGCAGGTGTCCGTGGATGGCATCGATGAGATCGGCTGTCCCCGGGGGCGCATCGACCCTCAGGTCCTCACATATCCGAGTCAGCAGAGCGCGCGCGTCCAGTCTGGGATTGACCACGTAGGCCACGTCGACGGTGGCGGACATTTCCCGGAGGAACAAGCGGCAGACGGTCGTTTTGCCCGCGCCGATCTCGCCGGTCAGCAAGATGAACCCTGCGCCCCGCCGCAAGCCATGCCGCAGGTGCGCCCGCGCCTGCCGATGTTTTGGGCTCAGGTAAATGAAGCGTGGATCGGCGGCGACGGAGAACGGTTCGCAAGTCAGCCCAAAAAATGCCTCGTACATAGTGTTGAAACCTGTTCTCGATTCTATGCCCGATCAGGGTACAGTGATGGTTAAGGGCATATCTGTCAACGTAGCGGCGGGTGGCGCGTTACGACAACGATGTTTCCCGAATTTGACAATATCGGGCAGGGATGGACTTTCATGAGAGGATCAAGACGAATGTGGATCAAGTACGCTGGAACGGCGAGTCGCAGCGCAGTGCTGTTGGGCGCGATCCTGGTGGTGTCCTGCGGGGGCGGCGGATCATCGGCCTTGGCGCCGGCTCCGACGCTGACTTCGATCGCCCTGTCGCCGTTGACCGTGTCGCTGGCGCCTGGGGGCACCCAGCAGCTGACGGTCAGCGGCACCATGAGCGACGGCACGATGCAGACATTGGCCGCGTCCGATGAGACTTTCGCGTCGTCGAACACGGCGGTCGCCACGGTGAGTGCGGCGGGCATCGTAACGGTCGCCGCCGGCGCGACGGCTGGGGCCAGCGCGACGATCACGGCCACCGATACGGCGTCCGGCGTCAAAACCGCGGTGGCCGGCTCGACGGTCGTGACTGCGACGGCCGCCGCAGTCATCGGACCTACCGCAAACAGCAAGTCGGCGGCGACCGCCACCGCCAACAACAACTCGCAATGTGCCGCGCCCCTGATCGACACGGCGTACTACTGGGAGATTGGCGATGCGTCGGGTGCACTGGTATCGGGTGTGCACGCTGACGCTTCCGGACTCGCCCTCGATCCGAAGGGGAACGCCATCACCTCCGCCACCAACTGGTCGGTCGCTTCCGCTTCTAAATGGGTTTACGCGGCGTATGTGGTCGAAGTGCGCGGCTCCGCGGTCATTCTCGGCGAAACGCCGGCGAGCGTGCCCTATGACATTCCCTATTTGAACTTCACTAGCGGGTATACGTACCTGGGGAATTTTCCGCCGAATTCAGCCACCTGCAAATTGACGGATACAATAGATGGTTGCCTGGCAGGGTTGCCGGCAACACCCGACCCGACTGTCGCGAATACCGCCGCGGTGGGCAAGTTCTGGTACGACAGTGATCATTTGGAGGAACACGCCACCAAAATCATGGGGCTCGGCGCTGACGGCGTCGACAAGTTGCAGCTCGCGATCCAGTCCGAGCTCGGCGCGGACTTTAACTTCGCCTATACGGATCCCCTGCTCGCGGCCGGTGGCTATACTTCCGCGGACGCTTATGGGTTGTTTCTGCGCCGTATTTTGTCCAAGCAGTATCAGATGAGTTCCACATTGTCGGCGGATGCCGTCTGCACCAACTCGACCGTGCCCGGTTGCAATGCGGTGCCGGGGCAGAGTCCCATCGCCGCGGCTTCCAACAACGCCGAAGCGTGGCACTATTCCCTGGGACATTGGATCGAGGACGATCCGGTGGTCGGCGACGGGTCGTTCAGCAGCCCTGGAGCGCTTGGCTTCTACCCGTGGGTCGACAGCGGGCTGAAATATTACGGAATCATTGCGCGCTCGGATTTGAATGCTCAGACCAATGGCCAGTACGAGGGCTATCACTCGGCGGTATGCGGAAGATTGATTCGTCGTGCCTGGATGACGGGCGTCGAACAGACTGGGGCAGTACCGAACTAGACAATGCGCGCCGCTGGGATGGCTTTTGACATAAATGCAGCTCGCACGAAACATAATCGTGCGGATTTTGACGACCGTTCCTGCACCCAGTAAAATCCAAGAGGAGATACGGAAGTTGCTGTAAAGCAATTACTTCCGATAACAACGAACATTTACGGTAGGGATGTGAGTAATGACAATCGGGATAGCGCATTCGGTCGCGCGTTGGACTTTGCATTGTTTGGCGTCCGCACTGCTGATCGTCGTTGCACAAAATGTCACGGCTCAAGCCGTCAGTATTTACCCCACCGTCACCAGCATCACCAGCACCGCCGATAGGATGATCTCCTACCGCAATCAGCAGCATAGCTGGCAGACCAGCGACGGCGCGATCCATCTCATGGTCAATCGTGGCAGCGTGCCCACCGGCGATAGCCTTGCGTTGTTCAGCAGCTTTGACAACGGCGTCACGTGGTTTCAGGAATTCACGTTGCCGGATACCGATGCGTTTTCCACGTCGGACGGATGGCTGGCCACGGTCGGCACCGGTAGCAGTCTCCTCATCGCCTACGCGACCTCGCAGGCCACCGGTAACATCATGTACGTGGCTGCCGCCTATAACGGCAGCGGCCAAACCTGGACATTGGCCGCCCTGCAGACCGCCGTGTCGACTGCAACCTTCTCTGGGTCCAACCCGGCATTCGCCTTGGACTCGCTCGGCAACGTCTGGTGCGGGTTCACCGCGCAGGATCGCACCACGCTGACCTATCAAGAGATGCTGGCATATCGCCCGGCGAAATCGCTGACGTGGTATTTGACCTCGCTCGTGTTCGGCGGCCCGGATGCCTACGTGCAGCATAGTTTGCGTCCGGTTCCGTACACCGGCGGCATAGGAATGATTTACCAGAGCGGTGCGTCGATGTATTGGGCGCATCGCCTCAATGGTGCGACCATGAACTCGCCGTGGGACACGACGCAGATGTACACCGGCCTGCCTCCGTACTCGCAAGATCCTTATAACAGTCATTACAGCGTGATCGCCGATGGCCAGAACAATCTGCATCTGGCATTCATCGCGAATCAGCAACTGCTCTATATGCGGTACATCAGCAGCACCGGCCTCTGGGGTTCCGTGCGCCCGTTGACCACTTCCGCCATCAATGCTGCGTACCCGCAGACGGTGCTTGCCGCCGGCAATTTGGTCATCATGGTGAACAATTTGCAATCCGCCGAAGTGCTGCAGAGCACCGATAACGGCAATACCTTTACGCTGACTCAGGGGCTGCTGCATACGCCGCCGCCGCCGGGCAGCGCCCTGTACTATGGAAATCCGCGCCTCGAGGCGCCCGGGCGATCGACGTCCCCCATTCCGGTATTCCAGCAGTTCGTCAACGGACCGATAGAGCAGCTCATGTACTTCCAGGTACCTGTCATTCCCAAGGCGCCGGTAGTCACGAAGTAGGGAAGCTTCGATTAGGTCCGGCGCGGCGCCTGTCGGATATGATGGACTCGCATGTGGCACCCCAAGGGATCTAGAACTGCCTCCGCCTGCCTGCTGCTGATAGTGGCCTTCACACAGGCATCATGCGGAGGCGGAAAGGGCACCACCGCCATTGTTGCTCCGACCCTCGCATCCATCGCGTTGGCGCCGCTCACCGTCTCGTTGGCGCCAGGGGGCACGCAGCAACTGACGGTCACGGGAACGTTGACCGATGGGACCACCCATCCATTGGCCGCATCGGCCGAGACCTTCGCATCCTCGGACACGGCGCACATGGAGGAACACGCGACCAAGATCATGGGTCTCGGGGGCGACGGCATCCTGAAGTTGCAGAACGACATTCAGGCGATGCTGGATACGGACTTGAATTTCGTCTATACCGACGCGATTCCCGCGAGCGGTGTTTACACCTCGGCGAGCGACTATGCGCTGTTCCTGCGACGGATACTGACCGGTCACTACCAGATGAGCGCCACGTTGTCGGCGGATGCGGTCTGCACCAATTCGACCGTGGCGGGCTGTATCGCGGTGGCGGGACAAAGCCCTGTCGCGACGGCGTCCGGCAATGCCGAGGCTTGGCACTATGGCCTGGCCATTGGATTGAAGACGACCCGTTGGTCGGTGACGGCGCGTTCAGCAGCCCCGGAGCGCTGGGGTTTTATCCCTGGATCGACAAGACCAAGACTTACTACGGGATCATTGCGCGCTCGGTTCTCAATGCCCGGACCAATGGCCAGTACGAAGGCTATCACTCTGCGGTCTGCGGTCGTCTGATTCGGCGCGCGTGGATGAGCGGCGTGGAGCAAACCGGAGCCGTCCTGCAGTAAGCGTTGCGCGACGGCCTGTTCGAGCTACGGCATGCCCAGCGACTTCAAGAAAGCGTCCACGCCGCTCGTGTACGCACTCGGGCTACCCAGGAAGTCGTTGACCTCTGCATGCGACAAATCCACCGGCAACACATCGACGCGCCCGCCGAAACCCGCCGCCTTGGCCGCCAATGCACGACCCTGAGGACAGGAGTCTGCACGACGCGTGGAGCACACCAGCAGCATCGGCGCCGCGGGCTTTCCCGTCAGCCGTTGCGTCGGGGAGGCCTGATGCCAATACGTCGGATCGTTCCGAAAAGCGATGTCGTACAGCCTTAGGTGTCGAGCACGCATGATTTGCTCGACATCCATGGCGCCGCTGTCGAGGGAAACGGTCGCGAGCCACGGTGCCGCTCCTTGGCGTGCCGCAATCGACGGATCGGCGGTCAGCAATGCCACAAGATGCGCACCGGCCGAATGCCCCATGAGGACGACGCGCGCCGGATCGCCGCCCCACGTACGAAGCTGCGACTGTACGAAGGCCAATGCCTTCGCGACGTCATCAGCCTGCGTCACAGGATCCGCCTCCGGTACCATTCTGTAGTTGGTCGACACGAAGATGTAACCCTTGCCGACCCAATGCGTCGCCTTGTTCTTGACGACACGCCAAAGTCTCTTGTTGCCCCGGCTCCAGCCGCCGCCGTGCACCATGACGATTACCGGGGCCTTGGCGGCCGCCGCCGGAAAATACACGTCGAGGCGCTGCGCCGGAGAATTGCCATAGGAAATGTCGCGCTCCACGCGCGCGCCCGACGGCAAGTCGAACGCACTGACTTCCCGAATTCCGTTGAGCGAGGCAGCGGTTTCGCTTTCGTCCTCGATGCCTGCGGCAACGGCGGATTGGCTTCCGATCATCAGTTCAATCATCGGCACGGCTGCAAGCTGTCCTGCCGCCGGCAGTCCCAGCAGCGCGAGCCCCGTCATCTTCTTCAAGAGATCCCAGTTCATTGGCGTTCCTCTGTGTACCGATAACGAAGGCAATGGTCATGGCGTACTCGGCGCAAAGAACACTTCGCATCCGCCGCGGGGGTTGAACTCGAATTCATCGCCGTCGAGCGGCATGATTTTCGGGCCCCACGGGTTGGCCGTTCCGATGAACATCCCGTGAGGCGTCGACTCGAGCGTGCGCAACCCCATATTGTAAGGATTGCCCATGCCGTTCGTCGTCACCGGCACCCAGTTCTCGCCGTCGTTGCTGCGGTATAGATCGAATCCGGATTGATACTCGAGCACGTTGCGCGGTCCGACATGGCCCAGGACGCGTCCGAAAGCGCCCTTGTAGTTGCTGCGTTTGACGTAGGCCAGCACGGAACTCCATTCGAACGTACCCATGTAAAGCCAGCCGTCATGTTCGCACATGCGCCAGAAGTAGCCGTTGAACACCTTGTCGAAGCCCGGCCCGCGTCCGGAGAGCGCTTCCTTTCGGCCGTCGGGTGTATCGCGCGAATGACCGACGATGAGGTCCCAAGACTTGTCTTCGCGCACGCGGATCAATTCCGCCGCCCCCGGCCCAATGTTGTTCTGCTTGTCGATGCCGCCGCCCTGTATTCCGGTACCCAAGTACAGCGCACCCTTGAAGGGGTACATGCTGAGCGCTATCTGGTTCAGAGGTCCGCGCCACGCGCCGCGCTGGATGATCATTTCCCAGCGGTAGGGAGCACGGCCTTCGCAGGTGCTGCGCCAGAGCTGAAATCCGTTGTTGTTGAGCGTACCAACGTACAAGTGGTCGCCGAACCCGCATATCTCATGCAGCGACTTGTTGTCGAGATCGCCGAATCCGAAGTCGCTGACCGGTTCCCAGACGCCGCGCGCCGGATCGCGGCTCTCGTAGACGACGGCATGTCCCGAGACGTTCGTATTGCCGCCGCGCGACCCGGCCGGCGTGGTGTACATGCGGCCTTTGAATGGCACCAGCGCGCGTATCGTCGTCACCGGCAGCCCGACCAATCCGGGTTCGCAGGTGGGCTGGAAATCGCGTCCGTCTTCAGATCTTAGAATCAATGGACCGGGTCCCCGGGCGGGGCACCAGGTGCCGACGTACAAAGACGGTTTGGACTCCGTCGCTGACTGAAACACGGCGATGCTGCGAAAACTGATGTCGCGCGCTATCGGCTTGCCGTGGCTGCCGATGATCATGGGCGCCTTGAAGGCGCGCTCCCAGATGTCCGTCAGCGGATCATAGGCCCAGATCTCCGCCCGCATGTCCAAGTCGAAGGGATCGGCGGGCGTCTCAACGGGCCAGGTGTGCAAGCCGATCGACAGGCGTGAGCGCATCAACGCGAAATTGTTGCGCATCGTCGTCACGTACAGGCGCTGGTTGAACCAAGCCATCGAATGCGTATAGGAATTGCAACCGTCGCCGAAGCCCCCGGATGCGACCAGTTTGAAATCGGCCTTGCCCAGACCCAGCTTGATACCGAGCCGATTGGTCGCCCGTCTCATCATGTTTCGGCATTGATGTTGTTGAGAACGGCTTGAGTGAGAATGGCTTGAGCCTGCTCGAACTCTGCGAAGGGGCCGATCCGAGGCAGTTCGCGCGTCGTGAAGTACCAGCCCAGCGTGTCCTTGAAAATCCGGTCGCTGCGAAAGTAGCCGCGCTGAGTCTCGCCTGAGCGGTGTCTGCGCTGAGTGTGCCCGAGCTCACCCTGCCAGAACCGGCGGCACGCGGAGATCACCTCATCATGCCTCGAAGCGGGGAAAAAATGGCCGGCATTGCGCACGTTGCGAAATTCGGCGTGTGGCCATACTTCCAGCAGTTCGGTGCCGGTCAATCGGGCGGGCGAGCGATCGCCGTACATGGCGATGATGGGGAATGCAAAGGTGCGCAGCGCCTCGAGCGACAGGCCGTCATCGCCCATCATCTCGGCTTCGGCCGACGTGGTTTCCATCAGCCTCAGCCACTGGGCCGCGGTGCGTCCGCCGCCGCCGCCGGTGAGCGGATTGATCAAGTCGACGAGCCCGCTCGGCACGGCCACTCCGTTCAGGTGCCTCTGCGCCACACGGGTGAGCAACTTGTAACCGAAGTACGGATCACGGGTATCGAGGTCGAAGCCATGCAAGTCCAGAATCGACTGCACGGTCAGACCATAGGCCCACTCGCGTTGATCCTTGACGTGTCGGGCCGCGGCAATGTGCGTATCGGCGAGCACCAAACTCTGCACCCGTCCTTTATGCTGCAGGGCGAAATTCATCGCGATGACGCCGCCGAAACTATGCGCGACGAAATGCGCCTTCGGTATGTTCAGCTGATCCATCAGGCCGGCCATGTCGCGCGCGAGATTTGCCGGGGTGTAGCCCGATTCAGTCATTTCCGAGCGTCCGTGACCGCGCAGATCGAACACCGTTACCCGATACTCCTGGGCGAGTTCGCAGGCGTACTTGAAGTACCAGAAGGCCATGTTCGCGGCCAAGCCGTGCACCATGACCAAGTCCTCGCGATCCGGTTGATCGCACTGGCACAATTGGACGAAATTGATCCGGCTGCCGTTGACGTTTGCGGTAGGCAATGCCTCTACTCCATGTAGCCCAGCATCTGGAGTTGCTCCATGATCTTGCCCTTCTCGTCCTCGCTCATGGCGTCCGCGGGGATCTCCTTCGATCCGCCATGGGTGGCCGCGCCGATGGTGATCGGGTGAGCCGCCTTATACTCAGTGGTGAACATGGCCGGCGGCACGACTCCCTCGAAGTCCGACGGCACCGCGAGACCCAGGCTGTACAGCAATGTCGATGACACGTCGGTGATGTGACGCCGCCCAAGCATCTTGCCGGCCTCGATGCCGGGTCCGTATGCCATGAACACGCCGTCGGGATGGTGAGTACCCACCGGGTATTCGCGCTTTTCCACCGTCGGCAATTTGTTCTTGACGGACACGAAACCGAAGTCGCGCAGCACCAGCTGCAGATCGGGTGCATCCGTCATCGCGACCCCCGGAAATACGTCCTCGCGCTTGTGAATCTCGGTGATGATGCGCTCGCCGGTCACCGGGTCCTTGAAATCTTCGAGATCGCGGATCAAGCGGCTGCGAACCGCCTGATAATCGGCCGGCGCGATGCCGGTCTCGCCGGGCGAGCGCGCCACTCGAATGGTGATTCCGTTGCATGATGGGGTGCGGCAATAGGCTGTGGTCTTGCTCCAATCGAGGAAGGCAAAGTAGCTGTTATCACGCCGCTTGCCCGCCTCACCTTCCGGTATATCCTTCCAATGCACGTAGCCTTTTTCCGCGAGGAAGGCGTTGATGCGCACGATCTCCGTGGACGCGGTGAATCCATGGTCGGAAGCGAAGAACACCTGCACGCCGGGACCGGCGGCGGTCACGAGCTTTTCGATGAAGCCATCGAGTTGCCGGAAATAGCTCAGCGACAGAGCGCGCATCCGCTGGTGATACTCGCTCACCTCACCCGTCTGATAAGCCGGATCGACGAACTGCCAGGCTTGATGCTGAAGTTTGTCGACGCCGTCGAACAGCACCGCCATCAGGTCGGGCGCCTCCTCGCGCATCAAATACTCGGCCACCTTGAACCACTGCTTTTCACGCGGCAGGTGGTAGCTCACCCAGGCCTCACGGTCATGGTCGCTCAGCTGGTCGCCGGACTGCTTCTCCTGTTCGAAATCCCAGGCGAGTTCTTGCGCGTTGAAGTCGGGAATGGCTTTGAGCTTGTCGTAGACCGTGCTCGGGTGCGTATTGCGGCGCAGATGGCGCCACGGAATGAACCCGGGGACCACGAAACCGTTGAGATCCTTCTGCGGCGGAGCAGTGAACGGAAAGTTCAACGCAGCTATCCGCTTGCCCTGGCGGCTGGCGATCGACCAGATGCTTTCGACCCGGCAATCGCGCGAGTCGTACAACGTAAAGAACACTTCGTCGCCGCGTTCCTCGGCGCGAATGAAGTCGAAGACGCCGTGATGTCCCGGCCCGCGGCCCGTCATCAGAGAAACCCAGGCGGGGGGCGTCAGCGGATTGGGCGTGGACCGGAGTTTTGCACGCGATCCGCCGGCAAAAATCTTCGCCAGGAACGGCATCACCGGTTCGCCCGTTGCGGGCTTGGTCAGGTCGTTGAGCACGGTGAACGTAGCACCGTCCATACCGATGAAAAGTGTCTGCACCGTCATGAAGTGGTTTCTTCCTTGTTGAGTTGAATGTCGACAAAAGCGGACAGCTGGCCGATGGACAGATCGCCCACGTAGCTGCCGTCGCGCATGAGCAGGTCTTGGAAGCCGAATCGACGGTCGTAGCACTCCTCGAGTGCGACGCAAAGTTGGATGATGTCGACCGATGTGAACTGTAGTTCGGCCGCGAGCAAGGTGCTCGCGCCCGGCGGCTCGGTGCTCTCGAGTCCCCAATCCTGGGTCAAATCCTGCACGATGGCGACGATGGTCGGCAGCGTGTCTCCGGCGGGGATGCTCATTACAGAACTAGCTCCTTTGCATACTGATGAACCTCGATATCGGACCACTGAACGGCACCGAGATCCGAAGGGGTTCGCGCGAAATGCGCGGGCGGATCGAGCGCTGCGCGATACGTCGAGTCATGCTGCGACAGCGAGACCTGGGGCGCCGCGATCAGCGAATCCCGCCACCAACCGTCGATTACCGGCGACCCTTGCGGGTCGTGGCCGACGACGATGTCGGAGGGATAGAGCAGGCGTCCGGTCTGTTCTTGGATCCAACGCCGCACCACCTCCTTGAGGGCCGCACGGCCGAACAACCATTGGATGCGTTCCTTGAGCGGTTCGCCGCGCAGGGTTCGCCACTCGGCGCGCTCTTTTGTGCTGAGGTACACATGCGCCAACGTGCGCAGGCAGATGGCCCCCGACTGACCGAGAAACTCGGCGGGCAGCAACGGCAATTCCCACGTGGCCGTCTGTCCCGACGCAGGTCCGGAATGACCGAGCCAACCCAGGAGTGGACGCCACCGCACGGCATGGTAGGCGGCCGGCATCTGCCAGAACACGTTGATCAAATCGTGCCCGCGAAGCAGCACGCGACCCTCGCCATCGACGCATTCGAATTGCCACGCGCGCGGTGCGCCAGGGATCGTGGAAATGCCGTCCACCGGCCGCTGCCGGGTTCGCATCACGATGCCGTGACGTTCGCTCGGGCACGGCTCATAAAGTTCGATTCGATCGATGGTCGACGGGAAGTTATTGAACTCGGTGCCGTAGAACTGCACCAGCCAGCAGGCGACGACTTGACCCAGAGCATCGAGCAGCACCGGGTTCAGAATCAGTTGCGGCGTGTGGCCGTCGACAAAAAAGTCCGCCATGCTGCCTTCGGACAATTCGACGTCGATCCCCGAGTCATCCCAGGCATCGATGCGGCGCAGGCTCTGGAACACCGGACCGTGGAACATGCCGGTGGTATAGAGATCCGGGGAATTCCAGCAGGATTCGCGCCGCTCCTGCAGCGGTGCCAAGGCTTGCAGGCGCATCTGCGCATCGAAACTAAATTCGGCGCTGAGTGCGATGCCGCGCGAGGTGGTGACGCTTGCCTGGTAGAGTTCCCGCACGCGGTCGATGACCTCGGCCTTTACCTCGACCGTCACCTCGTCGTCGTCGAGGGCAATCCAGTCGAACGCGCGTACATTCTGGATGATGGCCACGTCCGTGCGTCCCGCGAGCAAGGCGCAGGCCTCCGCCATGAGCTCCAGGCTGACGGACAACGGCACGCACGACAGCCCGAAGAGATACGGATCGGAGTCGGACACCGGCCCTGTCATTACATGGTGGCGTAAAAAATTGTCATTGAGCATGCTCACGCTGCAGCGGGCCAGCACATGCGCCGCGTCGTGCTCGAGCACTGCATCGAGCAGGGGCGTGAGGCTGTTGCTCGCATGGCTCGATGAATCGAGCGAGGGAACAGCCGCGGCAGACGCCGCTGGTGCTTCCGACCCCATCCAATGTTCGACCAGCGATTGCTGTTGGCCGAGAAAGCCCCGCATGAGGTCGAGGTACTCGCCCATCACCTCGTTGCGACGATCGTCCCGCGGCCGCTGGTCGAGGATGGTTGCGGAAGCGGGGGTTTGCGGCGGATTCGCGGCGGCTCGCGGCTCGCCCGCGGGCTGCGTCATGCCGCGGCCTGCAATCGCACGAATGGCATCGCAGTCGGCCGGCGACAGCCGAACCATCGGCATCGTGTTGTCGATGACGATGCCGCGCTGTGCCGGTGCCTGCGCATGCAGATCGACGGCGGCGATGGCGCGCGGCGCAAACAGTTTGTCCATGTCGGGCCCGCGGCCCGCCACATAGAGCTGTCCCAGTACGTGAAGCACCTGTTCCAGGTCGTTGCGGCGGCGAACGTTGGTAGACAACGCGGTGAATTTGCGCGTGGCCAAAATGTCCTGGACGAAGGCGGTGAGGTTCGCGGACGGTCCGACCTCGACGAACAGCTCGACGCCGTCGTCATGCATTTTACGGACCGTTTCGCGGAAACGCACTTTCGTAGACCATTGTGCGGCCGCGAGCCGGCGCACGTCCTTGGGTTGGTCGGGAAACAGCCCAACCGACGAGCAGGAGTACAGCGGCACTTTCGGCGCACCGAGCTCGGCCGCATTGTAGAAATCGAGGAACGCGGCACTTGCGTCGCTGAACGCTGCCGTGTGGTAGCCGCGATCGAAGGGCAGCGGAATACAAACGCCGCCGAGTTTGCCGAGCAGGATTTGCGCCTGCGAAATGCTCTCAGGGGGTCCGTAGAGTACGATCTGGTTCGAACAGTTGTCCATGGCCACCACCACGCCATCGAGGGCGGCGATGCTGGCATCCACCGTTGCAGAGTCCAATGCTCCCACGGCGAGCAGCGCGCCCGACGGGATTTTGCCCGTCTCCAACAGGTCCTTGTAGACGGCATAGTGGCGGCCGATGCATGCAGCCTGCTGCGCCGGCGTCGCCGCCGGATTGGCGCCTGACGCGCTGAGCGCTGCGGATTCGCCCGAACTGTGTCCAAGCATGACGTCCGGCTCGACACCGAGAGATTTCAGCAACGCGTGCATCGCCAAACCGCCCACGTAAACGGCCTCGGAGCCCACGTCCATCGCGTGCATCTCCTGCTCGAGCTGTTGTAGGCGTTCCGCGCCGATCTCCGGGGTGGGAAACGCAATATCGGTGCGCCTGTGGCCCAGAGGCAGGTCGTACAGGCCGCTCCAGAAATCGAGCCAGCGCCGCACTTCATCGAAGTACAGCGCCAGCCCGGAGAACATGCTCTGGTATTGGGATCCTTCCCCGGGAAACAGAAAGGCCAGCTTCCCGGCGGCCCTGCACTCGCTATAGATGACTCCGCCACGCGTCGGCCACCGGGCGTTTCCGGGGTCGCGCAACCGGGCGACCGACTGCGCGACGCTTTTCGTCAAGGCCGCCACATCCTTGGGCACCAGAGCAAGCCGGTGCTGGGCGCCGGTGTCGGCCCGTGCCAGCGCCGCGGCAATTTCCGGCAGGCGCCACGTAGTATTTTTCGCCAGTGCCGCTGCAAAGCCCTCGAGCTTGTCCGCCAGCGCCGCCGCGCTGTCGGCGGATACCACGCACAGTTCGGCGGGCCACTCCGTCAACTTCTTCGGCATCTGCGCTTCGGGCGGAGGCTGCTCGAGAATCGCATGCGCGTTGGTGCCGCCGAAGCCGAACGCGTTGACGGCGGCGCGGCGCGGCTGGCCGATTCGGGAAATCCACGGCGCGGTGCGCGTGTTGATGTAGAAGGGCGTCTGATCGACACCCAGTTCGGGATTGACCTCCTCGCACAACGTGGGCGGGAGTACCTTGTGATGGACCGACAAGGCCATCTTGATCAGGCTGGCGATGCCGGCCGCCGGGATGCAGTGGCTGATCATCGATTTGACCGATCCCAGCGCGATCACCCCCATGGGCGTGGTCCTGGCGCCGAATACGGACTTCAGCGACGCGATCTCCGTCTGGTCGCCGAGCGGTATGCCCGTGCCATGCGCCTCGAACAGACCGATCGATGCGGGATCGGTGCCGCTGGCCTGGTACGTGCGGCGGATTGCCAGAGTTTCTCCCTCCTGGCTCGGCGCGAGCAATCCCGCCCCGCGTCCGTCACTCGACTGACCCACGCCGCGAATCACGGCATAGACGCGATCCCCGTCGGCCACGGCGTCGTTCAGCCGTTTGAGCACGATCACTCCCAGCCCTTCGCCGAGCAGCGTGCCGTCGCTGCCCACGCCGAATGGCCGCACCTTGCCGCGCGTGGTCAGAGCACCGAGCTGCGTGAAAATGGTCGTCACTTCCGCCGGCAGCGTGGCATTGACTCCGCCGGCGAGCATCATGCGGCTGCGGCCCGTGCGCAACTCGTCGATGGCGGCGCCGACCGCGAGCAGCGACGATGAACAGGCGGCGTCCAGCAAGTAGTTCGGGCCATGCAGATTCAGGCGGTTCGCAATGCGTCCGGTCATGACGTTCGGCACCAATCCCGGAACCGTGTCGGCATTGGTGGGCGGCAGCTTCTTTTGCAGGATGGAACGCAACTCGGCCAGCGCCTCGGCATCGAGGTGCGGCATGGCAGCCTTGAGCACCTCCAACGTCTGATCCAGCACGATATTTTGCTGGATCAGCGTTCCCTGGCCGCGATGCAGATAGGTACTGTGACCGATCACGATGCCGGTGTCGGCGTGATCGGCGTCGGCTCGCGCGTAGCCCGCGTCCGCGAGGGCGTCCCGCGCGACACGCAGCGCCAGGAACTGATCCGGCTCGCTGCCGTTGATCGAGTTTGGCATGATGCCGAATTCGGCTGCGTCGAAACGGTATAGGTCGCGCAAAAAGCCGCCGGATTGCGTCTTGATGCGTCCGGAGTCGAGGTAGCGCTGCGCGCCCCATGCCTCGGACGGCTCGCCAATGGCATCGACGCCGCCGAGAATGTTGTTCCAGAAGGTCTGCATGTCGCGCGCGCCGGGAAATATGCACGCCATGCCGATGATGGCGATCGGCGAGGCCGCGTCAGGAGTTTTTGAGTGGCCGGTCAAACCAGCGCGCTCTCTGCCGCGCCAGCTCGATCCGCTGCGGCGGCAGGACTCGGATTCGCAGTGCCATCGAGCTCTTCGATCGCCAGCACCGGCTCACCCTGATCATCGAAGAAAACTACATTTCCCCGAATGGTGCCGGGCTCGGGCGACTCGGTCCGCGTGAATTCCATGTGCATGCGCGCCGGGAATTGGTCGCGATAGCGGACGATGCGCCCGTAACGGACGGGCAGGGCGGTCTGGTCGCGGTAGGCGCGCGCCCACAGCGTAATCATCTGTCCGGCGGCGTCCAGCAGCGCCGGATCAAAAATCCAACGACTGTCGCCGCTCGTGCCTCGTGACAGCCACTCGGAAGGCTCGGTCCCGCGAACCGCGGCGCCCGAGCCGGCCGCGGAGAGTCCGTGAATGGTTTCGATCACCTGAAGCCGCGCGCTGCGTGCGAGCCACTCACCGTAGGCCTTCGACACGGTCAGCAATCGCTCGTTATGGGCGGCACGCGGCGCCGGCGACGCTTCCGGCAGGGAATTCTCCAGACCGAGAACGCATTGAAAACTCGTGTGCAGCCGGCCGTCGCCGGCGTCGATCTTGAGCGCGGCGCTCACATTGAAGCCCTCGCTGCTGCCATAGGGCGGCGGGCTCAAATGGATCTGCACCTCGCACGCACCGTCGTCGAGTTCGACGTCGCGGAGCACGCGCAGATCGCGCACTTCGGCCACGCACCAACGCGGCCAAACCGCACGCGCCGCCTCAGCCATCAATTCCACGGCCGCCGCGGTCGGCAGTAGCGACTTGCCGTGAGCCGCGGGCCGCTGCAGATACAGGTGCCGAGCGGAATCCAGGCGCACGTGGATTATCTTTTCGCCCGTGGGGCGTGTGCGAATTTCACTGTTGCCGAGCAGCGGACCCAACTCCTGCGGCCGCGGTGCCTCGGGCGCCGCTTGGATGATCCCACGTTCTGCTTCCTGGCTCTCCCATGGGCCCGCGCCGCAGATCACCTCGACCGCTGAACCCGTGGCGCGGGAAAGTTCGTCCCGGAACAGGCGCCGGCCCATCGACGCGGACACGAGGAGAACTCCGCGCTTTGCGAATTTCGCCTCGGTCTCCGGCGTGACCATGCCGGCGCCGAATTTGGTGGCGCCCCACGGGCCCCAGCATAAAGCGCTGACCGCGACGCGGCTGCCCCATCGCGCCTGCAGCGCAACGCAAAGCCGATTCATCAGTTCGTTGGCGGTGGCGTAGTCCGACTGACCGCTGTTGCCGTAGCGCCCCGCGACGGAACTGAAAACTGTGAAGAACTTCAATTCGCGCGCATCGACCAGCTTTTGCAGCAGCAGCAGGCCGATGAGTTTGGTCTCGATCACCCGCGACCAGCTGTCGCTCGCCTTGTCGACCAGCAATTTATCCTCGATGACGCCTGCGCCGTGCACCACACCGTCGATTCGCAGCAGTCTGCCCCGTATGTCCGCGATCAGTGCGCCGAGCGCCGCCTCGTCGGTGACATCGACGCTGTGGTATTCCACGGTCGCGCCCGCCGCGCGGAAGTCGGCGAGATTGGCACGAACCTCACGCAGGTCGATCACCGACTGGACGCGCCGCTGCACGTCGGCCGGCTTCAATTGCAGTGTGCCGGCGCGAACCTGTGCAACATAGTGGCGGCGCAGCGCCTCTTGATCGGCAAGGTGCGCCGTTTCTTCGGATTCCGTTGCCGATACCTTGCTGCGGCCCGTGAGCACCAAGGTATTGCCGGGCCGGGCCAGTTCGCGCAGCACCTCGGCAGTGATGCCGCGAGCTCCGCCGGTGGCCAGCACAACCAGGCTCTCGAGTTTGGCGTTGCGCGCGGCGTCGACTTGCACCGCTTCGCCGACGGTCGTGAAGCGGGTGCGCCGCCCGGCTGGATAGCCGATTTCCTGGCGTCCGCCATCCAGTTCTATTTCTCCGAGCAGATCGGCCGCGAGTTGCGCCGCGCTCCGGCCCGGGTCCAAGTCGATGGCTTTGACGCGCAAGTCCGCGCGTTCCTCGAGCAGCGATTTGAGGGTGCCCGGCGCACCGCCCTGCAACTGCAGCGCACCGGTGCTCGTTTGGTCGCGGCCGTACAAACCGCCCAGTGCGGAAGCGGCCGCAACGTGCGCGCCTTGCTGCAAACGCGCCTGCAGTTCGCGCAGAAGTAGAAAGAAAGATTTCTCATGGATCTGGATGACCGTGCGCCATTCGGCAGGTCCCTGCGCGTCGCCGAGCGGAGCGGCGCCGAGTGCGGCCAGGTGCACGATCCCAGCGACGCGTGCAGTGTCTCCCAAACCGCGGCACAGCTCGAGCAGCGGCGCCTCAGCCAGGTCCGCGACTTCGATGATTCGGACCTCGGCGCCGCGTGCCCGTAGCCCGGCTGCCAGCGCGTCGGCAACTCCCAAGCTATCGCGCGTCAATAAGAATAAACCAAGAGTAAGGCGCCGGCCCATGGCCGGTGTGAGCGGCTCGAGCATTGAACGCATGGTAAGCCGGGTCGGGTGGCTGACGACATCAGCTTTTTCTCCCGCCCCGGCCAAATCAAAAGGGCGGGCGGCTGAGCCTCCGACCTTGGCGTCCGTGATGAGACTTACGATGCCATTCAGAGTCGATTGAGTGTTCAGCTTCCCTCGGTTCTGAGTGAGTGCTTCCCGATAGCCATCCGGCAGGAGCTTGAGCAGCGCGGCGACCACCTCGACGCGCTTGATCGAGTCGATGCCCAGATCGGCTTCGAGATTCTGGTCGAGTCCCAGCATGTCCCGAGGGTAGCCGGTCTTTTCTTCGACGATTCCCAGCAACGCATCCAGAAGTTTATCGCGCGTGAGCCCCGCACCGTTGGTTTTGAGCTCCAGGGTGGCCGAAGTTGCCGCCGCAACCGCAACTGTAGCCGCAGCTGGAGCCACAACCGGGGCCGCGGCGGCCGGCTTGGCGGCCACTGCAGGCACCGCCGCAACCGGCTCGGGTTGCTTCACCGGTGCAGGCATTGCGGCCGGCGCCGGTACGTGCAGCTTGGCGGTGGGTACTATCGCGGGAGCCGCCGCCAACTCAGCTATCCGCAGTGCATTGATCGGCGGCAGCCGGGCGCGCGACTGGGACCGCAGCGCACCGCCATCGCCGAGGAAGGCCGCCATGACTCTTTCTTGAGTTTCTAGGAAATGGCGCATGGTCTCAAAATATTCAGAAATCACGGAAGTGTCCGCTGTTCGTCTTTCATCCATGGGTCGATCCTTTCTCCACGCTGTCATAGGTAAGTTGGGCATTCCAGGGGCGGCCGGCGCTTTTGCGGCTTGCGCTTTTGCGGCTTGCGATGGCATGGCTAGGCCTGGTGCTGCGGCGAGCGACGCCGATGGCGCAAGCGCAAGCGGGGGCGCAACTGCCTCTGCATCCGCCGCCGCCGGTCGCAACGCGTCCCGTTCCTGCACTTGCTCGAGCGTCATGCCGACTTGCTGAACGGGCTGGCCGACGCGGCGCGCGCCGCTGCCATTGATCATCCAGGCGTGTTTCGAAATCGATGTCGGCCGCAACAGACCGGTCTGGGCTGGGTCGCCGACGCGGCAATCGCGGCGCGCGAACAAGGGGGCGAGGTCGAGCTTTACCCCGGCGCACAGCAATTGGCCTATGCCGCCGAGCAGGCCCGCCAGGCCGCTGCCGTCGTCGACAGCGATGGCGGCGTGCGGCTGCTGGTCGAGGATTCGCGAGACCAAACGCGCCAGCACCGACTTCGGTCCGATCTCCAGGAACACGCGAGCGCCATCCGCATACATGGCTTCGATTTCTGCGACGAACTCGACGGGCTGCACCAGGTGCTCGGCCATCTGATGTTTGACCTGCGCAGGGTCGGCGGAGTGCGTGCGTGCGGTGCTGTTGGAGTACACCGGACGGGTGGCCGGCGACCAGGGAGTCACGTCAATGAGCTGCGACAGTGCTTGCTGGGCGGGTCTGACCAAGCCGGAATGGAAGGCCGCGGCGACCGGAATCTCGGTGACTTCCATCTCCATCTGGCGCAACTTGACGGCAGCCGCCTCAACGCCGGCGCGAGGACCTGAGATAACGCTTTGCAAAGGGGCGTTATGATTAGCCAAGACGACGCCCTCGATACCGGCGATGGCGCTTTCGACGCGTTCACGGGTCGCGTTTACCGCGGCCATCGTACCCAACTCCGCGCCCTCGGCGTGCGCGGCGTCGACGATGAAGCGTCCGCGAGCCGCGGACAGCCGCATCAAAGATTCGAAATCGATGGCGCCCGCGGCATGCAGTGCCACGAATTCGCCATAGCTGTGGCCGGCGAACATATCGGCCTGAAGACCCAAGGACTGCATGAGGCGAAACAGTCCCGCTTCGACGGCACCCAGCGCCGGCTGCGCCACGTCGGTGCTGGCCAGCGACCGCTTTGCCTCGGCCTTCGCCGCCTCGTCATAGGCGCCGCGAGGGAAAATGAATTTGCTCAGCGCGGATGCTTGGCCGAAACGCACCCCAAAAGCCTCGTCAAGCAGCCGGTCGGCATCGGTGAGCGCATCTCGCACGAGATCGAAGTGCAGGGCGACTTCGCGCGCCATATTGGGATATTGGGAGCCTTGACCCGAGAACAACACCGCCACTTTGCCTGCGGGTTGCGCGGCATCGCCGTGAAAAACACCCACAGGCTTTGTCTTGGCCTCGCCGCGGAGGTAGCCCAAGGCGGCGCCGAGCTTGGTGCGCAAGTCGCTTGCGCTGCGCGCGACGATCGCCAGCGTCTGCCCTCTGGCAGCCCAGCGTGCCGCGAGGCTGGCGGCTGCATCGCGCAGGACCACAGCGTGCTGATCGGCGATGGCCCGGTTGAATGCTTCGACGTTCGACAGCAGGCCGGCGCGGTCGTTTTCGCTCCAGACGAACAGCTCGGCGCTCCAGGTATCACTCGCCGGCGGCCGCAACCAATGACGATACTCGGCCCTGTACTCTTCGAGGACCACATGAAAATTCGTACCGCCGAAGCCGAAGGCGCTGCATGCCGCGCGCCGCGGCTGGCCGGCGCGCGCCAGCCAGGGCATGGCGTCATCGAGCAGATAAAGCGGTGCGGCGGCGTCCGCCAGAACGCCGTTCGGCGTGGCGACGTTGCTGTGTGGAGGAAGCACCCCATGGTGAAGCGCAAGCACTGACTTCATGAATCCGGCGGCGCCGGCCGTCGCCTTGGTGTGGCCGATCATGGTCTTCACCGAACCGATCACGGCCTGGCGCGGCGCGGTGTTCTGTTCGGCGATAAGTTGCGTGGTGCTTTCGAGTTCCGCGGTGTCGCCGGCGACGGTGCCCGTGCCGTGAGCTTCGAACAAATCCACCGATGCGGGGCCGAATCCCGCCATGGCGTAGGCGCGGCGCATGGCGCGCAGTTGACCGGCCGGCAGCGGGGCCGTCATGCCCTTCGCATTGCCGTCGCTGCTGGCGCCAACCCCTTTGATGACTGCATAAATGCGGTCGCCGTCGCGCTCGGCATCCGCCAGACGCTTCAAAGCGAGCATGGCGATACCCTCGCTGATGACGATGCCGTCAGCACCCGTATCGAACGTGGAGCATCGGCCTCGCGGCGAGAGCGCCTGGGTCTTGCTGAAGCACAAATAGCCAAAGGGTCCCTGCACGGTATCCAAACCGCCGGCGATGACGAAGTCGCTGCGGCCTGCGGCCAGTTCGGTCACCGCCTGATAAATCGCCGCGAGGGACGACGCGCAGGCCGCGTCAGTCGTGAGGTTCATGCCGCCGAAATTCAATCGGTTCGCGATTCGTCCGGCGGCGACATTGGGGAGGATGCCGGCGAACGAATCTTCGGTCCATTCCGGAAGACGATCGGCCAGATCATGCGGCAAATCGCCGCTGAACCGTGGCAATTCCGAGCGCAGCCCATATTGCATGCCGACGTCGCCGATACCGCCGCTGGCACCGATGATTACTGAGGCGCGTTCGCGATCGAACGGCTTGAGATGATAGCCGGCGTCCACCAGGGTCCTATGCGCCACTTCCAAGCCCATCAATTGCATGGGGTCCACCGCTTCGATGGACTTCGGCGGCATGCCGTATTGAATCGGATCGAAGGCGAGATCATCGAGAAAGCCGCCCCACTTGGAGTAGATCTTGTCCTTAGCTTCGCGGTCGGCATCGAAATACAGGCGCCAATCCCAGCGGTGCGACGGGATTTCCGTAATTGCATCGACTTTGGTGAGAATGTTCTCCCAGAACTCGCGTGTGGTGTTGGCCTTGGGCAGAACGCACGCCATGCCTACGACGGCGATATCGGCGGGCACCGCGGCTGGTGAAGTTCGGCGCACCTCCTGCAGCTGTTGTTGGAACTGCGCCACCACTGCCGCGGCACCCACGGTCACTTCTTGATGCAGCGAATGCAGATCCGTTATCTGATGCCGCAAAGTCGCGACTTGACCCAGCATGTACATGCCTTCCTCATGCTGCTGCGCCGGCGGCAGGGTCTGCATGGCACCCTCTACGCCGTCGCGCTTGCGGCCCTTTGAGGCGATGCGCAGGCGGCCGAGGATCAGCTCGTCGAGCAGCCGCCGGCTCTCGTCGGCCGGGACGCCGCTGCGACGCAGGGCCATGCGCTGGCGGAAAAAATCTCGCGCAAAAGGCGAATAGGCACAGCGGCTCGCGTGGCCGACGCCGGATTCGAGATTGACGGTGCGCGTGCAGTCGAGCACTTCTTGTTGGAACTGGCCGACGATGGAGCCGCTCGCGACGATTTCTTTGGTAAAGAGATACGCGCTGCCCATCAAGATGCCGAGCTTCGCGCCGGCTGCCGCGAGCGGGGCGGTCATGATCTGGACCATGGCCGAGGACACCGGATCGTGAATGCCGCCGGCGAAGATGAGTTCTATCTCATCGCCGCGAACTTTGCAGGGCCCGAGTTCCGCCAAGATGCGGTCAACCATGGAACTCCACAGTACGAAGCTCGACGTGGGGCCGATGTGACCGCCGCACTCACGACCCTCGAAAATGAAGCGGCGCGCTCCTTCCTGTAGAAAGGTAGGAATCAGATTGGCCGACGGCACATGTAGGAAAGTGGGCACACCGGCCTGCTCGAGCTGCACCGCTTGGTCCGGCCTGCCGCCCGCGATGATGGCGTAGGCCGGCGCGAAGCGGGCTGCGATGGCCAATTGCTCGTCAAGAAGCTCCTGCGGCGCGAAGCCGAGCAGGCCAATACCCCAGGGGCGCCCGGCCAGCAATTCGGAGGTCCGCTGCAGCAGTTCCTCCAACGGTTTGCCCTTGAGGACGGCGAAGGCAACCATCGGTAGGGCGCCGTCGGCGGCTACAGAGAGTGCGAATTCCGCCGTATCCGAGACGCGGGTCATCGGACCCTGGATGATCGGGAGGCGCACACCCATGGCTCGAGCCAGTGGCGCGCCCTCGGCAATGCTTTGGCAGCGATGGGCGGTGGCGGGATGCGTCTCGATGGCTGCATCGATGGCGCGCAACACAGCGCCGACGCTGCCGAAGCGTTTGCGCCACGGCGCCGCGAAGGCAACGTCCTGGCCGATGGGTAACAGCGCGTTGCTCGGATCCTGCCAGAGCGAACGGTCCGCGACCTGCATTCGAAGTTCTTCGTAATGCAGACCGTCACCCTCGGCGGCGAACCGCCTGGCCGCGGTCAGGCCCGGGCGCACCAGCAGCCGGAAGTACTCGCCGGCTTCGCCATGACCCACGGCGATCGTCTCGCTGCCGGACAACCGGCTGATTAGCGTAGCAAGGGCTTCCGGCAAGCGGATTTCGTCCATCAGCAGCAACTGGGAATCAAGGACACCGCCGGCGACGCCGAGCGCCGCGCACGCGGCCGCCACATGCGGCGTGACACCGCCGCGAACGTACAGCGGCAAACTCGTGCGTCGGCGCCATTTCTGCAGCAGGATGAAGCTGCTGTCCTCGCCCACGAAGCCGCCGGCCTCATTGCCCTTCACGACCACGCCGCTACATGCCGCCAGCGCCGCTTCGCCCCATTCCGCGGACTTGACCTCGGCCAGCACCAGAACGTCGGCCCGGCGCGCAGCGGCAATCAATTCCGCACAGTCCGCCAGCATCTCCACGTCGACGATCAGCCATCGCATCCCGCGATCAAAATGGGAATGGAGAGCCGCAGCCAATGCGCTGTTGATCGAGTCGAGTTTCAAGCCGTACGGCGCACCGGCGTTCGCCGCAAGCCTGTCGAGCGCGGCCAGCAACACGGGCACATCCGCAGTCAATTCGCCATTCAGGATGCCCACACCGCCTGCGCGGGACGCGCAGATCGCGAGGCTAGCATCAGGAAGGCCGGCAGGCGTGTAAACGAATTTTACGAATTCGACCATCAGCAATCCCTAATGAAGGCGCACGGGCCGCCGAGACCCGCGCCGACTCGATTCGGAGCCGATCGACGCTGTTTATTTTTTACATCGTCCCTATCGTCAAAGTATCCCGCCCCTGTTCATCACGCAATCGCAACTGAACATAACACCGGGCTGTACATCGCGCTTTTTGAATCCCGTTAAAACAGTTTTTTCAACACGCTGCAAAAACAAATTTTCAGACGCGAACCATGAACATTCGAAAAGTGAGAGCAACTTCCGTGCCACGTATCAGCAGCACGAACTACACGCTGACCACTAAACATAATGCATTGGCAAGTGACTGAAATCGTACACAGAGACAAGTGAGGCCGCGAATCTCAATGCCGAGGATTGAGCAATCGCGGTGATCTCACCGGTTCTTCATGATGCAGCGATGAAGTGTCTATGCACTGCCGTGGGTCTTGTCGCCAAACGCAGACATCAAGACGTCAGCAATTTCATCGAGACGACCACCAGGATAACCGCAATCGTCGCGCGCATCCACACTTCAGGAGACTTGCTGCCGATCAACGTTCCGACCACGATGCCCGGAATCGAGCCGATCAATAAATTCAGCAGCAATTTTCCATCGACGTTGCCCATCAACAAATGGCCGGTGCCGGAAATGATCGCGAGTGGTATGGCGTGCACGATGTCGGTTCCCGCGAGACGTGATGGGTACATGCGCAACGGGTAGAGATACAAGAGCATCACCGTACCCAGGGCACCGGCACCCACCGACGTGAGCGGCACGATGATTCCCAGAAGTACTCCGGCCAGCACGGTCAGCGCAGGTTGTGCCGCAATGAAGGCGGCGGTCGTCTTGACGCGCAGCCGTACCGCGAATGATTGAATTTTTTTGCGTGCCAGCATTGCGACCGCGGTCACCAGCAGCACGGCCCCGAGGGCATGAATGATGGTTCCGTGGGTGCTTTGAGCCGTGCGAGTCGCATTCATCCAGAGGAGCGTTAGGATGGCGGCCGGCACGCTGCCCAGGCTCATTCGCCGCATAACCTGCCAGTCGACGGTGCCTTTGTGGTTGTGGAGCGTGCCGCCGACCACCTTGGTAATCGCAGCAAACCACAGATCGGTACCCACAGCGGTCGCCGGGGTAAAGCCGAAGAGTAGAACGAGAATCGGCGTCATCAATGAGCCGCCGCCAACCCCGGTCATACCCACTGCCGCACCGACGCCGAAACCGGCGATGACGTTGATTATATTCATCCGATCGATTGACCTCGCCGTTGCGCCCGAGTCCGGCGTTTCCTCTGAGCTAAGTTCTCTCCTGCAACATCGCGATTACCCGGTCTGCGGCCTCATCGGCGCTGCACTCGACGGTATTGACGATGAGCTCGGGCGATTCAGGCGCTTCGTACGGTGAGTCGATCCCGGTAAAATTCTGTAGCTCACCGCGCCGCGCCTTTCGATACAGGCCCTTGACGTCCCGGGTTTCCGCCACGTCGAGCGGCGTATCGACGAAAATTTCGAGGAATTCGCCCGCGCCGACCAAGGCGCGCGCCATGTCGCGCTCGGCCCGAAAGGGTGAAATGAACGCCGTCAAAACGATCAAACCGGCGTCCACCATGAGCCTCGCGACCTCGGCGACGCGGCGAATGTTCTCGACGCGATCGGCCTCTGTGAACCCCAGGTCCTTGTTCAGACCGTGCCTCAGGTTGTCGCCGTCGAGCAAGTAGCTGTGGCGGCCCATGGCGTGCAGCTTCTTTTCCACGAGATTGGCGATGGTGGACTTGCCCGCTCCTGAGAGGCCGGTGAACCAGATCACGAGGGGCCGCTGGCCGAGCCGCTGCGCGCGCACTTCCTTGGTGACGTCGAGATGCTGAATATGAATGTTATGCGAGCGGCGCAGCGCGAATTGCAGCATCCCCGCGCCCACCGTGTTGTTCGACATCCGGTCGATCAGAATGAAGCCGCCGGTGTCGCGGTTGTCGCCGTAGCTGTCGAAGGGCACCACCCGATCCAGTGCCAGGTTGCACACGCCGATCTCGTTGAGTTCCAGCCGCTTGGCGGCAAGATGCTCCATGGTATTTACATTGACCTTGTACTTCGGCTCCGACAGCGTGGCGCTGACGGTGCGCGCTCCCAGCTTCAGGAAATACTGTCGCCCCGGCAGCATGGGCTCGTCGTCCATCCAGATCACGGTGGCTTGAAACTGGTCCGCGACCTCCGCGGGCGACGCCGCGGCCGAGATCACGTCGCCGCGGGAGATGTCGATTTCATCTTCTAATGTCACCGTAATCGATTGACCCGGCACGGCTAATGGCTGGTCAACACCTGCATTCACGATGCGCGCGATACGACTTTCCCGGCCCGATGGCTGCGCTCGGATGGGATCGCCGACGCGCACTACCCCGCTCGACACCGTGCCGCAAAAGCCGCGGAAGTCGAGGTTCGGGCGATTGACCCACTGTACCGGCAGGCGCAGCGGCATGGTCTGCAAGCGGGTGTCGTCCAACTCGATGGTTTCCAGCAAGGCCAACAAGGTCGGTCCGTGGTACCAGGGCATGCGCGCGCTGGGTTCAACCATGTTGTCGCCGCGCAGCGCCGAGAGAGGTATCGCCGTAATGTCCGCCAGGCCGATTTGCGCCGCAAACGTGCGATATTCGTCTTCGATGCCGCGAAACACCTGCTCTGAATAGTCCATCAAGTCCATCTTGTTGATGGCGAGGATCACTTTTCGCAGGCCGATGAGCGAAATCAGGTAGCTGTGCCGCCGTGTTTGAGTGAGCAGGCCCCGGCGTGCGTCCACGAGAATCACCGCGACATCGGCGGTCGATGCGCCGGTGATCATATTTCGGGTGTATTGCTCATGCCCCGGCGTGTCGGCCACGATGAACTTGCGACGCTCGGTCGAGAAAAAGCGGTACGCGACGTCGATGGTGATGCCCTGTTCCCGCTCGGCGGCGAGGCCGTCCACCAGGAGGGCAAAATCGATCTCACCGCCCTGGGTGCCCCATTTTTTGGAGTCGGCTTCGACCGCGGCGAGCTGATCCTCGAACAGCATCTTCGATTCGTAGAGCAGGCGGCCGATCAGAGTGCTCTTGCCGTCGTCGACGCTGCCGCAGGTGATGAAACGCAGCAGACTCTTGTGCTCATGCTGATGCAGGTACTGCTCGATGTCGCCGGAGATGAGGTCTGCCACGTCCGCCATTAGAAGTACCCTTCCTGTTTCTTCTTCTCCATCGACGCGGAGGTGTCGTGGTCGATCAAGCGGCCTTGGCGCTCCGAGGTGCGGGCCAGCAGCATTTCCTGAATGATTTCCGGAAGGGTATTGGCCGCCGACTCGACAGCCCCGGTGAGCGGGTAGCATCCCAGCGTCCGAAAGCGGACCTTGCGCAGCATCGGTTTTTCGCCGGCGCGAAGCGGCATGCGGTCGTCGTCGACCATGATGAGCATTCCATCACGCTCGACCACCGGGCGCTCCGCCGCGAAATAGAGCGGAACGATGGGCACGTTCTCGAGATATACGTATTGCCAGATGTCGAGTTCGGTCCAGTTCGACAATGGGAAGACCCGTATCGATTCGCCTTTTTTCGTGCGCGTATTATAGAGGCTCCAGAGCTCGGGCCGCTGCAGCTTCGGATCCCAGCGATGATGCTCGCTGCGGAAAGAGAATATCCTTTCCTTGGCGCGGGACTTTTCCTCGTCGCGCCGCGCTCCGCCAAAGGCAGCGTCAAAGCCATACTTGTCGAGCGCCTGTTTCAGCCCCTGTGTTTTCCACATGGCGGTGTGGATTTGCGAGCCGTGATCGAAGGGATTGATGCCCTTGGCCGCGGCCTCGGGATTTTGATAAATCAGCAGATTCAGTTGCGCGTCTGCGGCAATTTGCCGCCGAAACTCATACATCTGGCGAAACTTCCACGTGGTATCCACGTGCAGCAGGGGAAAAGGCAATGCACTGGGTTGGAACGCCTTTTGTGCCAGATGCAGCATCACCGCACTGTCTTTGCCCATGGAATACAGCATCACCGGATTCTCACACTCGGCGACGACCTCGCGAATGATATGAATGCTTTCGGCTTCGAGGCGCTGCAGGTGAGTGAGTTTCAGCGGGGCACCTGTCTCGGCGGGCACGCCGGAGCGTTCCTTAGGATCGTGGATCACGCGGACGTTCATGAAGTTTGTCTACCACATCCCTACTTCTACGGTGGATCATTGTTAGCTGTGCTTGATCCTAGCAGCGTTTGTGCGACAGCTTGCGGGAGAATTGTCATAAGGCATGATTTATTCGCGAAGTGCGGCGGACGATTTTGGTTCTCGGCGCGCCTCTCGTGTGTGCATAATGGCGCACAAATAGCGGCGTACCTGGCGACGGTCACGGACGTGCAGGAGGGATGGCAATGATCAGAGTCTCGATTCTCGCGGCGCTCTTGATGTTGGTCGCCGGATGCAAACGACATGAAGATGCGCAGACGCGTGAATCGCGCTGGGAAGCGGACCTCGTGGTCACGGCGGCAGGGCCGACGGCGCCCGTCGCGAGCGGCGAGAGCGCCGAGTTCCGCATCAGGGTGACCAATGCCGGGCCGCATGACGCTTCCAATGTGCGCATTCTCAATACCATCGGGGCGCAATCGGAGCTGGTATCCATGACCTGCAATGCGGAGGGGCCGGCGACCTGCCCGAATCCCATTGCGCAATCGATGCAAGTGCCGACGCTGCCCAATGGCGGCGTGCTGACTTTCACGGTCACGTTAAAGCTCGCGAATCGTGCCACGGGCATCATCGTCGACGCGATGGCCGCAAATTTCGCCGGAGACTTCGATCCGAACAATAATTCCGTCGCGGTCGATGCGGTGGTCCGTTGAAGACATTGCAAGCAGTGCATGAACTGCTCGAGCCGGTCATTCGCACCGCCTATGCCGCCGGTGAAGCCATCATGGCGATTTATTGCACCGAGTTTGGCGTGCGCGGCAAGGCCGACGCGTCGCCGGTCACGGAAGCCGATGTGCGCGCGGAAGCCTTGATCGTAGCGGGGTTGTGCGCATTGTCGCCGAACCTGCCGATCGTGGCGGAGGAGGCCGCGGCGGCAGGCAACATCCCGAGCGTAGGCGGCCGCTTCTGGCTGGTCGATCCGCTCGATGGGACGAAGGAGTTCATCTCTCGAAATGGCGAATTTACCGTCAACATCGCGCTCGTGCAGGATGGAGTTCCGGTGTTGGGGGTGGTGCTCGCACCCGCTTTGAAGCGTCTTTATGCGGGGGTGCTCGGTTCGGGCGCGCTCTTGGAAGATGCGCTGGGGCGCCGCCGGGTTCGCTGCCGCGAAGTGCCGGCCGAAGGCCTGACGGTCGTCGGCAGCCGCTCGCACGGTGACGCCGCGGCTCTCGATCTGTTTCTGGCAGGGCGCAAAGTCGCAGCGTCGGTCAGCGCCGGATCCTCATTGAAGCTTTGTATGGTGGCGGCGGGAGAGGCGGATATGTATCCGCGCCTCGGCCGAACCATGGAGTGGGACATCGCGGCCGGACATGCCGTCTTGCTCGCCGCGGGCGGCGGCGTCACGGACCTAGCGGGCTCGCCTCTGCGCTACGGCAAGCCGGGGTTCGATAACCCGCATTTCGTTGCCAGCAGCTCGCCGGAGCCCACGTCGCGCACGATGTCATTGGCGGCTTCCGATAACGGAGATTGATCTTGCTGACTGCGACTTGAACAATAGGAGTGTAGCGATGCGCATTCGTCCCGTCTCGATGGTGCTGACGTTCTGCCTCGCGATGACGGGATGCGTAGTCGTCCCACGGCCCGCTCGCGTCGCACCGCCGCCCGCGGTAATCGTCGCGCGTCCGCCGCCGGCGATGCGCGTGGAAGTGGTGCCGCCGCCGCCCAGTGAGACGCCGGAAATGTACGTGTGGCAACCGGGACATTGGCGTTGGGGCGGCAATAACTATGAGTGGTATCCCGGCCGCTATGAACTGCGTCCCTCCCGAGGGGCCGTGTGGATTCCCGCGGAATGGGTCGCTCGCGGCGGCCGCTGGGTGTTTCGGCCCGGTCATTGGACATATAGATAAGCGGAAAAGAATAATCCGGTTATTGTCAAAACAATCGACCGGCGCGCGGAGCGGGTGGTTACACTCCAGCCAAATCGGGCGCATCACGCCAGTTAGATATTCTGGGAGATACAAATAAACCACCGTGCTTCGATTGCGGCTATAACTCTTCTTATTGCGCTCGGCTTGACGGCGTCCGCGCAAGCCCAATCCGTCAACCCGGTCGCTGAATCGGGTACCGCCGATGCCGGCATTGCATCGCAGCCCATCGCCAATGTCGCGGCCAACGACACTGTGAACGGCGCTCCCGCGACGCTCGGCGCTTCCGGCAATTCCAAGATTTCCAAATTCGGCACCTGGGCCACCGGACTCGGACTCAATCCGACCACGGGCGCGGTCTCAACCACGGTGGCCGTAACGTCCGGCTCCTACAACATCCCCTACCAGCTCTGCGATTTGAGCGCGCCGCCGAACTGCGCGCAGGTCACGGACACCGTCACCGTCATCAACGCGTCCATCGTGCCCAACCCGGACAGCGGAACCGCGGATGCCGGCATCGCATCGCTGCCCATCGCCAACGTAGCCGCCAATGACACCGTGAACGGCGCGCCCGCGACGCTCGGGACCGGGGGCAATGCCAAGATCACTAAAGCCGGCTGGCCCGCGGGTCTTGGACTCACCGGGACCGGCGGCGTCACCACCACCGTGGGGTTGCCCGCCGGCGTCTATAACCTCCAATACCAGCTGTGCGATTTGAACGCGCCCGCCAATTGCGCGGGCACGACCGTCACCGTCACCGTCATCAACTCCTCGATCGTGCCGAATCCCGACAGCGGCAGTGCCACTTTCGGCGTCTTGTCCACACCCATTGCCAATGTCGCGGCAAACGATAGCGTGAACGGCGCTCAGGCGACGCTCGGGACCGGGGGCAATGCCAAGATTGCCAAGACGGACACCTGGCCCAACGGGCTTGCGCTTACGGGAGCCGGCGCCGTCACCGTGGCGGCCGCGTTACCGGCCGGCACTTACATCGTGCATTACCAGCTGTGCGATCTGAACTCGCCCGCCAACTGCGCAACTACCAGTGTTACCGTGACCGTCACTGCCGTTGCAGTATCGATCGTTGCCAACCCGGAGAGCGGCACTGCCGACGCTGGCATCGCCTCGCAGCCCATAGGCAATGTAGCGGCCAATGACACGATCAATGGTGCGCCGGCGACTCTCGGTGCCTCGGGCAATGCGAAGATTGCGAAATTCGGCACCTGGCCCACCGGGATCGGGCTCAATCCCACGACCGGCGCTGTCAGCACGACGATCGGCGTCCAGGAAGGAAGCTACGTCCTTACATACCAACTGTGCGATCTGAGCACGCCCGCCAATTGCGCCACGGTCAACGACACCGTCACCGTCATTACCGCTTCCATCCTGGCGAACCCCGAGACCGGCATCGCGAGCGCGGGCGTCGCGTCGCTGCCCATTGCGAACGTGACTTCCAATGACTTCGTGAACGGCGCCGCGGTGACGCTCGGGGCATCCGGCAACGCGGTGATCGCGAAAGCAGGCACCTGGCCCGCCGGCATCGGTTTCAACACCACTACCGGCGCCGTGTCGAGCAGCGCTACAGTGCCGGCCGGCACGTACAGCCTGCAATACCGGCTGTGCGATCTGAACGTGCCTGCCAATTGCGCATCCACCGCCGATGACGTCACGGTGACCTCATCGATCGTAGCCAACCCGGATAATGCGACCGCGGTGGCGGGCAAGGCATCAACTCCCATCCCGAGTGTGATTTCCAACGACATGGTAAACGGTGCAAAGGCCAGGCTGCAGACCTCGCCCAACGCCACGGTTGCGCAGTTCGGAACCTGGCCCGCGGGCATTGCGTTGAACACCGTGAACGGCGCCGTCACGGTGGCGGCGAGCGTGCCGCCCGGTGCTTACGATTTCACGTACAAATTGTGCGACAAGGCTTCGCCGCCTAACTGCGCCCTCGCGGCCGACACCATCAGCGTGACGGCATCGCTGGTGGTCATCAAGGTTGCGGGCAGCGCGGTCGTCGGCACCAATTCCACCGTGATCGGCAACGTCGCCGCCCATGACTCCGTCAACGGCGCACAAGCGACCCTTGGAAACGGGAGCAATGCGGTCGTAAGCCAGATCGGCACCTGGCAGAACGGAATCGTTCTGAACGTCACGACGGGTGCAATCAGCACCACCACTGCGGTGTTGACGGGCAATTACAACGTGCAATTCCAGCTATGCGACAAGAACACGCCGCCGAATTGCGCGACCAGCTTTGCCAGCGTGACGGTGACGCAGCCCTTCAACGAGGTCTCCGTATCGACGTATGTGACGGGCGACCTCGAGTTCGACTGGGGTCGCAACGGCACGTATTGCGCCACCTGCAACTTCGGCCAGACCAATGCCCAGGTCAATTGGACGGACCGCAACAACAATTTGTGGGTGAACGGCGTCAACCCCACGACCGGCGCGTTCACGCCCATCTCAGGGCGTGAGACGCTGGTCGATGCCAATGCGTTTTTCTGGCAGGACTGGGGCAACGGGCCCGAGTGGGTCGCGTCGACTCCGCCCGGAAGTTCGCAGCCAATCTCCCAACTGGTGTACACGCGCTTCCAACCCGGGCAAGCCGCGACCTGGCAGTATGCCGGCGCGGCGCTGGCGACCCCGGTGGCCGGCGGGGGATGGAGCGCCAACTTCTTCCCAGGAGCCATCACGCCGTTCGTCAACAATACCGTTCTGCCCCAGCCCAGCCAGTGCATCACGGATACCGTCGGGATCGCGGTGTTTCAGAACTTGCAGACTCCGGCGCGCATGTTCACCGAGCCGGTCAGCCTCGCGGCGGGGACGGCACCGACCACCACGCCCATTGGCGCCTTTGCGAATGGCATCGGCGAACGCTGGGTGGCGTGTACGCACGCGATGACCTTCCAGGGCGACGTCACCATCGGTACGAACAACCTGCAGCAGGTATTCTGGTACAACGCCGACACCCAGGTGGTGCAGCAGCTCACCTTCGATCCTACGACGAAGCAGCGTGCGGTGATGTTTAAGGCACCGGAATTCCTGGGCACACCGTATCCCTACGCGTTGATGACCCTGGCCGCGGATCAAAAAGTGCAGATCTATCAGCAAACCGGTCAAGCCACCAACGGTTCGCCGATCTTTACCTTATACAACACCATTTACTCTCCCGATGCCGCGGCGCCCTTCATCTTCAATCCGAAGGCGTTGGTGCATTGCAATCCCACCTGCCAGAGCTACGTGCTGATGGGATTGAGCGCCTCGGCTAATTCGCAGCAGACCGAGCAGGTGCCGAACGGGTTGGGACTGGCGAACATCAGCGCCAGCAATCCTATTTTTAAGGTGCTGGTTACCGCCTCGTCGCTGCCCGCGATACAGCGCTTCGATCCGGAGTACTACATTACGGCGAATGGACCCGTGGTCTTCTATAACCGCTTTTTGGCGCTGACCAAGACACAGCCCTACGATGATATGGGCATCTATCTCATTGACATGCAGTTAGGCCCGCCGTCGGGACCCTGTGTCGGCTCGTCGGCAGAAGGGGGCTTGACCGGTCCGGTGGGCACATGTCAATGACGGCGCACCTATAAGGGATGAATCCGAGAACCCGGCCACCGGTCGGTTTTGCATTTTCGAGTGGGAGAAAAATAATGGTTCTTCGAAGGAAACTGTTTATTTCGGGCTGGACGGTGGCAAGCGGTGCCGCACTCTGCGGCGGCGCCTTGGCGATGCCAGTGGTCGGCGTGCCGAGTACTTCGGTTCAATCGCCCCAGCGTCTCGGCACCACTGTCGCGATAACGGCGAACGCCACGGACCCGGACCCGGGCACGATCTCTTATCGATTCGACATCGGCGCGGCGCGCGGCGGCACGCGGATGGTGCGCGACTTCAGCGTCGACAGCACGTTTCCCTACACGCCCATGCTGCGAGAGGGCGCATACACGTTCGTCGTCACCGCGCGCAACAACAGCACGGGGCAAACGGCGAGCAACCGTGTGCCGGAGTTTCAATTTACATCGTTGGTGGTCGGCAACACCCCAGTCGTCACTCCGGCGGCGAATCCGCTGGTCGCGCTGTACAGTTCGCCGCCGTGCGCGTCGGGCGGCGTGTTCATGCGGTTGAATGTGCTGATTGCGGGCGGTCTGCCGTTCCAAACCAACTCGTTAGCCTGTAAAGCTGGACAGAACTTGAACTTCATCGTCGCGGGCATGCGCGCGGCGACGAACTACGCCATCACCAGCCAAACCTGGAATGGCAGCGCCTTCGTTGCGGGGCCGGCGATCAACTACACAACGGGTACTCCGACGGTTACGCTCGCCGCGGTAAGCGAGCCGGTGCCGCTCAGCTCTACGGATGACCGCACCGAGCGATTCATGCTCATGTCCACCACCGCGCCGGCACTGCCGCTGGCGGTTGATGTCAGCGGCCATCCTGTCTGGTACTACCAGGATCCATCGGGAGTAACGCCGACGGTCACCCGGCCGATTACGGGCGGCAATATCCTGATTCTCGCCAACGGTGCGAACTCCGCGGGCTCGTCGGTGGGGGCGCTGCAAATTCTGCGCGAAATCGACCTGGCCGGGAACATCGTGCGCGAGACCAATGCCACCCGTGTTTCCGAGCAAGTGTCGGCGTTGTCGGGGATCGCTTCGTCCTGCCAATTGGGCGGCAGCGACTGCCTGGTCGGCGCATTTCACCATGAGGCGACGCGGCTGCCGAACGGTCATACCTTGGCGCTGACCGATGAAGAGAAGATTTTCACGGACGGCACGCAGGGCTCTTCGCCGGCTAATCCCGTGGACATCATCGGCGACATCATGATCGACCTGGATACAAATTTTCAGGTGGTGGGCTACTGGCGCGCGTTTGACCATCTGAATGCCAACCGGGCCGCCATTTTGGGCGAAACCTGCGTCAGCAACCAGGGCGGATGCCCCCCAGTGATCTTAGTGTCCGGAAAGGCCAATGACTGGCTGCATGGCAACGCGCTGTATTTCGCGCCGTCCGACGGCAGCGTGATTTTCTCCATCCGTCATCAGGACTGGGTGGTCAAGATCGACTACGGCAACGGAACCGGCACCGGCAAAATTCTCTGGACGCTGGGCTTGGGCGGCGACTTCGCCATCAATTCGAGCGATCCGTATCCCTGGTTCTCGCACCAGCATGACCCGGGGTTTTTGCAGAACGGCACGACTTTGCTGGCCTTGTTCGACAACGGCAATACCCGAGTTTCGGCGCCCCCGCTGGGCCTTGGCTCGGGCAACAGCCGTGGTTACGTCTTGAATGTCGACCAGGTGAACAAGACTGTGACTCCGGTATTGAGTGTCGACCTCGGCGTTTATTCCCTGGCGTTGGGCACTGCCGAGCTGCTGTCAGACGGGCATTACCATTTCGAAGCCGGCTTCGCGAGCGCTCCACCCGCGCCAGCGGGCGAATCGATCGAAGTGTACCCGGATGCGACGTTGGGCTTTACCCAGAAGGTGAGCGGCACCCTGTGCTATCGCAATTTCAGAATGGTGAATCTGTACGCGCCGCCGAGCAAGGACTGAGGACGCGTGACTGCGGCGGATCCCCGGCTTGTGCCGCGGGATCCTGCCCCACGCAGCTCATGGCTTCGAGCGGGATACTTTCTTCGGCATTGCAGCAGGCGCCTGCATCGTGGCGGCGTACCGTCGCAATTCCGGCCCAGGCCAGCCACTCGAGCGCATATTCGGCGCTGCGAAAACTGGCGGCGAACAGGCGCACCAGGTCTTCGTCCTTGACTGAGCCGGCGCGCTCCAGGAACACTCGTTGCTTGATGCGCACGACGTCGACGGCCCTCACGTAAAAGGTATTCGCCTCATGGGTCCGATCCTTCTCAAAGCTTTGAATGTCGATGTACAAAATGCCGTGTTCGGTAATCCCGACTGTGTGGATGGCCCGGCGATTGCCTATCATTTGTACAGAGCGCATATGTTGGTCCGGTTCCCTAGAAGCCTAGCTAGGGTATTTCCGATCCCATCAGTCGCAGAACGTCGCAGTCACCGGCCGGTTGACGGGCACGGCCCTATATTGGCGTTCTTGTCCATTCCGTGGCGCCATTTCGTTCGCATCAGCCAGGATGTTGCTATGCAAGATGATGTTGCGCTGCCCCGATTTGATTTTGTGTGATAGGTTTCTCACTGCGGCACTGCGAGGCAAATTGAGCAATTCTTTTAGAATTACGTCGACGCTGGCTGAAGATCAGAGGGCCGCCCTCGAGCATTTGTTCTTTTTCAATGTGAATCAGCACCGGGTACTGCCAGGGATTCAGCGTTCGATCGAGAGCTATGGCGTCCCTGAAATAGTTCAGCGGGAGGGCACGCTGAATATACGGGTAGGCTCCTTGGAAGGCGTGCAGACGCTTTTTGCTGTGTCCGAATTCGGGCCTCCGCTCGGCGTAGCCGTATTCGTCCCCTTGAATGATGGAAGGTTCGTGGTGCTTCATTTGGTGGTCGAGCCGCGGCTGCGTTCGACGACCGACCTCAACACCCAGGTTCTGCTCGAACTCCTGTACGAAGTCCGATCCGCCGCGCGCCGTCTGGGACACATCGACCGGATTGAACTGGTCTACAACCAGCGCCATGGCATCCGCTTGAATACCGGCGAACCGGCATTGCGCGCGGAGGGCTCCACAGGCCGAGCAAGAGACAGCGCCACCCTCTGACAATGCACCACCTTCTGACTATGCACGACCCTCAGGGCGGAGGGGTGCAAGGGTTCAATGCCACGCGGCTCAGACGGTGCTCGTCGAGTATGACGATGATGCCGCTGGCGATGACGATGCAGGCGCCGACAATCAAGCTCGGCGACGGTGAGGCCGACCAAAAAATCCAGTCGATGGCGAAAGCCCACAGAATGGCCGTGTATTCGAAAGGCCCGACCACTGCGGGCGGCGCGCGCCGAAACGCATCCGTCAGCCACATCTGTCCCAGCGCCCCGGTGATGCCGACGCCGACGAGCCAGCCCCAGTCGCCGGCTTGCACGGGGCGCCAGTCGCCGAGTGCCAGCACCCCGGATCCGATGCTCACCGTCAGCAAGTACCAGAAAACCATGGACATGCTCGAATTGCTGCGTCCGAGAGTGCGGACGGTCAGCGCACTCAACGAGTAGCAAATCGTCGCCGCAGCGGCCGCGCATGCCGCGATCAGAGAAATGCTGCCTTTGCCCCAGGGCTGCAGAATGACCAGCACCCCACTCAAACCGACGATGATGGCCAGCCAGCGCTTGCCCGACACTCTCTCGCCATGAATCGGCACCGACAGCGCCGTCATCAACAACGGCGCAGCCAGGAACAGCGAATAAGTCTGCGCCAGGCTGAGGCGATGCACGGCGAAAATGAAGCTGGCCAGCATGCCGACGCCGAGCAGGGTTCGAAACAAATGCAGTGCGGGATTGCGCGGACGCAAGTCCAGCCAGGTCTTCTGCCAGGCAATCGGCAGCAAGAGCAACAGCCACGACGAGATGCAGCGCAGACAGGCAATCTGCAGTGGTGAATAGTGAGTGGACAGACGTTTGAGCAGCGAGTCCATGATGGAAAAGACGAACACCGCCGACACCATGTAGGCGATGCCGCGCAGCCGCTCCGTTTGGCGATTGCGCGCGGCGATGCTGCCGATCGGAAGGGGTTGCTTGCTCATGGTGAATGCCGGCCATTGTAGACCAGTCCGGTGCGAGTACCGTAAGCGGCGCAGTGCAGTGGCGCTGTTCAGCGCCGCGCCGCGCCAGCACCCGAGTGCCAGCGGATGATCTGTGCGAGATCGATGCGCGCGGCATTCGGCTCGGCGGATGGCAGCCAGCCCTGGCGTTGCGCCAACGACGAACCTAGCGCCAGTACACCGGCGGCTTGTGCGCCTGGAAAGTAATGGCTGCGCGTGACCACCACGGGCACGCGCGCCGCCTGCGCCGCCGCCACTCCCGCGGGCGCATCCTCCATCGCGACGGCTTCGCAGGGATTCAGTTGCAGGGCGTCAAGGGCGAGCAGGTAGGCTTGGGGATCCGGCTTCTTCTTTGGAGCTTCCTCCGCGCAGACGACGGCGGCAAATTTCGATTGCCACTGCGGCCCGAGATGCGTGCTGAGCAGGGCCGCGACATTGGCGCGGCTGGTGGTGGTCACGATGCCTAGGCGCACGCCGGCTTGCGCGCAGTCCTGCAGCAATTCAAGCACCCCGGGGCGCAACGGCAGATGGCTGCCGGCGACGATTTCCGCATACAGGGTGTTCTTCAGGCGATGGATGCGTTCGGCCAGCGCTTGGCGCGCCTGCAAATCCGCCGGAGCATTGGGTTGAGACTGCATGTCGTACAACAGTCGCTCACGCCCGCCGGCGACGGTCAGCAGTTCTCCATAGCGCGATTCGCTCCAGCGCCACGGGATGCAGAGGGCCTCGAATGCCCGGTTGAACGCCACGAGATGCCCATCGCGCTCGGTCTCCGCGAGTGTGCCGTCCACATCCCAGAGCATCGCGCTGATCATCAGTGCTCGAATCTCTTCATTGATAGCGCTTGGCCTGACGAAGGGAAACGAAAGCCATGATTTCTCCCGAGTGTTTGCTCGTTTAAAGCGCCTACTGCGCGCGCCGTTTCAAATCCATCAAGCGCAGAATCATCGGTGTCAAGATGAACTGCATCGCGAGCCCCATCTGGCCGCCCGGCACCACGATATTGTTGGGCCGGCTCATCCATGAATTGTGCAGCATGGACACCAAATACGGGAAATCGATGCCCTTGGGATTGGCGAACCTGATCACCACCATCGACTCGTCGGCGCTCGGCACGTCCTTGGCGATAAAGGGATTGCTGGTATCGACTGTCGGCACGCGCTGAAAATTGACGTGGGTGCGGCTGAATTGCGGGCAGATGTAGTTCACGTAGTCCGGCATGCGACGCAGAATGGTTTCGACCACGGCATCCTGGCTGTAGCCGCGCACATGCTGGTCGCGATGCAGCTTCTGAATCCATTCCAGATTGATGATGGGCACGACGCCGATGAGCAGGTCGACATGCCGCGCCACATCCGTGTCACCCTCCTGGTAGCCGCCGTGCAATCCCTCGTAAAACAACAGATCGCTGTCCGGAGCAGCGGCCTTCCAGTCCGTGAATGTACCCGGTTCGCCGCCGAGTTCCTTGGCTTCGACGGCATCGTGAATGTAGCGGCGCACCTTGCCTTGGCCGCTCGCCCCGTACTCGGCCATGGTGTCTGCAAGCTCGTCCAGGAGGTTCGCCTCGGGTCCGAAGTGGCTGATGGCGGGACCTGCTCCGGTGTCGGCCAAGCGCACGCGCTCGCGCATTTGCACGCGATCGTAGCGATGAAAGGAGTCCCCCTCGATGACCTGGGCCTTGATTCGCTCGCGGCGGAAAATATGCGCGAAGCTTTTCATGACCGTCGTGGTGCCCGCACCGGAGGAACCGGTGACGGCGATGACGGGATGCCTGACGCTCACAAGCGCGCCTCGGGTCTGAACATCGATCGTTCATTGAAGAGCGGCGAGGTGTACGGGCGGTCCACGCCGTTGGCATGCTCCGCATGGTAGCGCTCGATGCGCGCCACCTCGTTGTAGGAGCCGAGGATGAGCGGCACGCGCTGGTGCAGCGATTCGGGTATGACATCGAGCAGGCGCTGCTGTCCGGTGGTGGCGCGGCCGCCTGCCTGCTCGATCAGGAAGCTGATCGGATTGGCCTCGTACAACAGCCGCAGGCGCCCGGGCTTGCCCAGATCCTTGGTATCTCGCGGGTACATGAACACGCCGCCGCGCATGAGAATCCGGTGCACCTCGGCGACCATGGAGGCGATCCAGCGCATATTGAAGTCTCGCTCGCGGTCGCCGGTCTTGCCGGCCTGGCACTCCGTCACATAGCGATGCACCGGCGGCTCCCAGAATCGGGCGTTGCTGGTATTGATGGCAAATTCACTGGTGTCGATGGGAATCTGCAAATTCGGATGCGTCAGGATGAAATTGCCTATCTCGCGATCCAGGGTAAAGCCATGAGTCCCCTTGCCCACAGTGACTACCAGCATGGTCGCCGGACCATAGATGGCGTAGCCTGCGGCGACTTGCACCCGGCCCGGCTGCAAGAAGTCGTTGGCGGCCGGCGGCTGCGACTGGTCATGGCGCAAAACCGAGAAGATGGTGCCTACCGAAACGTTCACGTCGGTGTTCGATGAGCCGTCCAGCGGGTCGAACACCAGCAAGTAGCGCCCGCGGGAATACTCGACGGGCACCGGGTACGGCTCTTCGAGCTCTTCGGAGGCCATGCCGGCGACCAGGCCGCCCCATTCGCAGCTGCGAATCATGACGTCGTTGGCCAGCACGTCCAATTTCTGCTGAGTCTCGCCCTGTATGTTTTTGCTGCCGAGCTCGCCGAGATAGCCGCCGAGCGCTCCTTTAGCAGTCATGGCCGAAATCGCCTTCACGGCGGCGGCGACATCGACCAGCAGTGCGCCTAAGTCGGTGGCGCCCTCGATGCCGTTGAGTTGTTGGATGAGAAATTTGGAGAGCGTCGTACGTCCTAAGTGCATGGCCTTATTCCTTCAGGTCGTTTCGTG
>JANXZQ010000074.1 GCA_025355445.1 Gammaproteobacteria bacterium
CAGATGAATTGCCGCGCTCGCCTGCGGCACGCGGCTGCCGTACTCCAGCAATTTGCCCACGTCGATACTGGACAGACCGAGCAAGGCGTTGATGGTGATGTCCGGAAAGAACTCGGCGCGCGCGGAATCACGATTTCTTTGCGCGGCCTCCACCCGCCAGCGGCTCGCAGTGATGTCGGCACGCCGTGCGATCAAATCGATTTTGACGTCATCGGGCAGGTTGCCGGTCATCGCCGGCAGAGGTTTTGCCTGCAGCGCGGGCAAGTCCGCGATGGATCGGCCCACCAAAGCGGCGAGCGTTACGACGCGCAGCTTGGCAGATCCTTCCAGGGCCGCGATCTGCTCGCGGGCTGCCGCCAAGGCAAGATCGGACCGATTGTTATTGTCCGCGGCATCCAAGTCCGCCTTGACGCGGGCAGCCGAGATTGCTCCCCCGCGCTCCACCACTTGCGCGCGCTCGCGCGCAAGTGCAATACGGCTCTGATCGGCCTGCCAGCCAAAATAGGCGTCTGCAATCGAACTTTCCAGCACCAAGGCCGCGGCGCTGCGATCCGCCTGCGCGGCGTGCGCCTGATCCATGGCAGCCTCCACTGAGTCGCGCTGCTTGCCCCACCAATCGAAGGTATAAGTGGCCTGTAATCCCAAGTCGGATTGGTTGTACCAATTGAACCCGAGTAACCGCGGCGGGAACAGTCCGTTGTCGCTCAAGCGTTGCCGGTCGATGTCGGCACTGGCATCCACCCGCACGCCGGACGCTGCGCCGGCGATGCGCACCGACTGGCGCGCCGAGTCGAAGCGGGCATGCGCGTTCGCCAGCGTCGGCGAGGAGGCTACGGCCAGTTCAATGAGTCGATCGAGAGTGGGATCCTGGTAGCGCTTCCACCATTGCATGGCCGGCCACTCTCCCCCAGCCGCAGCGTCGAGGCCATCCAACGGCGCGGCGCTCGACAATTGCGCGGGCTGTTGTTTGGGCGGCAGTCCGGCGCAAGCCGCACTCAGCAGCACAATCACCGCGGCGGTGCAGCGCCAGCGCTTCACAGGTCCGGCTCCTTGTGTGCTTCCGATAGGTTAGCCTGCAGCTTCCTGAGCTGCGCGATCAAGTGACTCTGCTCTGCTTCCGAGAACTGCGCGAGCATGCCGCGCAATGACGCGAACATTTTAGGCAAAAGCTGACGGACCAACTCCTCACCCTGCTCCGTGATGCGCAGAACCATGCGCCGCCGATCGTGCGCACTCAAGACTCGCGTGATCAGGTCGCGGCCCACCAGCGCATCGCAGATGCGCGACATGTTTGCCGGGCTCTGCGCCGCGCGCGAACACAAATCACCGGGGTGCGCCACGCCTTCGGGCTGCGAGAACAAAGTGGTCAGCACGCGAAACTCTGCTTCGGCCAGGCCGAAAGGCCGTATCTTCTGCTCGAGGGTGGCGGACATTTCTCGTCCCATATGCAGCAGCAGACGGCTTAGCAGGATTTCGTTGAACGGCACATCGGGCATGCGTGCGCTGAGCGCGCGCAGATTTGTCTCCAACTGGCCGAATTGCGAATCGTCGTTATTCATATGCCTACTAACCATTATCAGTAATATATTTTATCAATGAATTACCAATTCGTAAATAGTTCTTGCAATGGAAAACGACACATGTCATTTTTTCCGGCATGGATAACCCCTCCCAGCCACCTGAACAGCCGATTAGCCTGTCTGAGCCCTCGACGAACAAGCTCGGACGGCCACGCCGGGGCACGGAAACCGCCAGAACGGCCGCCCTGATCGGGGCGGCGACGCGCGTTTTCCTGCGCGACGGCTATGGCCTGGCAAGCATCGACAAAGTCGCAAGCGAGGCCGGCGTCTCGACGCGGACCATTTATGAGCGTTTCAAGAACAAGGCCGACCTATTGGCGGCGGTCATTACCCGCCTGGTGGATCGCGATATGGCCACCGTGCTTGCGATAACGGAGCTGGACCGCCTCGATCCCAAGGAAGCGCTCACGACGATTGCACACACCATCACCCGCCGCGCACGCGATCCGGAATCGGCCGCCCTGTTTCGCATCGTCGCCACCGAAGCCATGCGCTTTCCGGAACTCGCCGCGAAAATGCGCGACAGCGGCAAGCAGCGTTGGGAGGGTGCAATCGCCGAATATTTTCGCGGCCAGATCAAGCGCGGCTCGCTTAGCCTGGCCGATCCTGACCGCGCAGCCGTGCTCTTCATGCAAATGATTTGTGCCGAACTGCATGAATGCCTGTTGTTCGGCAAGGCCAACGCCATGGAGCAGCTCGATGTCTCGCCGCACCTGACGCACGCAATCGATATTTTTCTGTTCGGCGCCGCATCGGCCACCGCTCGACCCACTGCTGAGGGCGCCTAAGTCATGAAATTGTCTCGAACTTGTGCGGCCCTCGCGGCTGCGATCACGTCCGCCGGCCTGCTCGGCGCCTGCGCGGTCGGACCGAACTTCAAAGCGCCGGCGCCGCCGCACAGCACCGGCTACGCGCCGGCCGGTCAGATAGCCGCACAGACCGCGGCGTTGCCCATGCCGGGCGGCGAAGCGCAGCGCTTTGTCGAGGACATGGATATTCCCGGACAGTGGTGGACTTTGTTCAAGTCCGCGGAGCTCAACGCTCTCATCGAGCGTGCACTGAAGAACAGTCCGACGTTGCAGGCCGCGCAGGCAGCGCTGCGGCACGCGAATGAGACCGCCGCCGCGCAGCGCGGCAGCTACTATCCGAGCGTCGATGGAAAGGTGAGCAGCCAGCGCAACAAGGCTTCCGGCGCCGCCTTCGGGATTCCCGGATTCCCGAGTTCCTATTTCTACAATTTGCAGTCGGCATCGGTGAACGTGTCGTACACCCTCGATGCGTTCGGCGGCACACGGCGACAGGTCGAGGCGTTGCAGGCTCAGGCCGAGTATCAGCAGTTCGCGCTGGAAGCGAGCTATCTTGCTCTCACAGCCAATATCGTCACGGCGGCCATCAATGAGGCCTCGCTGCGCGCGCAAATTGCGGCCACCGACAACATTGCGAGCTCCCAGCAGCAACAGCTGGACATCACGCAGCGTCGCGTCAGCGCCGGCGGCGCCTCGCGCGCCGACGTGCTACAACAGCAAGCCGCCTTGCAAGCCACGCTCGCCACGCTGCCGGCGTTGCGCACACTGCTGGCGCAGCAGCGCAACCAGTTGGCGACCTACGTCGGCGAGCTGCCTGCGGATTACAACGGTGCGGAATTCCGTCTCGATTCGCTCAGCATCCCGCAGGACCTGCCGGTGAGCCTGCCATCGAAATTCGTCGAGCAACGTCCCGACGTGCGCCAATATTCCGCGCTGCTGCACCAAGCCACCGCGCAGATCGGCGTCGCGACGGCCAACATGCTGCCCCAGATCACGCTCACCGCCAGCTACGGCCAACAAGCGGCGGCCTGGGGGGATTTGTTTTCCCCGGGCTCGAATGTGTGGAGTCTCTTAGGCTCCCTGACCCAGCCCATATTCAAAGGCGGTCAGCTGCTGCATCAGCGCCGCGCCGCCGTGGCCGCCGCGCAAGAGGCGG
>JANXZQ010000395.1 GCA_025355445.1 Gammaproteobacteria bacterium
TACTACATTTTGGTCGGCGGCGGAGTCATGGAGACCGGCGGCACCATCACCGATGCGGTGCCAATGCTCACTAAAGGCCAACCGACTAATCCCGCCAGCATCGGTCCGAGCATGCGCGGTACCAAGATGGTCGGCGGCACCCCCCATCATGTGACTGTGGGTGATGTAGTCATAGTGCCCCCCGGTGTTCCCCACCGCTTCGTAAGTCTCGATGGATTGGTGACTTATCTGGTCGTGCGTGTGAATCCGGGCTATGAGCATAAGAAGTAGGTCGCGGCCCAGCGCTTCGATGGCAATCCGCTGGTTAATTCCGTGGGGCGCGCTGGTTGCGATCTCGGGCTGCGCTGCCGTTTCTCAATCGACTCGTGGGAGCTGCGATCGAACGTGCCTCGGTCAAGGTTTGAATCGTTATCTGGCGTCGCTCGTCGGCCATGACCGAGCGCTGGCGCGCTTGGCGCCTGGATTTCGCGCAACCGAAAATGGCGCCGAAATCCGGGCGGGCGGGGGACTTTGGATGACGGCAAACTCGATCGGGACGGTGCAGAACAAATATTTCGATCCGGTCTCCTCGCAAGCCGCTTTCTATGGATTGATCGATGAATCAGGAACGCCGGCGATCGTTGCCTTGAGGCTCAAGTTCAAGGGCGCCGACATTTCTGAGTCCGAAGCGGTTATCACCCGCAAAGGCGAGCGGCTCTATGATGTCGAAGGCTTCATTCGAAACGCGCCGATGCCGGACTCTAAGCCGGCCTCACGCTCGGACACTTCGCCCGTGGGTCGAAAAGAGTTGATGGCGATTGCTCAACACTTCTTCGACAGTATGCAAGCGCACTCCAGCGACGGCTTGGTGCACACATCTACCTGCGTGCGACTCGAGAGCGGCTCAGGCGGACGGCCTGCGACGGGCGCTTCCACTGCGGGTGCCGGCACATCCTCAGGGGGCTGCACTGAAGGTTTCGAGCGGTTGCTGCAAATCCGCGAGGTCGGGCACCGTCGAATAAGCTTCGTTGACGAAGTTGCAGGGACGGTGGTTGCAACGGTGATGTTTCTGCGACCGCCGGGCGCGATGATGCCGAACGGCACGCTGTGGAAGCGTAACCTCGTCATGGATGTGTTTACGACGGATAAAGGCTTGTTGAGCGGAATTTATGGCGTCACACACTATTTGGATGACGCCGCATCGGAAACAACCGGCTGGCCCGACGGGGTTACGCGGCCATAGCCGCAGTCTTTATTTAATGGGTGGCCGCGAGGCTGAACAAATATTTGGGGGGGGGAATGCTCAATCACTGCATGACAACGGCTACCACTAAAATTGCGAGCAGCGTCGCTCTTGTGCTTTTGACAAGTTCAGCGCTGTCGGCTGATACCGGCAATTGCGATCGACAATGTTTGCGAAAGACGCTCGATCAGTATCTTAATGCGGTACTGCAGCACTCATCCGCGGGGGCTCCCCTTGCACCCGGCGCTCGCGCCACTGTCAATGCGGCACCGCTGCCGAATGGCGAAGGCATATGGCAAACGGCCACCGGCTTTGGCGACATCCAGCGGCGATACGCCGATCCCGTCAATGGCTCTGCAGCTTACTTCGGCGAGATAAAGGAAGGCGATTCGACTGCCGTGGTGGCGCTTCGCGTGAAGGTCCTCAAGCGGCAAATCTCGGAAGCCGAATGGACCATAGCGCGTCAAACGGATGGCAGCATGTTCTCGCTCGAGGGCTTGATGTCCAATCCCCCGCCTGCCGATTCGCCCGTGCCGGCCGCTGAGCGCACGCCGCGTGCACAGCTTATCGCGGCAGCCGATTCATATTTTTCTGCTTTGCAAAGCCATGATGGTTCAGGCGTTCCTCATGTTGCAGGATGCGACCGAATTGAGAACGGCAGAAAGGTAACTAATAGCATTCGCAATATACCGCCGGTGCCGGGCGCCGGTGCGGGAGCCGTACCGGGTTCCGTTGCCGGTGGCGCGCCTGCGCCCGCCGCCTCACCCCCAATGCCGTCAGTCGCCACAGCTGTGCCTGCCAGCGGGTCGGCGAGTGCTCCCGGTCTCGCTCAGGAATTGCGCTCCGGGGATTGCGTAGCGGGATTCGAGATGTTTGCGCACAGCATCGCCGAAACATCGCACCGTCGCTATCCGGTTGTCGATGAAGCGGCAGGTGTCGTGCTCGGGTCGACGCTGTTTCACCGGCCGCCGGAGTCGAAAATGAAACGCAATTTACTGACTGAATTCTTTTATGAAAAGCAGGGCAAGATTGCGGCCATCTATGCTGCGATGTTCTATCTCGACCCGAGTTCTGCCGACACGACGGGATGGGAATGAACATGCGCCGAATACCACGAAGCCGTTTCATTGGGGCGGCCAGCGCGGGGGCAGCCTTATTGTTCGCGGCCGCCTCACTCCCGCAGGATGTGAGTAATGCTGCTGGGGGCATACAGCTTGAAACCATTGCGACAACCGAGAAAAACGGCTTAGAGGGTTTGGATGTTGCACGAGATGGAACGATCTTCGTCACCGACGCCACTGCGCACTTGATATACAAGGTCGCGCCGGACCGCACGTTATCGGTGTTCGCAAGATTGCCGGTGGTGCCGCAGGTCGTGCTGCTCACATCTACCGGCGCGGTCGTTACCGCCCAAGTGAAAGATCCGCATTTTGGGGCGCCGAAGCCCGGAGTGCCGCGAGAACTGCCATCAGCGCAGGCCATGGGCGGCCTCGAGGCCGTGGTTGTCGTGCTTGATAAAGAGGGCAATGTCACCAAGACCATCCATGGTGAAGCTGGAGCGTTCTTCAACGGCATGGACCGCTACAGAAACACGTATCTCATTGCCGATTCCACAGCGGGTACGATATGGCAGCTTGATGTTGATAAAGGCACGGTCGAAGCATGGTTGAAAGATGCAGTTCTCGTGGGTGCGAACGGTCGCTTTCCCGGAGCCAATGGATTAAAGGTCGTAGCCGGGACTGTGTATGTGGCCAATACGTCGGTTGGTGCACTCTATCGGATCGGAACTGACAGCAAGGGAAAGCCGAAAGGCGCGCCGCAGCTGATTGCGAACGTTCCGCGTGCCGATGACTTCGCCGTCGCGACGGATGGCACGATTTATATCCCCAGCGAAGGTAAAATCTTGAAAGTCACGGCGGCGGGTGCGGTAACGCAAATTGCCGAAGGCTGCACGGGCTGCGATTCTGCGTTATTGACGGATCACGAGCATTCTTTGCTGTTGGTTACTCACGGGTTTGGACCGGATGCGGGGCCTGGCCGCGTTTATCGGTTAAGATTGGCGCCTTGACCCGCCGCGGCATCGAACGACTACTTCGGCCACGCTCCGTCGCTGTGGTCGGGGCCTCGGCGACTCCGGGTGCGCTGGGTGCATCTGTGGTCGCGAACCTCGAGCGTATGCGCTTCGACGGCGAAATCCACCTCATCAATCCGAATCGGGATGTGATCGGATCACGTGCGTGTCTAAAAACCATCGACGACTTGCCGCTCGGCATCGATGTGGCGGTGTTGGCCATTCCGCGGGCGGCGGTGCTGACCGCCGTGAAAGCGCTGAGTCAACGCCAGGTGGGCGCCGTCATCATATTTTCGGCTGGGTTTGCGGAAGGCGGGGAAGCCGGTCTCGCCGATCAATGCGAGCTGGCGCGCATTGCCCGTGAAACCGGCTTGGTGATCGAAGGGCCCAATTGCCTAGGACTCGTGAATTACGTCGACCGCGTGGCGCTCACTTTCGTCGAAACTTCCGCCATCGCGCTCGGCGCGCGGCCCGGCATCGGGATCGTTTCGCAAAGCGGTGCCATGGCGGCGGTGATTGCGGTCACCCTCACCAGCAAAGATCTCGGCATCTCCTATTCCATCTCCACCGGGAACGAGGCCGCTTCCGGCGTCGAGGACTACGTGGACTACATGCTCGATGATGAGCATACCCAGGTCATCGCCCTGGTCGTGGAACAATTCCGGCAGCCAAAGCGATTTTTAGAGCTGGCACGCAGGGCCCGCGGAAAGGGCAAACCCATCGTGCTATTGCATCCCGGGCGCAGCAGCGCCGCGCGTGAATCCGCTGCCACCCACACCGGCGCCTTGGCGGGCGATTACAGCGTGATGCGCACGCACGTGGAACGGGAGGGCGTGCTGGTGGTGGAAACCTTGGAAGAATTCGGCGACATCCTCGATGTAACCCTGCGCTGCCCGAAGCGCCCCGTCGGCGGTTCGGCGGTGCTCACCGAGTCCGGTGCTTTCAAGGCCCTGACTCTGGATTTATGCGATGATATCGGACTTCCCTTGCCTGCCATCAATGACGGCTCTGCGCCACAATTGCGGGCGGTATTGCCGGACTTCGTTCCCGTCAGCAACCCTGTAGATCTGACCGCGCAAGGACTGGTCGATCCGGATCTGTACCGGCTGTCATTGGCTGCCTTGCTGGGCGATGCGCGATTCGGTTGCATCATCTTGGGAATCATTCAAACCGATGCCAGGACGTGCGACATCAAGTTCCCGTCGATCATCGGAGCGGTGAAACAACTGGCACCGCAAAAGCCGGTCATTTTCGCAGGTCTCGACGACGGTGCGGCGGTACCGCCGCAGTACATTGCGCAACTTCGCGAATTAGGCGTGCCCTACTTTCCCTCGCCCGGCCGTGCTTATCGGGCCATCGCACGCATCGTCGCCGCACCGAACATTGGTTCTGCGGCAACGGCCGCTGACGCTCCCGCTGCGCGCTCGACGCTGATCGGCAGCGGCATGATCCCCGAATACCGTTCCAAGGCCCAGCTCAAACCATTGGGCGTTCCGTTTCCGGTTGGCGGGATGGCGGGCACGGTGCAAGACGCGACTCGCATCGCCGCTGAGGTGGGCTACCCCGTGGTGCTGAAAGCCCAGTCTGCGAACCTGCCGCACAAGAGCGATGCCGGTGGCGTCGTGCTCAACATCACGGATGCACAGTCGATGGCGGAAGGATGGGTGCGCCTGCACGCCAATCTGGCGCGCAATCGGCCCGGCCTTATGCTGGACGGTGTGCTGGTGGAGCACATGAGCAAGCCCGGCGTGGAACTCATCGTCGGCGGCCGCAATGACCCGGCGTGGGGCCCGCTGCTTCTCGTCGGCTTCGGTGGCGTGCAAGCCGAGATATTGAAGGACGTGCGCTTGATGTCGCCGGACAGCAGCATCGAGGAAATCACCGAGGAGCTGCAGAAACTCAAAGGGGGCGAGCTGTTCCGCGGCTTTCGAGGTTCGCCTGCGCTCGACGTCGCAGCGGTGGCGCTGATCGTTCAGCGGATCGGCGCACTGCTACGCTCCGAACCCACGATCCAAGAAATCGATCTCAATCCCGTTATCGTTTATCCCGTAGGCAGTGGCGCTATCGCGCTTGACGCCCTGATCATCACCGACGGGAGATCTTCTGCGCCTCCCCGGTAAAACTGATCCCAACCGGTCGATCCGGCCGCGAGC
>JANXZQ010000104.1 GCA_025355445.1 Gammaproteobacteria bacterium
GGTTGAGCGCATCGCCTAACAACCCGACTTCCTGCCGGGCCGCAGAGAGGTCCAATCGCTGGTCCTGGGCTAGGCTCTCTAAGGCTTGCAGCTCATCCTCTCGCGCCACGGGCAAAGCCAATTGATCTCCAATGCTCCAGCGGGTTTCTGACGCGGGCAGCCCCATCAGTCGGGTAAGATCCGAGCGCGCCTCGGCCGCCCTGGCCTGAGCAGACAAAAGGTTCAGTTCCGCCTGAGCGGATGCGGCCTTTTCGACGCTCAACGCGAGATCGGAGATGTTGCCGGCGTCAAAAAAGCGCTGCGCAAGCTGCGCCGATGAGGCGGCGGACTTCGCGACGGTGCTACGCATGCTCGCCACCTGTTGGGCGCCGATCAACCCAAAATAGGACGATTCGACATCGCGAGCCAGTGTCATCACCGCAGCACCCGCCAGAAGCTTGGCGCGCCCGAATTCGCCTCGGGCTATGCGCACGCGGGAGCGCAGCAGCAGAAGTTCGGTGAAGTTCTGCGCCAGACCAAAGCCCACCTGATTGGCGGCGCCGGGAACATTCGTAAACAGGACAGAGGCCGAGAGGGTGGGGTTACTCAGCCGTCCAGCCTCCAGCACATCGGCGGTTGCGAATCCTAGCCGAGAGAATTCGGCGCGAATGCGTGGGTTGTGGACCAGCGCGACGCTTAAGGCATCCTGCTCGCTGATTTGTTGGCTGAGGAGATGTTCCATTTCAATGCGTCTCTGGGCATCCTCATCGGCGGGAGCCTTAATCGAAGGCCCGCCGCGAGCCGCAGTGAGGCCTGCGACATCGGAAAGCCCACGATCAGCAGGTGCCGTTGCACAGCCATTGATCAACGCGGCGATACCGAGCGCGAACAGCGTTGGTCGAGAAAGCCGATAGAGCACGCGACGGCGAATCCAGCTCGGGTTCGGCGTGACTTTCATAACGATCTCTCTCCTCACTGCACAAAGACGGCGTCGAACGTGAGTGGCGTGTCACGTGCGGATTCAATTCCAACATGTCGCTCCTCGCATAGTCCCCGAGGTCCGCCTCAAGTAGGATCGCGGTGGATTCCGTTGCTCGGTAAGGTGACAACCAAATACATACGCATGGGCACGGCCGAACCCTCCCACTTAGCCCGCGGCGGATGGGAGTGCGTATGGCGGTCTGTCGCGGCCTAGCCCTGGGCAAAAATCTGGCTTCAGACATTTTCCGTGAACACGGGCGCGAAACCGCCTCCGGGAGTGCGAAAGTTGGTGGTCTGGCCCTGATACAAACGCGCGGCCACGAGCTTGACCGCGCCGCCGTAGGCATAGTTTCGAACATCCGCCTTGAGACTCTTCGAGGGCTGAGATTCGGACACTTGCCGCTCGCTCGGGGGTACGAGTGCTTGCGCTACATAAACCCCGCTCTTCATTTGCTCCCACACGCGTTGGGTGATTTTGTCACCTCGATAGGTGGCCTTGCTGCCAAATCCGCCGGCGGGCTTGAAGAAGAGCTCTTTGCGCTTCCGCCACAACAGGTCTCGGTTGTCTGAAGTCACGATCTGCGTTTGCGGAATGGCGGAGAGCAGCAGCCGGATCGTATCGTCGCCGATTCCCGCCTCACGTAAGAAACTCTTACTACAAAGTAACGTGAGATTACGTTTATCTGCATAGAGCGCGTGCGCTCGCGGGTGTGGGCTTACCACGGCTTGGCCCCCAAGATAGGCCGCCTTGAGCGCGGCGTGCCCGGCTCGCTCGAGCGCAAAGTCAGTCAACCGGTTGTACACGAACTCGATCGCGTGCTTCTCATTCCAAAGTCGCCCATCTTTGACATTGAGCGCCTCCGGTGAGCAGATGGTGGCCTGCAAGCCGTACCGACGGAACAATTGCTCATAGAGACGAAATTCGGGAAACAGATATTGCTGCTCGGGCGTCTCATCGACAATAGCGATGGACTTGAGCGGTGCATCGCCGCGCTGGAGACGCCACTCGGTTAGAAAGACGTCCACTATGGCGTCCTCGATGGCGGCCGGCACGCGGGCGCTCAACGCAAGGCCCGCCGCATCTCGACAACACGACTGCTGAGCTTTGCCGAGCACCGCGTTGAGGAGCATACCCCCCGGATTAGTGTTGATTTCGATGAGTTTCGGGCCCTCCTCGACCAAGTGAAAATCGTATCCAAGCAATCCACCGGGAGACTTCGGATCCACTCGTGCGATGTCGGGTGCCCAAGTCAACGCCGTCGCTTGAAAATGCGAACTCGCCACGGCGGTTTCGATGGCGCTGATGACTTTGGCCATCTCCTCAAGGTGCGATCGTGATACAAACAGGGGGACCGATGAGAAGAGATGCGGATGCGTCGTGATCATTGCGTCCGACAGGCTACGCGACTGTAACTCCTCCGCAAGGCACTTGCGCAACGTGCCCAGATCAACGCTCAGACAGTGGCAACTCTGATTCAAAGCCTCGATCGATGTCACTGCGGCGCAGCCGTTGACGCAACCTAAAGGGCCGGCCGAGTTCAAGTCCTCTGGCACGTCGGACACCTTAAGCAAGCTTTGGGGCACGCACCGGTCATGAAGGAATGTGGAACGCTCGTAAGCGCAATGCGTTTGAGATGACGGAGACAGAGCTTAAGCTCATGGCCAGCGCGGCGATCATGGGCGAGAGCAGCCACCCGGTGAGGGGATACAAAACACCGGCTGCGAGAGGAATCCCCAAGGTGTTATAGATGAACGCGAATCCCAGATTTTGCCTCATATTACGGACGGTTTCGGTCGATATTGTTCGCGCTTTGACAATCCCCCTTAAATCCCCCTTGACGAGGGTCACTTGAGCGCTGTTCATGGCGACATCTGTGCCGGTGCCCATCGCGACGCCCACATCGGCTTTGGCCAGCGCGGGTGCATCGTTGATCCCATCGCCGGCCATGGCGACGATTCTGCCCTCTTGCTGAAGCTTCGCGACGAGCGCCAATTTGTCAGCAGGCTTGAGTGACCCATGCACTTCGTCTATCTCGAGGCGGGCCGCCACGGCAGCGGATGTCGTCATCGCATCGCCGGAGGCCATGATAACCCGCAAGCCGCTTAAGCGCAGGGCGGTCAATGCGTCGGCGGTGGTGGATTTGATCGGGTCTGACAACGCAAGAATGCCGCCTAAAGTTTGATCGATGGATAAATACATCACGCTCGCACCTTGCGCACGCAGCGCCTCGCTTTGACTTTCCAACGTGAGTATCGAGATATTCCGCTGCGCCATCAGAGCGGCATTACCCAAGGCCAAGCTTGCTCCACCCACGGCGCCGCGAACACCCAGGCCGGCGAGGGCTTCAAACCCCTCAGCCCTCTCGAGCGTGAGCTCGCGCGCGTGAGCTGCCGCCACAATCGTCGCCGCCAATGGATGCTCACTGCTTTGATCGAGACTTGCCGCCAAGCTCAGGATCCGGTCTTCCGTATACCCTGGAATTGCAACGATTCGATCAAAGCGCGGCTTGCCTTCGGTCAGTGTGCCGGTTTTATCGACGATCAACGTGTCGACGCGGCGAAAATTTTCTATGGCGGCTGCATCGCGAAACAACACGCCTTGCTTTGCGGCTTTACCGGTAGCCACCATGATGGACATTGGGGTGGCAAGGCCAAGTGCGCACGGGCAGGCAATGATAAGAACCGCGACCGCGTTGATGAGTCCATACACCCAGCTCGGGTGGGGTCCAAAGACGCCCCAGCCGATAAAGGTCAGGAGCGCAATGCCTACAACGGTGATGACAAAGTAGCGAGCGACGTGATCCGCCATGCGTTGCATTGGCGCCTTGGAGCGTTGCGCCTGCATCACCATCTGCACGATGCTTGCGAGCACGGTTTGCGATCCCACGCGTTCAGAGCGCAGGACGAGCGCGCCGGAGGTGTTGAGCGTGGCACCGATGAGCCTATCTCCCGTCTGTTTCATGACCGGCATCGGCTCACCTGTCAGCATCGATTCATCGACGGCGCTACTGCCATCGATTACGACACCGTCGGCCGGCACCTTCTCACCGGGCCGTACTCGAAGCATATCCCCTACATGTACGTCGGTGAGCGGCACATCCTCTTCGGTTTTATCGGCATTGATCCGTCGAGCGGTCTTAGGTGCCAAACCGAGCAGTGATTTGATGGCCGCCGAGGTCTGGGAGCGGGCTTTTAGTTCCAACAGTTGACCGAGCAGCGTTAGCGAAATAATGACTGCGGCGGCTTCGAAATACACAGGCACCCGGCCCATCACCACAAAGGATACGGGAATTGTCTCGGGCACGACCGTGGCAACGAGGCTGTATCCGAACGCGGCGGATGTCCCCAGTCCAATCAGCGTCCACATGTTCGGACTGCGGTGGATAACCGACTGCACGGCGCGAACGAAAAAGGGCCAACCCGCCCAGAGCACTACCGGCGCGCTCAGCGCTAGTTGAGCCCATCCTTCAAGTTTCGCGTTGGGCCACTGCAAACGATGCCCCGTCATCGCAAGAACGAATACGACGACTGTTAGGGGCAAAGTCCAAAAGAAACGCCGCCGAAAATCTTCCAATTCGGGATTGTCCTCATCCTCAAGCGACGGCATCTCCGGTTCCAAGGCCATTCCGCATTTGGGACAGGCCCCGGGGTGATCTTGGCGCACTTCCGGGTGCATCGGACAGGTGTATAGGGCGCCGGGGACGGACGCTTCCGTGGGTGTTGCCAAGGACGTGCTGCCGCCTGGCGCTGAATATTTCTCAGGATTTGCCTCAAACTTACCTTTGCAACCGGCGCTGCAAAAATAGATGGAGCGTCCTTGATGTTGCACGACATGGGGTGAGGCGGGGGTTACGCTCATTCCACACACAGGATCTTTCAAGCCTACTGCGGGCTTTGACGTGTCCGCATGGGTTTGTTGCGCAGGGTGGGCCTGGGTCTTGGCCTCGTGATCCATCGATGCATGCTCAGGGTTGGCTTGATTCATTGGAGAGATGTATTTTCTTTTGGAAGCTTACCGCAGCGTAAGAGGCATGCTCCGGTTATGCGCCCGTTTGCCGGACCATACTCCAGATCATCTCGTCATCTTAGCTTGATCCCCACGCTGGCGTGACGCTCGCCTTGATGCCGTGTCTAGTCGCCCAAAACGCTTGCACGGGCCGCACCGGCGCTAGGCTCGGCGGGTTGCGGGCACAGCGTCGATTGAATTTCCGAATTCGCCGCACCGGGTGCCGAACAGCACACACACATGACCGCGTATTGCCCCGCGTTCTTTAACCATTGCGATCGCAACAGTGCTGCCATTAAAGAGAGGCCTCCGGTCCGGAGCATTGACGCGCTCGCCGCTTAAAAGCGTGGGCAGCACAAAAAAGACGACGAATCGAACTCAATAGGCCGCTAATGAAGGACTCAGGATTCACAGTAACAGCCGCCCCGAGGGCCGAGCATTGTTGGACTGGAACATACAGTGGCCTACTAATGCCGTCTGTGCGGTCCCGTACAGCGCCCATATCCCGATTAACGATAGGACGTCAGCTT
>JANXZQ010000411.1 GCA_025355445.1 Gammaproteobacteria bacterium
GCTGAGCAATGCGCTCGTCGCTGATCGTCCCACCCTGATCGAAGTCCGGCAAGACAGCCCGTGGTTGAGGGCCTAGCGATGGCTTAGGCGTCGTCCGCCGAGTCTCGCCAAGGATAGGCTAGATTCCCAGACGCGCAATAAAGCCGGTATGGTATTTGATGAACAAAATTACGCCCAGAGACTTTCGCAACGCCTTTGTCGCGGTCATGCAGTCCGAGCAACAAGAGTTTCGTACGGCAATCGGCTTCGAGACCAAGTCATATAACTACTTCATGCGCTCCACTATTTATCCAAGGATAGGCAGGCATCTCGGCCTGTTGTCCTGGAATAAGGAGTACTACACGCTCGATGGGATGCTCTATGAAGAGCGCGGCCTCGACGACACCGGTAAGTACGCGGCGTATGCGAATTGGGTTTCGGTCGCAATAGAACACGAGAACGACGCTTCCAGGGCCCACGAAACCATGAATAAGCTGCAGTTGTTCAACGCCCCGCTGAAGGTGTTGATCACTTATTCGGCGTTGGGCTCCGCAACCGATTCGTTGTTGAAGAAGTATGAGAACATCATCAAGGCCTCCGATGTGTTCAATGACTTCGCTACTCTGCGGCAACAACTGGTGATCCTCGGGACACCGAAGACGGTTGCCGAGTGGCGGTTTTATGCCTACGAAAACGACGGTTTCGTGCTGATGCTACCTACCTGAAAGAGGACTAGTGAGCGGCCTCGTCGAGCGCCTCAACCTCCGCTGCGGTGATCATGTCTTTGTAATGATTGCCGAAATGAGTGCGGACGTAGTTCACGACGGCCGCTATCTGCGCGCTGCTGAGGGTGGCTGGCGGGCCGACAAACCCGATCGCATGTTTGGCGCCGAACGCCGGCATATTGCGCCTGCCCTTCAATACCGTGAGTGCCATGTACTGGCGCGACACCAATGTTGGGTCTGCGGCGAGCGCGGGATAGTGACCCGCGCCGACGGCGCCCCCGGCATCGGGCATGTGGCAACCCTGGCAGATATGTTCGTAGATCTGGCGGCCATCCGTCGTGCCGAAGGGCGTGGGTCCGAAGATACTGGGCGTGCCGGCGCGCACCGGCGCCTCGACGAGAACGATGACTATCAGTAGAGCGGCGATGACGATGCCGGCGTACAGGCAACGCGCCGTTGTCGAAGGCGATGCTCGGGTATTCATGCCGCAGCTCCTGCCGCTAGCGCCCGCCGGTGCAGCCGGTCTATCGCATCGAGCGCCGAAGTTACTGCGCCTTCCTGCCAGGCGGGCAGATAGGAGGCGTGTTCTCCCGCCAGAACGATGCGGCCGTCGAAGCCGCATAGATTATCGTAGTGCTCAGCTCGATTGGCGTCCGACCATAAACCGAAGCAGCCCATCGCCGACGGGACTCGATGCCAGGCGACCGCAATGCCGTTGTCGAATTCCTGTGTGTACTGCGGATGTATTTGGCTGCCATATTCGACGGCCTTCGCGACGCGTTCTGCCGGCGTCATCGACGAGAAGTCCATCGAGTTGATCATGTCCCAGATGTAAGCGCCCAGCAGTACGCCCTTGCCGGCTGCAAAAAAATGACTGCTCGGATAACTGATTTGACCGATGGGCAGGTCGGTAAAGGTGATGCCGCCGTAGATTTGCTCATCCTCCTCCCAGAAACGGCGTTTGAACTGCAATCCCACTTTGAGCCCGGTGCAGTATGGAACCGCGGCGATGGCCTTGGCCATGGGACCATCGACGTTCATTGGAATCTGGCTCAGGATCGACAGCGGGATAGTGCATACACACCAGTCTGCGCGCACTGTCTGTCGCGTGGACCCCGCGGCGAGATCCTCGAATGTGGCGCTGACCGCATGTTCGTCCTGGTGGATCTCGATGATCTTGGCGTTGTAGCGGATCAAGGAGCCGAGTTCGCGCCCAAAAGCCTGCCCGACCTGACCCATTCCGCCGACCGGCTGAAACATCGTCGTCTGCATATCGTACATTTCACCGAACGGCAACGCGGCCCAAAGACCGGAGCGCAGCAGATCGCTCAAGGCCACCGGCTCGGAAAACGCCGGGCGCGCGCTCAGGCCGCCGCCTGGATCGCGCGCGAAGCCACGTCGGTCATTGCTCTCCGGGCCTTTGACGAAGCGGTAATTTTTATCGAGCGCGCCCCAGAAACGCAGTGAGTCGAGCAGCATTGCGCGATCCTCGGCCGTCACGTCGGCGTCGAGCGCGTTGCCCTGGGTCGCCTTCGCCAGCAGTTCGGCGACATGCCCATTGAAGTCCGCCTTGACCGCGCGCAGTCGCTGCGGCTTGCCGCCGAAGGCCGTGCGGCTGTGTAAGTAGGCGTTGTGGTTGATTTGGACAAAGGGTTCCAGCGCGACGCCGAGGCGCTTGCAGTAGCTCAGCATGCCTCGGTGGTGATAGGGCAGCCGCCATGGACCAGGATTGATATACAGGTCCTGATCGAACCGGCATTCCTGAGTCTGACCGCCCAATTCCGTATAGCGATCACCGCCGCGCAGAGTCCAATTGCGGCCGCCGGCACGCGCGTTGTATTCGAGTACTTGGACCCGGTAACCGGCGTTGCGCAATTCGTACGCGGCAACCAGTCCTGCCATGCCCGCTCCCAAGACGAGAACTGAAGCTCCGTGCGGCGCGGCGCTCAATTTGACCGGACCCTCGAAGTTGGATTCGGCCGCCAACCCAAGACTGTGCATGGCCTGGTACATGGCAGTGCTGCCGGCGGTCAGTCCAATCATCCTCAACAGTCGCCGCCGCGAAATCGATGTTCCTGGTACATCTGTCATGTAATTCACCTGCTCGAGTGGTGCGCGCAGCATAGCGCTTAACTTAAGCGGTCGCCTCGAGACAATGGGCGATCCTAGTTGGCCCGAACTAGTCGTTGGCCCGAACTAGTCGTTGGGTCGATCTAAGGGATGGCGTCGGCGGATTTTTGTCTACACTGGCGCTGATGACCATTCGTCTGCCAAATCGAATCAAGGCTTGGATCAACTGCATCGGCCTTGGGGTCTGGATCTCGGGTGCCGCATGGCTGGTCGTGCACTACTGGCTCGGGTCGCAGGACGGGCAGAGCCTACAGGTCAATTCCGCGGGCCCATGGTGGCTCAAGGTGCATGGGGCGTTCGCATTTCTGGCAATCTGGACCGGCGGCCTGCTGTGGGGCCTGCATGTTGTCAAAGCATGGCATCGGCGGCGTCACCGCTGGAGCGGTGGCCTACTCATAGGGTCGTTACTGCTGCTGATCGTCAGCGGTTATTTGCTGTACTACGTGGGTGAGGAGTCCGTGCGGCAGGGCATTTCACTGCTGCATTGGATTCTGGGGCTGCTGATTCCGATCGCTTACCTCGCGCACCGTCTCGCCAAGAAACTCCCCCGCCGCTGAGCGGGCGCACCACGCCAATCGGCTAAATAATGCCGCTCGAGCAATCTGGCATTGCTAATACGAATCGTTCTCATTATAGTTCTTGTTAGTGTCTATAGAGGGATGTCGCACTGCCGCCGGCACGCGACGCACGATGCACATAAATGACGATCGAACGCCGTCCCATCGTGTTGTGGGGCGGATCAGCATGATTCTGTCGCTCGCAGCAGCGTCGGCCGCCTGCGGCGGCAACGGCGTGGCTTCGGGGGGCGGAGGCACGCCGCCCGCGCCGCAGACTCTGTCACCTGCCGCACAGTTGGGCGAGAAGATTTTCGAGGACAAGGCACTGTCGGTGTCGGGGCGGCAGGCGTGTTCGACCTGTCACGTCGCCGCCTTCGCATTCGCCGGGGATCGAGCACTTCGGGCCCGGACCACGGCTCGCCCGTGCCGCTCGGCGGCCTCGCCATGAATCTACCGGGGTTCCGTAACGCTCCGTCCCTCATGTACGCGTCCTTCGCCCCTGCGTTTTACTTCGACTCGGACGGCGGCCCCAACGGGGGCTTCTTCCGTGATGGGCGAGCCGCAACCTTGGCCGATCAGGCCGTGGAGCCTTTCGTGACGCCGTTCGAAATGGCCAACGCAGATGCCGCGGCGGTCATCGATAAACTGCGCGGCCGGCCCTACCTCACGGACTTCACTGCACTGTACGGCAGCGATGTGCTCAATGATGCGTCACTGGCGTTGAAGCGCGTGGGCCAGGCGATTGCCGCCTACGAGACGGAAAGTTCAGAATTTCATCCTTTCGCCAGCAAGTTCGATTATTGGCAGAAGGGACAGGCCACGCTGACGACCCAGGAGCTACGCGGGCTTGGTTTATACAACAATCCCACCAAGGGCAACTGCGCCGCATGCCATCCAAGTACATCGGCAGATGGGAAAACCCCGCCGCTGTTCACGGATTTTAGTTTCGACAATCTGGGAGTGCCGCGCAACGCACTCATCCCTCATAACCGCGCGAACAGCGACACAGCCTACACGCCGGTGAACAGCGATGACGGCGTGCAGAGCTACTATGACTTAGGGATCTGCGGACCGCTGCGCGACAACGGCAGCATGAAGCTCTCCGGTGTCTGCGGCCAATTCAAAGTGCCGTCTCTGCGCAACATCGCGCTTACCGCCCCGTACTTCCATAACGGTCAATTCGCCACGCTGGAGAAGGCCATCGGCTTTTACGTTCGCCGCGACACCAACCCCGATCAGTTCTATCCCCTCTCGGCGGACGGTAGCGTGCTCAAATTCGACGATCTGCCCGGTCTGTATGGCGGCAATTTCACGGTGAATATCCATGAGCCAGGCAGCGATAGCGGCTACTTGAGCAACGTCAACACCGGGGAGATTCCATTCAACCGTTCTCTGGGCGCAGAGCCCGCCCTAAATCCCCAAGAGATCAACGATCTCGTCGCCTTTCTGTGCACGCTGACGGACGGCTACGACCCGGACAATCCCAACGCGCTGGTGTTGCCGGCCCAATGTCAGGCCGCCGCCACAGGAGTCAACTCTATGTCGAGGACCGCAACACCATGAAAATCAACCAACGCTATATCGCAGCCCTATTAGTCACCGCGGCCGTCGCCATGCCCACGATCGCGGGCGCCGCCGATGCGCCGGGCGCCGATGCGCCGCCAGTCAATCCCGATGTCGTGCAGAAGCTGGAGCAGCGGCTCGATGACATGCAGCAGCAATTGGCGGCGATGAAAGCGCAAATTCAGCAGCTGAAGGCGCAGAACGAAGCATTGGGGGCAGCCCAGCAGCAGCTGGCATTGCAGCCGCAACCCGCGCAGCCGCAATCCGCGCAGCCACAGGCAGCGGCGCAGGCGGCGGCGCAGGCGGGCGGCCAATTGACCACCCATGAGAATCCGCGGCCCGGCAGCGGTGGTATTTCCGAGAACGTGAGCCTGTGGGGCTATGGCGAGGTCTATTACACGCACCCGACGCATGTGGGGCAGAGCACGCAAGCCGACTTGGCGCGTGCGGTCTTCGGCATTGGCTACCGGTTCGACGGTCGAACCGTGTTCAACTCCGAATTCGAGGTCGAGCATGCGGTGTCGTCCGCGAACGACGTGGGCGAGTTCGAAGTCGAACAATTCTATGTAGACCACCAGCTCACGACCTGGGCCTCGGTCAAAGGCGGCCTGTTTCTGATGCCGTTCGGCTTGTTGAACGAGCACCACGAGCCTACCAATTACTACGGCGTGCAACGCAACTTCGTCGAGACGCTGATCATTCCCAGCACTTGGCGAGAAGGCGGAGCGGGGCTGCACGGTAATACCGAAATGGGGCTGAACTGGGACGTGGGAGTGACGACGGGCTTGAATCTGGGGGGCTGGAACGTCAATCCCGAGGATCCCCTGTACCGAACGGCACTGGATCTGGAAATCAATGGTGTGGCGCCGATGCAGGCCACGCATCAGGAACTGTCGCTCGCGAACGCACATCACTTGTCGCAGTACGCGGCATTGAACTACACCGGCGTGCCCGGATTATTGGCGGGGGCGGCCGTGTTTACCGGCGAAGTTGCGGTGCCGTCGCTGCCGGCCGGACTGCCGAGCGAACGCGTCACGCTTTGGGAAGGACATGCCCGCTGGACTCCCGGAGCCGCCGAGATTTCGGCTCTGTATGCGCGCGGCTGCTTTTCGAATACCGCGGCTTTCAATTTCGACAACGCCGGGGCTTCCAATCCATTGCCGGCGGAATTCCTCGGTTACTATCTGCAGGGCGCGTATACGGTATGGCAGAGCGGCGCAGCCCGGCTCGCACCTTTTGCCCGCTGGGAGCACTATGACATGGGTTCCTCTTACGAGGGCATACCACAAGGATTCACCACCGTGCCGGCGGGCGTTGCCTCCGACGGCAAACCCTGGCCGCAGCCGCGCGATCGCGTTTGGACTTTCGGCGCGAATTACTACCTGACTCCAAAAGTGGTCTTCAAAATCGATTACCAGACCTTTGACGTCAACAAGGATTTGACGCGCTTCGATTTGGGAATGGGCGTGGCTTTCTGAGCGAGTGACCATGTTCGGCGGCTCGCGAATCGTGTTTCTGCCCCTCGCCGTGGCCGCGATATGCGCCCCTGCCCATGCGCTCGTCTACTTGAGCGTCGAGCAGGCTCAGCAGGTCATGTACCCAGGCCACTCGCTGACGGCACTGCCGCTGGCGCTCACAGCGGATCTGATTTCCGCGATCGAGCATAGTTCGGGAGTCAAGGTTTACGCAGGCTCGTTGCGCGCATGGCAGGCCGATGACGGCGGCTACTTTTTTGTCGATGCCGTTATCGGCAAGCACGATCTCATCACCTACGCGGTAGCCTTGACGGCCGAGGGTAAGGTACGGCAAACCGAAATTTTGGAATACCGCGAGGCTTATGGCGGAGAAGTGCGCAATGTCCATTGGCGGGCGCAGTTCAACGGCCGTCAGCATGGAGATCCGGTGAAGATCGGGCGCGACATTCAAAATATCAGCGGCGCCACCCTCTCCTGCGAACATGTGACAGACGGCATCCGCCGGCTGCTCGCGACCTATGCCATCGCCATCGCAGGCCGCTGATTTCGGCCGGGCGTGGCTGCGCCGCGCACGGCCCTCACTGGGCACGATCGTGGAAATTAGCGTCAAGGACCGGCGCAGCGATTCGCAACTGCACGCCGCCCTGGATGCGGCATTTGCGGACATCGAGCGAGTGCATGCTTTGATGAGCTTTCAAGCTCCCAACAGCGAACTGTCGCGTCTCAATCGGGCTGCGGCTGTTGGGCCCCAGCAAGTCGATCCGCATACCTACGCGGTATTCCAAGCCGGGCTGCGAATGGCTGCATTGAGCGGCGGCGCCTTCAATCCCTGCGTCGCGCCACGGCTCGAGGAATGGGGGCTGCTGCCGCGCTTTGAGGCACCGGTGGACTTCGCAAACAGTTGGCGAGACATTGCACTTTTGTCCGATGGGCGAATTCGCTACCTGAGACCCGTCCGAGTGGACCTCGGGGGCATCGCCAAGGGCTACGCGGTGGACTTGGCGGTGCGCAGCCTACGGCGATCTGGAATCGAGAACATCGTGGTGAATGCCGGCGGTGATCTGCGAGTTGCGGGACCCGAATCGCACGATGTGCGGCTGCGGCACCCGTCGGCGCCCTTAACTTCAGCGCATGCTGTGGCATTGCGCAATGCCGCGCTCGCAACATCAGCCGGCTATTTCTCGCGCCGCGCGAGCTTAACCGGTGAGGTATCGGCGTTGGTGAATCCCCGGGACGGCACGCCCTATCTCAGCGCTCACAGTATCAGCGTACGTGCCGAGAATTGCATGACAGCGGACGCGCTGACCAAAGTAGTGCTGTTCGCGCCGCCCGCGATTGCCGAGACTGTGCTTGACGAGTTCAACGCCGAGGCCTACGTGATCTGAAGGACTCCCGGCCGCTCGGCATACCGGCGGTTGACCGGCAATCGTGTATAACCAGCTGCGGGCAGGCGCACACGAGCGAGAAAAAATGCGGACCGGATCCGAGCGTTGGACTTCCAGGTTGGGTTTCTATCTCGCCGCGCCTGGCGCTGCCGTGGGCCTCGGCAGTATCTGGCGCTTTCCCTATTTGACGGGGACCAACGGCGGGAGCGCGTTCGTATTCGTTTTCATTCTGGCCTGCCTAGGGATCGCGACGCCGCTGCTGGTGGCTGAATTCATGATGGGCCGACGGTCACGCTGCAATCCCGCCGAAGCCGCCGGAGAGGTCGCTGCGAGTTTCGGGCGATCGCGGGGCTGGAACGCCATAGGCGTGCTCGGTACCGCCGCTGCGTTTGTCGTCATGTCGTATTACACAGTCATCGCCGGCTGGGTTTTGGCGTACGCGTGGAAGTGCGTATCCGGCGAACTCAACGCGCTTCCGCGCCGCGCAGTCGAATCCCAGTTTCATGAGTTTCTGTCCAATCCGTGGCGGGTCGGGGCGTGGCATCTGGCATTCGTCGTTTTGCTCGGCGGCATTTCCGCATGCGGCGTCAATCGCGGCATCGAAGTGGCAAATAAAATTCGCGCGCCCGCCCTGTTGATTCTGCTCCTCGTTCTGGTGGCGTATGCACTCGCCACGGGAGATCTGAGGCAGGGGCTCGCTTTCGCTTTTGCCCCCGACTTCAGCCGGCTGTCGGCCAACGTTGTGCTGGCCGCCATCGGCCAGGCGTTCTTCGCCACCGGCGTTGGGATGGGAATGATGCTGGCCTACGGCGCGTATGTACCGCGCGGCGCATCCCTCGTGAGAGCGGCGTTGATCATCAGCGGCTCGATCGTGCTGGTGTCGTTGCTCGCGACCGTGATGATCTTCCCGCTGGTGTATCGCTATGGATTGAATCCGGCTCAGGGCGCGGAACTCGTCTTCAATGTATTGCCGGTAGCGTTCTGGGAGATGCCCGGCGGACGGATTGTCGGCAGTCTATTCTTCATTTTTCTCATACTTGCGGCACTGACGCCGAGTCTTGCCGGCCTAGAACCCATGGTCGCGTGGCTGGCTCAGCGCCAAGGGATGTCGCGCTCCAGAGCGGCGTTCGCCGCGTCGGCCGGCGTATGGGCGGTGGGCATTGCCAGTGTGTTGTCGTTCAATGCCTGGGCGTCGTGGCATCCATTGGCTTTTATTGCGCGGTTGCGGAGCATGACGGCATTCGATGTGCTCGACTTCGTCGCCTCGAACCTCATGCTGCCGATCGGCGCACTGCTCACGTGCGCGCTCATCGGCTGGCGATTGCCCGCCGGCCTGATGGATACAGAATTGACCGAGGAGCCGGCGGGAGCGCGCCGATGGCTGCGCTTCCTGCTGCGCTACGTATGCCCGCTGGGAATCATCGCGGTGCTGGTGACGGCGCTCGCCTGACGCGTTGGGCGCGACGTCGCGCCCAACGCGGTCGATCAGAATTTATACTGCGCACCGACGCCGATGGTCCGCGGCTGATTCGTAAGGTAACCGACGCGAGCGCTGCGTCCGCGCTCATAATCGAGCGCCAAATGCGCGTTCGTGTCCCAGAGATTATTGAGATAGGCCGCGACCTCCCAGCGATCGGTCCGGACACCTGCCCGTAGATTCCCGAGCGAATACGCGGGTAGCCGTGCGTCGAATGAGATCACGGTGTTCGCCGGCACGCCGCCATAGTTAATCAAACGCGCCGCGTTCGGGTCATCAGCGGT
>JANXZQ010000219.1 GCA_025355445.1 Gammaproteobacteria bacterium
TGACGTCGACTCCGGCAAATATCCGCGCGGTTTCAGCGATGCCGGGCAATCGCTCCTTGATGACGGCGGGTCCCAAATGCTCCAGATGCAGCTGAATGTGATCCTTGAGCGGCCCCACGCCGCGGCCCTCGCGAATCTCCATGGTCATTGCACGGCTGACGACGTCGCGGGACGCCAAGTCCTTGGCGTTAGGTGCGTAGCGCTCCATGAATCGCTCGCCGGCAGAGTTCGTCAAATAGCCGCCCTCGCCGCGCGCGCCCTCGGTGATCAGACAGCCGGCGCCGTAGATGCCGGTCGGATGGAATTGCACGAACTCCATGTCCTGCAAAGGCAGGCCGGCGCGCAACGCCATTCCGCCGCCGTCGCCGGTGCAGGTGTGCGCCGACGTGCAGGTGAACCACGCCCGGCCATAGCCGCCGGTGGCCAATATGACCATGTGCGCCCGAAAGCGATGCAGCGTGCCGTCGGCCATGTCGAGCGCGATGACGCCGCGGCACGCGCCGTTTTCCATGATGAGATCGAGGGCGAAGTACTCGATGAAAAAACTCGCTTCATGCTTGAGCGATTGTTGATACAGGGTATGTAGCATGGCGTGGCCGGTGCGATCGGCCGCGGCACAGGTACGCTGGGCGATGCCCTTGCCGAAGTGCGTGGTCATACCGCCGAACGGGCGTTGGTAAATCCGGCCGTCCTCGGTGCGCGAAAAAGGCACGCCATAGTGTTCGAGTTCGATAACGGCGGACGGCGCCTCCTTGCACATGAACTCGATGGCGTCCTGGTCGCCCAGCCAGTCCGAACCCTTCACGGTGTCGTACATATGCCAGCGCCAGTCATCGGCGCCCATATTGCCGAGCGCCGCGGAGATGCCGCCCTGTGCCGCGACGGTATGGCTGCGCGTCGGGAAAACTTTGGTCAGGCACGCGGTCGACAAGCCCGCTTCGGCAAGACCGAAGGTTGCGCGCAAGCCGGCGCCGCCGGCGCCGACCACGACCACATCGTAGGTATGGTCGATGAATTTATATTCGCTCATAGCCTTCAAGATCCGAACGCGACACGCAAGATTGCCAATATGCCGGCGCCGCCGCCGAGGACGTACAGAAATCTGAGCAACAACAACGACAGCAATTTGGTGCCGGTGGAATGCACGTAGTCTTCGATCACGACGCTGGTTCCGAGATAGGAGTGATAGGTCGTCACCGCCACCAGCAGCACCGCCAGCAGGCTGCTCAAGGGAACCGATAACCACGCCCTGACGGTGCCGTAGTCAAGTGCCGGCAGCGCCAACAAAGAAACCGCAAACCACAGGGTGAGCGGGATCAGAGCAGCGGCGCTCACCCTTTGCGCCCACCAATGCGCCGTCCCATCCTTGGCCGATCCCAATCCCAGCACCCGGCCCAGGGGGCTTCGCAGGCTCATGGCCCGGAACGCCAAATGAACAACCAGATGCAAAGCGTCAGACCGAGCGCGCCAAGCACGGCGAACCAGCCGCTGGCATGCCGCTGCGTGCGTTCGAAGCCCATCCCCGCATCCCAAAACAGGTGCCGCACTCCGTTCAAGAGATGGAACAGAAAGGCGAAAGTCCAGCCGATGAGCCCGGTGAGACCCACTGGACTGGCGAACGCCCGCATGGCCCTGGCGTAAGTCATGACGCCGCCGGCCAGCGACATCAGCCAGTAGCACAGCGCGAGCAGGCCGAAGGCCAGAGCGATGCCGGTCAGCCGATGGAGGATCGACAGCGTGTTGCCGATCTGCCATCGATAGATTTGCAAATGAGGCGAGGTCGGACGCTCGCGTACGGGCATCATCGCTCCTGGCGACTAAGGGATAGGGCGCGGGGCATGGTCAGAAGTCGATACAGCGGCCGCGCAACTCCCAATCCCCAAATCGAGTCGGCTCGGGACCATCGCGCCCGCCTACTTCGCGTGCTTTGGCGACCGGCGCCGCGGCAGGTGCGTCTGCCGGCACGGGCTCGCTGGATGGCTTGATTCGGGTCGGATCGTCGGAATACGTCGTCACGGGTGAAAGTTTGCCAGAAATCACTGCGTTGCGCAGGGTTGACATCGGTGTCCCCGTACCCATTTGATAGGCCATGACCCTGCAAGCACCTCTCCAATCCGGCCGCCTGCCGCAACTCGGCGCATTGCGGTTCATAGGGGCCGATTCTTTGAGCTTTCTGCAAGGGCAGATCTCCAACGATACGCGCCGTCTCGCGCAGGGTCAGACCCTGTTCGCGGCCCACTCGAGTCCGCAGGGGCGAGTGCTGGCGCTCCTGCACCTGCTGCCCCATTCCAGCGGCACCATCGCCGTTCTGCCGCTGGAACTGGTCGCTCCCACTCTCGAGGGACTGCGCAAGTTCGTGCTTCGCGCCAAGGTGAAAATCGAAGATGCCGGCGCGAACTTCGAGGTCGCGGGTCAGCATGGAACAGAGCAGCTGCGCTCAGCCGGCATCGGCGTTCCGGAATCGAGCGCAGGGTATCTGGAGACGGACGGCCTCGGTGTCGCCGCCGTCAACGGCGATCCCACCCGCTACTGGGTCATCGGCAGCGCGGAACAACTGGCGGCGCGCGCCCTGGCCGGCGCGATCTCTGCCGCGGATCGGATTGAACAGGACTGGCGCCTTGCCGACATTCGCGCCGGTCTGCCGCAGATATACGCATCGACCCGCGAAGCCTTCGTCGCGCAGATGCTGAATCTCGATCTGCTCGACGGCATCAGCTTCAGCAAGGGCTGCTACACCGGGCAGGAAATCATCGCCCGCACCCAGCATCTTGGCCGCATCAAGCGGCGCCTGTACCGGCTGCAGTTGCCGGACGGCGATTGGCACATCGGGCAGCCCCTGCATTTGGCCGACGGCCGCACGGGTCGCCTGGTCGAGGCGGTCCGCAATGGCGCGGGCTTCGATGTATTGGCGGTGCTGAGTATGCAGGCCGGCGTCGGCGCTGCCGCCGGCGATTCAGGGCCGCAGGAACCGGGTGGCGGCGTAACCGGCGTCGACGCTCCTGTGCCGGCGATTGAACTGCCGCTGCCTTATCAACTTTAGAGGTCAATGATCTCGACCGTCTCGGCATGCAAGGTCTCGCCGAGGAAGGCGCTGCCCACGCGCGCGAAACGTGCGGCGCCATCGGTGGCAAGCCATTTGACCGTACCGCTGATCGCTGCCGCGTCTGGATCAACGGCTGTCCCATTGTGCGGACCGGCCGCGCCGCCGAGTTCCTCGAGTACGGCCGCAGCAGTGGTCGCCGCCGAATCGACGATGGCGACGTGCGGCGGCAGCGCCGCTCGAATGGCCGCGGCCAGCAACGGAAAATGCGTGCAACCCAGCACCAAGGTGTCGGGCGCATCGGCTGTGGTGAAAATCGGCTCCAAGTAGCGGCGCGCAACCGACTCTGCAATGGGACCGCTGGTCCAGCCCTCCTCCGCCATCGCCACGAACAGGGAACACGCCAAGGAGGTGACGTGAGCAGCGGGGTTCAAGCGATGAATGGCGGTTTGATATGCGCCGCCGCCGATCGTGCCTTCAGTGCCGATCACTGCAATATGCTGCGAAACGGAAGCAGCCACCGCTGCCTTGGCGCCCGGCTCGATCACACCGATCACCGGCAATCGGGGGTGATGCCGGCGCAGAGGGTCGAGCGCCGAAGCGGATGCGGTATTGCAGGCAACCACCAGCAGCCGAACACCCCGTTGCAGCAGTGCGTCGGCGCACTGTAGGGAGTAGCGCACCACGGTGTCGGCGCTCTTGGTGCCGTAGGGCAGGCGCGCCGTATCGCCGAGGTAGATTAAATTCTCAGCAGGGATGACGCCGCGCAGCGCGCGCAGCACCGTCAGGCCGCCGACGCCGGAATCGAACACGCCGATCGGACCGGCCCTGCTTCGCGTCAAGACTCGGGCCGCAGATGCGGGAACAGCAGCACGTCTCGAATCGAGGGGGAATTCGTGTACAGCATCACCAGCCGGTCGACCCCAAGCCCCAGTCCCGCCGTGGGCGGCATGCCGTATTCCAGCGCGCGCACATAATCGGCATCGTAGTACATGGCCTCCTCGTCGCCGGCATCCTTGCGCTGCACCTGATCCTTGAAGCGCTGTGCCTGATCCTCGGCGTCGTTGAGTTCCGAGAATCCATTGGCCAGCTCGCGGCCGCCGACGAAAAATTCCCATCGGTCGGTGATGAAGGGATCGGCATCGTTGCGCCGCGACAGCGGCGACACTTCGGCCGGATAGGCATAGGCGAATGTCGGCTGCACCAGGGTGTGTTCGCCGGTGCGCTCGAAGATCTCGATCTGCAATTTGCCCGGGCCGTCCGCTGCCTTGAACGGAATCTTCATCTGACCGCAGACCCGGCGCAAATACGCCACATCGCGCAGCGACATGGGATCGAGATCGGGATTGTTCGCCACGATGATGTCTTCGATGGTCCTGCGCGCGAAGCTCTGCGATAGATCGATCTCCGTGCCCTGATAGTTCAGTTTGCGCGAACCCAGCAAGCTGTCGGCAAGGCCCTGAAACAGGATTTCGATCATCTCCATGAGATCGGTGTAATCCGCATATGCCTGATACAGCTCGAGCATGGTGAACTCGGGGTTGTGCTGCGTGGACACCCCTTCGTTGCGGAAATTTCTGTTGATCTCGTACACGCGCTCGAATCCGCCCACGGTAAGCCGCTTCAGATACAGCTCCGGTGCGATGCGCAGGTACATGCGCACGTCGAGCGCGTTGTGATGCGTCTTGAACGGCCGCGCCGCGGCGCCGCCCGGAATCGGATGCAGCATCGGCGTTTCCACTTCGAGAAATCCGCGTGCATCGAGGAAGGCGCGCAGGTAGCGCACGATGGCGGAACGCGTTTCGAATACGCGGCGGCTGTCCTCGTTCATGATCAAATCGACGTAGCGGCGCCGGTAGCGCAACTCCGTATCGGCGATACCATGCCACTTGTCGGGCAGCGGCCGCAGCGATTTGGTGAGCAGCACCAAGCGCTCCACCCGCACCGACAACTCGCCGGTCTTGGTACGAAATAGCGTGCCCTCGGCGCCGACCACATCGCCGACGTCCCAACCCTTGAAGTCATCGTAGACTTCGCCGAGCGCCTGCTGCTGCAGGAACACTTGAATGGCACCGCTCGAATCCTCGAGCTTGGCAAAGCTGGCCTTGCCCATGACGCGCTTGGCGCGCATCCGGCCCGCCACTTTGACCCGAATGAGCGCCGCTTCCAGAGCCTCGTCGCTCTTCGCGCCATATGACGTGAGAATATCCGCCGCCAGCGCATCGCGCCGAAAGTCGTTGGGAAAGGCGTTGCCGCGCTCGCGCAGTTTCGCGAGCTTGGCGCGCCGCTCCGCAATCAAATGGTTCTCGTCGTCGTCGCTCATATTCGTCCGGGCTACAGGCCCTGTTTCAAGCTCGCTTGCATGAATTGGTCGAGAGCCCCATCGAGGACTGCCGTGGTGTTGCCGACTTCCACGCCGGTGCGCAGATCCTTGATCCGCGACTGATCCAGCACGTAGCTGCGGATCTGGTTGCCCCAGCTTACGTCGGATTTGGAATCTTCGAGCACCTTGGCGGCCGCGTTGCGCTTGTTGAACTCGAGCTCGTAGAGCTTTGCCTTCAGCATTTTCATCGCGGTGGACCGGTTCTTGTGCTGGCTGCGCTCGCCCTGGCAGGCCACCACGATGCCGCTCGGCATGTGCGTGATGCGCACCGCGGACTCGGTCTTGTTCACGTGCTGCCCGCCGGCGCCGCTCGATCGATACACGTCGGTCCGCAAGTCGGCGGGATTGATCTCGATGTCGATGTCGTCGTCGACTTCCGGCGACACGAATACCGAGGCGAACGACGTGTGGCGCCGATTACCCGAGTCGAACGGCGATTTGCGCACCAGCCGGTGCACCCCCGTCTCGGTGCGCAGCCAGCCATAGGCGTAAGGGCCGATCATGTTGACGGTTGCACCCTTGATCCCGGCCACTTCGCCGTCGCTTTGATCGATGATTTCGGTCTTGATGCCATGCCCATCGGCCCACTTCAAATACATGCGCAGCAGCATCGCGGCCCAATCCTGCGCTTCGGTCCCGCCCGCCCCGGCTTGAATGTCGAGAAACGCATTGTGCGAATCCATCTTGCCTGGAAACATGCGCTGGAACTCCAGCTGTTCCACCTCGAGGGACAGCCGATTGACGTCGGCCTCGATTTCCTCGGTGGTGCCGGCGTCGGCCTCCGCCGCCGCCAGGTCCAGCAGTTCCGCGGCATCGCTCAAGGCGCGCTTGAGACGATCCAGGCCGCCGACGACCTGCTCCAGCTGAGCGCGTTCCTTGCCCAGCTCTTGAGCGCGTTCCGGATTATTCCAGACACCCGGCTGTTCGAGTTCGCGCTCTACTTCCTGCAGACGCTCATGCTTGTTGTCGTAATCAAAGATACCTCCTCAAAGAGTCGGTACGCTCCTCGAGATCTTTGATGAATCGCTTGATTTGATTGAGTTCCATGGGCTGGAATGCTAGCACATCGCGCCAATCGCACACACCTGCTGGCAATTCAGCTGCATGCTTTCATTGTCCCGAAACTCGTTGATCTCGAGGCGATAGGCGAGCCGAATGCGCGCGCCGCTGCGCACCTGGGGATCTTCAGTGCCGCCACCGATATAGCCGAAGGCGATGGCTTCGATGAGCTCAGCGCCGCGAGCGCCGCCGGGCCCTGCATTGCCGTTGCCGCCGCTCGACAAATCCGCAGCCTTGAGCCGCATTTTAAGATGCCGTCCACCGACGATGCGCGAATCGGCGATGTGAAATTCACCGTCGAATATCGGTTCAGGAAAGCCCTGTCCCCACGGGCCGGCGCCGCGCAGCACGCGGGCGGTGTCGAGACAGAGTTCAGCACTCGTGAGGGCACCGTCCGAGTGGATCACGCCGACGAGCGATTCCGGGTCGGTGCGCAAGGCGACCTCCGCCGCGAAAGCGGCCTTGAACACCGCTAGATTCTCCTCCGGCAGAGTCATGCCGGCCGCCATGGCGTGCCCGCCGAATTTGTCGATGAGGCCCGGATGGCGGGTTGCAATACTGTCGAGCGCATCGCGAATATTGACGCCGGCGACCGAGCGGCCCGAGCCGCGCAATGAGCCGTCTTCGGCGCGCGTGAAGGCGATGACCGGGCGATGCACTCGATCCTTGATCCTGCCGGCGACCAGACCCACGACTCCCTGATGCCAGCTGTCATCGTATAGGCACAGCCCGAGAGATTCGCCGCCGAGGTCATCGACGCGGGCGTGCGCCGCGATGTCGAGCGCCTCGAGCTGCATGCGCTGTTCGATTTCACGCCTCTCCTCGTTGAGCTTGGCAAGCATGCCCGCAAGCCTCGTCGCTTCGATTGCATCCTCGGCCAGCAGGCAGGCGATTCCTACGGACATGTCGGTGAGCCGCCCGGCGGCGTTCAGGCGCGGCGCCACGGCGAACCCCAAATCGGCCGCCGTGATCCGCTCTTGGTTGCGGCCCGCCGATTCCAGCAATGCGCGGATGCCCGGCACGCAGCGGCCGGCTCGGATGCGGCGCAGACCCTGCGCCACCAAGATGCGGTTGTTGCGATCCAGCGGTACGACATCGGCCACCGTGCCAAGAGCCACCAGGTCGAGCAGTTCAGCGGCGCGAAAACCATCCTGCGCCAGTGCTTTGGCGAGGGCCGCGATCACATAAAACGCGACCCCCACGCCGGCCAGCGCCGGACTGGCGAAGCGGGCATCGGCGAGGTTGGGATTGACGATGACTTGCGCGCGCGGCAGCACCGCGCCCGGCAAGTGGTGATCCGTTACCAGCACCTGAATGCCCAGACTGCGCGCCGCCTCGACTCCCGCCACGCTCGATACGCCATTGTCGACGGTGACGATGAGCGAGGGCCGGCGGCCCGCCGCCGACGCCACGATTTCAGGAGTGAGCCCATAGCCGAACTTGAACCGATTGGGCACCAGGAAATCGACGTGGGAGAAGTTCAAGGCACGCAGCGCGCGCACCATCAGCGCCGTGCTGGTGGCCCCGTCCGCGTCAAAATCCCCGATGATGAGCACGCGTCCCGCGGCGCGATGCGCACACAGCAGTTCAGCCGCCGCGTCGACGCCGGCCAGCGAACCGACGGGCAGAAGCCGATCCAGCGACAAATCCAGATCCTCGCTGCCTTTGAGGCCGCGCGCCGCATAGACGCGCCCGAGAACGGGATGAATATCGGTTCCGAAGCCAAGCGGCTGCACCGGCGGGCGCCGCCGGATCTCGCTCGGCGTCATGCGAAGAACTCCCACCAGGGCCGGCTGCGGCGCCAAAATCGATGCGCGCCGACGCGGCTCAGGCTGAAACATCGCTTACCTGCCGACAGGTCGAGCCGTCCGATTCTGCCGGCGCGCAAGTCCGCGAGTGAGCCGTCGAGCCAACGCGATTCGACCTCCTGCCACTCATCCGTGCCAGGCTCTGCGGCGCTCGCAACCACCCCCGAGCTACCGCGCTGCGGGCCGCGCCGCGCCGCAAATGCGTTGAACAGCAAATCATCGCCCGCCGTCCAGCCGGTCACCTGCGGCAGAGACTGAAGTGCGGGACCTACCCCCCATAGCCACAGGCCGCTGATCGCAGTCGCTCCGGCCGCGACCCGCGTTCGATTCACGGCATGCTCGAACAGCCACATCTCGATTTCGCTCATGAGTCGCCGCAGGCGCGGCGCGGACTCGCCGCTGGGCAGATACGTTTCAATATGTTGGCCAAGCACATCCTCGGGATCGTGAGTCGACACCGGCAACGGTTGATCGGTGATGCAAAATAATTCAGCGCGCGACCCGGCAAGCAAGCGCATCCCGGCGCCCTGCCACACCCGATTGAATTCCGCGGCCAGGGTGTCGGCTTCGCCTTGGCCCAGCGACAGGATACCGTCGCCGGCCAGCCGCACATTGCTCATTTCGACAAGATAATGCACCGGTGTGGCAACACTCACCGTCGCGCCGCTCACCGCGCCGAACTGGGCGTGGACGGCAGCCGCGCCTACCTCCGGCATCGATGTGTGTCGGGGTGCGATGACGCGAAACGCATCTGCACGCCAATCCGTCACCGGCGTGGAAGAATCGGCACGCGCCAGCAGCCGCTCCAGCAAGGCTGCACGTCGCCGGCTGACCGCGCCCCGGCAGTAGAAACGGAAGTAATGGGTGAACACGCACGCTCCGGGGCCAACTTCAGTATCTTACGCAGATGCGCTTCACCCAGGACTCGACTTCCGCCACCCTCCTCATCCGTGCATACACGGCCGGAGAGCTGCGCGTCAACGAAGACACTTATCGGGAAACCGTTATCATCAGCGCGACGGCGGTATTGCGCTTGCCCGACATCAGCACCATGGGCGATCTTGCGAGCCTCGACCCGTCGCGCATTCTCGCGCTCGATCCTGAATTGGTACTGCTCGGAACCGGCCCGCGGCAAATCTTTCCGGCAGCATCATTCCGTGCTCAATTTCTGAGCGCGGGCATCGGCTTGGAGGTGATGGATACGGCTGCTGCCTGCCGCACTTTCAACGTGCTGGTGGCCGAGCAGCGCCGCGTGGTGGCGTTGCTCATGGTGTGAAAAACAAAAAACTAAAATGGCAGGGCGCTTACGGAATCCACGATTGATACGGTCTCGAGATTTATTGTTCTTCTTCTTGATCTTGTTACTGTTTTATCCCTCTCACCCCGTGTAAACCTACAGCGCCCCGCAAATGGACTTTCCCGATCAGCCCACAGTTAAACACACGAATTGCGCGCTCGCAAGGATCAAGGCGATTGGAGAGCGATAGTTAATTCAATTAAATCAAAATATTATGTGACATATCTAGAAAATATGTCATCTCGAAAAATATGGCAGTGGATCAATGGGTTTGCCGTTCTGTCTAATTTCGAAATACAACACCGGCAATTGCTGCGCCCCCAGACCCATGTGCGCAATCACCTGCCCTGCCGCGACTTCTTGACCGTCACGCACCAGCATCTCTCGGTTGTGGGCGTACGTGGATAGCAGACTGTCGGCGTGTTTGATGATGACGAGATTCCCGTAGCCGCGCAGGCCGCTGCCGGTATAGACCACACGGCCCGCACTGGCGGCGCGCACATCCTGGCCCAGCTTCCCGACCAGCAGAATTCCGCCGCCCGGGACCGGCCGAGGCGCTCCGGAGCGCTCGGTGGGCCACACCCACTTCGATGCCGCACCAGCAGCACCCGCACCAGCGGCGCTCGCACCGGAGTTTCGTCCCGCTGGAGGAGCGGCCATCGCGGCAGCCGGCGCGCGCGCGGAAGTCACGGGCGCAGACGGC
>JANXZQ010000223.1 GCA_025355445.1 Gammaproteobacteria bacterium
CCAAACCCACATTCACCGCCGGATTGTGATCGGACGAATTGGCTTGGAACACCACCGCGTCGCGCAACGCCGCCCACTCTTCCCAAGCGGAGGCCTGGCGGATCGACGACGCCCGCAGGCTCTCGGGATCTTGGATGATGCGCTTGGCATCGGTGTCGAATAGATAGCTGCCCTTGATCATGTCGAGGATGCGCGCGGCGTGCCAGTTCAGCCATTTCTCCGGGCGATCTCGCTGCACCACCAGGCTCAAGGGCGTGATGCTGCTGTTCATCCCGTTGAGATCGATGGCATAGATCAAGTCCGCCCATTCGAGCGCCTGCTTGGCATCGTGCACCAACAGGGCGGCCTGACCCGTGGCGTAGGCATTGCTGCTGGTGAGCGCGTTGTCGTCGGCGCCAAACGGCCGTATCGCGGTTAAGCCGGCAGCCTTGAGCGCCTGCGCGGCCGTCATGCGTACTCCCTGTAAGTACGCCTCACCGGCGCCCACCATGGCGGCTCCGACGTTGCCGAGCTGCGCCAAATCGCCTTCACCCAGTGTGCCGCGCGATTGCACCACGGGGGTGATCCGTTGGTTGAGCAGGTCGAGCAGCATTTGCGACAGCTGCGCACTGGGGGCGTTGTAAACCATGCCATTGGCACGCACCACCATCATCGCGCGCACGATCTCCTCGTTCGCGATTTCAGGGCCGGTGCCCCACTCCGCACCGGAGGAAAATCGTTCGAATTGCGTCTTCTCGACCAGCGCGTGATTCTTGGGCGACATCGGGTCACCCTCGAACAACACGGTTTCGCGCTGATCGCCGGTGCCGCGATTGAACCAATAGACCGGAATGCCCTCGGCGGACGCTTCCAGCAGCAGGCCGTAGCTATCCGCCTGGCGTCGCCGTGCATCGGCGCTCAGTTCGACCTTGGCGCCATAGCGCGCCACCATGACGATCTGCTCGATGCTCAGATCGCGGCCGTTCAGGACCACAGTCTTGTCGCTCATGGTCGCCGTGATCGGCGCGTAACTGGCGGCGGCCCATGAGGCATTGGCGGCACACAGCGCCGCGGCACCGAGCAGGGCCCGAAATGAGATTCTGGAAGCGCGAGTATTTCCAACGATCATCCTATTTCTCCGCGAGAAACGTCGTCCTTCAGGCCGGCGAAGGATAGCGACCTCGGCGAGGCAGCGCCTGGCACATTTCTCGATGTTTGCCATAGACCCTCCATCGGATCGATCGCCGATCGCTCGGGCCCGAGCGTCGGAATTGATCTGGGGTTGAAGACATTTGCAGCGTTCAGTGATGAGGCTCTGCCATCGATCGAGGCCGAGCGCTTTTACCGCGACTTGGAGCCTGCGCTCGCCCGCGCGCAGCGCGCCCGCCATCGAAATCGATCCCGAGCGATTCACGCCAAGATCGCGAATCGACGTAAAGATTTCTTGCAGAAATTGAGCACCCGGCTGGTCAAGGCCAACGGTGCAATCTTCGTCGGCAACGTCAATGCCTCCGCTCTCGCGAAGACCCGACAGGCCAAGTCGGTTCTCGATGCCGGATGGAGCGCATTTCGAACCATGCTGCTGTATAAGTGCGCTGACGCAGGCGTGTGGTTCGCTGAAGTCGATGAAGCGTTTTCCACCCAGACCTGCAACGTGTGTAACAGCCGTGCCGGCCCTAAAGGCCTGGAAGGTCTTGGAATAAAGGGATGGAACTGTCCTGTGTGCGGAGCGATCCATGATCGTGACGTCAATGCAGATCACAATATCCTCGCGGCGGGACATCGCCGTCTTGCAGAAGGAATCTTCGGCCCTTGAGGGCGAGGAGGATGTCAACGTGAACCTCGTGAACTGCAATGTGAATCAGGAATTCAAATCTGACGGAGCGGCATCGGGCGCCGCCGGTGGGTCGGCCCCCGGTAGGCCGGCTCCCGCCTCCCGATGATACGGCAGCCACGCATATATCTCCGGCGAAGTCTGTGGATAGGCAAGAAACTCCTCGTGCGTCTCAACGACGCGATCACCTTTGCGGCGCGACAGGCGCCAGACGGCAAACAGCGTAAAGCCGAGCGTCAGCGAAATCACGTAAACGAAGAATGCATTGGGCGAAATAAGCTGTATGGCATAGGTCCCGACCGTGGGGCCTATGGTCGAACCCAAGGCCCAGACGAACAACAAAGTCGCGGACAGCGCCACATAATCGGTTGCGACCGCGCGATCATTGGCGTGCGCCACCCCGACCGCGTACAGGCTCTCCGCAAGGCCGCCGAACACGCCGAACAACAGCGCGAGCAGAGCGAACGGCATGCGGTGATCGGCCCACACCAAGGGCACGGCGATTGCAACGATGCCTACCCCCAACCCGATCAGTGCATGCAACCGGTCGACCTTGTCCGACAAATAGCCGATGGGCCACTGCAGGAACAGGCCGCCCAGCGAGACACAGGCCATCAACAGCACGGTGCGCTGCTGATCGAAGCCGATGCGCACTCCGAACAACGGCCCTACCGTCGTGAAGGCGGTCAGAATGAGGCCGTTCAGCAGGCAGGCGGTGACGCTCACCGGCGACGTGCGCAGTGCCTTGAGAATGTCCAACGTCACCCGCCGCGGCAAAACTGGCGCGCGCACATCGATGGCGACCATCGGCACCAGCGCAAGCGTCGTGGCAATGCCCGCGATGATCAACAGCTGCGGTCCTCTGACGTCGAGGCTTTGACTAAATAACTGGCCCACGCCGAAGAACAGACCGTACACCAGCACGTAGATGGTGAGAACGCGGCCGCGTTGCGCATTCGGCACCAAGGCATTCAGCCAACTCTCCACGATGATGGCGAGTCCCGCGGCATTCACGCCGATCAAAAACCGCAGCACCGCCAGCGCGGGAACGCTCTGGGCGAAATAAAGGCCGAGAATCGCGACCGACTTCAGGCTCGCAAAGGTGGCATACGCCCGCTCGAGGCCGACCGGCGCAATCAGCCTGTGCCCGTACAGGCACCCTGTCAGGAAGCCGAGAGCTTCGGCCGTGGCAATCAGTCCGATCACGCCGTCCGACAGCCCCATGGCCGAGAAACGCAGCGGCAGCAGCGAGCCCAAGAAACCGGAACCGAGCATGATGAGCGCAGTGCTTATAAGGGGCGGAGCCACCCGCCAGGGGATGGGAGCGTCGGGGCCCAGCAGCGGTTCGGTGTGCGCACAGTTCATAGAAGATTTTCCGGCGCTCATGACGCCGCAGCGCAACGCGCAATCCGTGCCTTGCGCGGGCGCGATGCCCGGCTCGGCGGCGCGTGACGCTGCGAAGTCTCGTTCCCGCGGACGGACGGAGGCAGCCTCTCCGTGGCCAGGATATTTCGCGCCGCATTGACGTCGCGATCATGGGCGGCACCGCACCCGTGACATATCCAAGACCTTACACGTAACCCATTGACGCCCGAGGGTCCGGTTAAGGACCCACAGGACGAACAGGCACGACTGGTGTTTCTTTCACTGACGATTTGAACACTTCTTCCGGCGTACTCGCCCTTATACAGAAGTTGTGTTTTCAGCTGCCCCCAGCCGCAGTCGAGCACGGATTTGGCCATCCGAGTCTTCAGGAGACTTAAACTGCTGACATCGCCAATCACGATTTTCTGGTAACGATTAACCATTTTGCGAGAGAACTGATGTAGTGCATTGTGCCTGCGACGCGAGGCCTGACGATGCAGACGTTTCGCCTGACGCTGATGCCCGCGACGCTGTGCCTGGGCTATTTTGGTTTCAAGGCTTCGATAAAACTGTCCCGCAGCGAGCCTGTCTTCATCGCTGGTAACGGCGGTATCTTTCAGTCCCAGATCAATCCCGACTTCCGCCAAAGTAGGTGCGGGGGTCTTCTCTGGCAACGCCATGGGCAGGCACAGGTACCAGTCCCCCACGGCATCCTGAGCGAAGCAGCCACACCGCCATTGGTCGATTTTGGCAAAACGCTCGGATTCAAAAATCCGAATTGTTTTGCCACAAAAGCGCAAGTACCGGCCACGACGGCGGATGCTGGCGGCTTTGAAGGGTACCCAGTCGAGGGAGCGGCGGGGGCTTGAGCTCACGCGCCAGCGCAATTTCGCCTTCTTGAACTGAATTCGTCGGGTGGCAAATTCCGTGGCGATGCGTTGAATGGTATCGGCGCCAATGTGCTCGAAGTACTCTGTTGCACCTGCCGAGAGGTTGCACAGATCGAAACCGGTCAGCCAGCGGCCCTTACCCGCGAAAGGACGGGAGGCCTTATAGCTGGTGGCGTTGAAATAGTTCCAGACTTGATTGGCCTCCGTGGCAGCGGCATTGAGCCAAGAATGAGCCTCGGTGCGCACCTTGAATCGCAGGGTGCGCACCGGTGCGCTGGCTTGTCCGCTGCACTCTTCTGAAGCATTCATCGGCAAATGATAGACTTCTCCAGCCGATGCATCTACACGCAAATCCCTGCAGGACGATTAGAAATGCAGTCTCGGGAGCGAGGTGTCATGAGCCAATCGTTATCCGCCGCAGCGCCTCTGCTTACGCAACCGGCGTAGCGGGGTCGCAACCTCCTGTCGCCCCATCGCAGATCTCCTTAGGCTGCGATGCCCGCTAAGCTTGGCACGTGACCCTACACAAATTATTCCCCACTATCGTTTACTCCGCCGCCTTGCAGAGGGCCGGCGCTGCCGCGTTCAACCGCCAGTTGCTCAAGGAATGCCGGCAGCTGCGGCACGACGATGCGGCCGGACGCCGCTGGTCCACCAAAAACTATCCGGGCGGCTACACTTCCTACGGATCGGTCCATTGGCTGCAGCGCATTTCGCCCACCTTCAAAACCCTGCAACGCAAGCTGGAAAGACATGTCAAAGCCTTTGCCGACGCAGTCGAGTGGGATCTCGAGGGGCGCGAGCTCAAAATGACGGATTGCTGGATCAACATCATGCCCAAGCACGTGGTGCATGGACTGCATCTGCATCCCCTGTCGACACTGAGCGGAACTTATTACGTGCACGTGCCGGCGGGAACTCCCGGCATCAAATTCGAGGATCCGCGGTTGGATCGCTTCATGGCCGCACCCCCGCGCAAGTCCACCGCCAGGCGCGAGACCCTGCCCTGGGGAACATTTCCCGCCGTACCGGGCCAGCTGCTTCTGTTTGAAAGCTGGCTGCGGCATGAAGTAGTACCGAACCGCATCGACGCCGAACGTGTCAGCGTCAGCTTCAATTACAACTGGTTCTGACGGAATGGAGTAAACTGCCGCGCAAATGACAGTCTCAACGGCCGACGCCACGATGGCGGTTTTTCTCGATCTGGAGAACATCGCCCTTGGCGCACGCGACGCCAAATTTCCAAGTTTTGACGTGCAGAAAGTGCTTGCCCGCCTTTTGCTCAAGGGCCACATCGTCGTCAAAAAGGCCTACTGCGATTTCGACCGCTACAAGGACTTCAAGCGCGGCCTGCATGAGGCCGCATTCGAACTCATCGAAATTCCGCACGTGCGCCAGTCCGGCAAGAATTCGGCGGATATTCGCATGGTCGTCGACGCACTGGATTTGTGCTACACCAAGGGACACGTCGACACCTTCGTCATTCTGAGCGGCGACTCCGATTTCTCGCCGCTGGTCAGTAAATTGCGCGAGAACGCGAAGACCGTCATCGGCGTGGGCGTGAAGAATTCCACATCGGATTTGTTCATCAACAATTGCGATGAGTTCATTTACTACGACGACCTGGTGCGCAGGGAGCCTGCCAAGTCGCGCCGCCGGCCTCCGGCTGCGCCCCGCCCGCCGGCCGCCGCCTCAGCGCAACCCGCCGACGCTGCGCACACCGAGGCTCCGCACACCGATGCACCCGCCGCCGATGCGGGGGGCGCCGACAACAAGGGCCCGGATCTCCACGACGCGCTCGAGCTCATCGTCGACACCTTGGAAGCATTGGGCGAAGAGCGCGGCGAGAGTGAACCTATTTGGGGCTCGATGATCAAACAGGCCATCAAGCGCCGTCATCCTGGCTTTAACGAACGTGCCTACGGATTCCGGTCGTTCAACGACCTGCTGGCCGATGGTGAGAAGCGCGGGCTGCTCACACTGCAGGCGGATGAGAAGTCCGGCGGCTACACGGTACGGGTGGCGAATCGACCCCCGGCCCGTCCTCCCCCTTGAACTTCAGTGTTCATGGCCGCACTTATTTAGGCCATGAACATCAACCGCAGAAAATCCTGGATGTGGGCGGAAGCGTGCGCACTCCTCGATGAGGCAGAGCGCAAGCATCGGCGTTTCTTCGAGCTGCTGGCCGTGCCCTCCGTCTCTCCGGCATGGGAGCCTCCGGCCGACATCTTTACGGATGGCAGAGAACTTCAAGTAGTGGTGGCGCTGCCGGGCGCCCACGCCGAAGACGTGGCCGTGCAAATGACGCCCACGGGTCTGCAAATCGAGACGAATGTCCCGCCGCAGGCGCTGCATGCCCGCATGAACGTCGTGCGCCTGGAGATTCCCTACGGCCGGATGCGCCGGCGCATCGACTTGCCGCCCGGTCACTACGCAGTGATCGAGCGCCGTCTCGATCGCGGCTGCTTATTTCTGCGGCTTACCCGCGAGGCACCATGAACGTTGACGACAATCGGCCGCAGAACGGCCCCATGGAAGACGTGCTCATCATATTGCCGGTGGGCAACACCGTGCTGTTTCCGGGCGTCGTACTGCCCATCGCCATCTCCGGCGACGCCGCACTCGCCGCTGCCCAGGAAGCCGTGCGCACGCAGCGCCGCGTCGGGCTGTTGCTGCAGAAGGACCGGGGCGCGATCGCCGGGGGCGCCGCCGCCGGCATCGCCGCACGGGACGGCGCTGTTCCGGACGGCGCCGCGCCGCCCGCCGACAATCTGCATCGCGTCGGCACTGCCGCCACCATCGTGCGCTTCATCACCGCCGCGGATGGAAGCCACCATTTGATAGCCCAGGGCGAAGAGCGGTTCACGGTCCTGGATTACGTCAGCCGCGATCCCTTCCTGGTGGCGCGAATTGAGGCGCACCGGGAAACGGCGGCTCTCGACAGCGAAATCGAGGCGCGCGGGCTGAGCTTGCGCGAGCGTGCGCTCGAGGCCGTGCAGCTGCTGCCGCAGGCTCCGGGCGAATTGGTCAATGCCATCCGCGGCATCGAGTCGATTCCGGCGCTCGCCGACATGGTCGCGAGCTTCATGGACTTGAAGGCCGCGGAGAAACAGGAAATCCTCGCCACCTTCGATTTGAAGACGCGGCTCGACCGCGTGCTCACCTTGCTTGGCCGGCGCATCGAGGTGTTGAAGGTTTCTCGCCAGATCGACGAGAAGACGCGCGAGGCATTCGACGAGCGACAGAAAGAAGCGGTGCTGCGCGAGCGTTTGCGCCAGATCCAAAAGGAGTTGGGCGACACCGATTCATCGTCGGCCGAGCTCGACGATCTGATGCAGTCGATCAAGGACGCCGGCATGCCGCCGGAAGTCGCCGAACAGGCAGAGCGCGAACTCAAGCGCCTGCAGCGCATGCCCGACGGTACCGCCGAATACTCCATGACCCGGACCTACCTCGACTGGCTGTTGGCGATGCCGTGGTCGAAGGTCGATCCGGAAACCGTCGACATCGACCAGGCCCGCGCCATACTCGACCAAGATCATTATGGACTCGAGAAGGTCAAGCGGCGCATCTTGGAATTCCTCGCGGTTCGCAAGCTCAAGCCCGAGGGCCGCAGTCCCATACTGTGTTTCGTCGGGCCGCCGGGTGTGGGCAAGACCTCGCTCGGCCAAAGCATCGCCAAGGCCATCGGGCTCAAGTTCGGCCGCGTGAGTTTGGGCGGCGTGCACGATGAGGCGGAGATCCGCGGACACCGTCGCACGTACATCGGCTCGCTGCCGGGCAACATCGCGCAAGCCATGCGTAAGGCCGGCCGGCGCAATCCGGTGCTGATGCTCGATGAGGTCGACAAGCTCTCTGCCAGCCATCAGGGTGATCCGTTCTCGGCCCTGCTCGAGGTCCTCGATCCCGAGCAGAACAACTCATTCCGCGACAATTACCTCGGCGTGCCCTTCGACTTGTCGAAGGTGCTGTTCATCGGAACCGCCAATGTGTTGGATGCCATACCCGCGCCACTGCGCGACCGCATGGAAATCATCGAACTCACGGGCTATACCGAGGAGGAAAAGCTGCAAATCGCCCAGCGCTACTTGCTGACGCGCCAGCTCAAGGCGAACGGCCTCAAGCCGGAACAGGTGCAAGTCTCAGAAGAGGCGCTGCGCCGGCTCATCGTCGACTACACCCGGGAAGCGGGAGTCCGCAGCCTGGAGCGCCAGATCGGCGCGCTGCTGCGCAATGCGGCAGTCAGCATCGCTTCCGGCGGCGCGCAGAGCGTCTCGATCGGTGCCGACGATGTGCCGCGCATACTGGGCGGCGCTCGTTTCGAAAGCGACGTGGCCCTGCGCACCAGCGTCCCCGGCGTGGCGACCGGGCTCGCCTGGACTCCGTCGGGCGGCGATATTCTGTTCATCGAATCGAGTCGGGTCCGAGGCAGCGGCAAACTCATTTTGACCGGGCAACTCGGCGATGTGATGAAAGAGAGCGCTCAGGCCGCGGTCACCTGGGTGAAGTCGCAGGCGGATCGGCTCGGCATCAATCCAGCGCTATTGGACAACAGCGATTTGCACATTCATGTGCCGGCCGGGGCCATCCCGAAGGACGGTCCCAGTGCGGGCGTGGCCATTGCCACATCCCTGGCGTCGCTGCTGACGCAACGCACCGTGCGCTCCGACGTGGCAATGACCGGCGAGATCAGCCTGCGCGGCGTGGTCATGCCGGTGGGCGGCATCAAGGAAAAATGCGTGGCTGCTTCGCGCGCCGGCATTCGCACCGTGATTCTGCCGGCCCGTAACCGCCGCGATCTCGAGGACATTCCGCAGAGCGTACGGGCAAAACTCGAGTTCGTCTGGGCCGAGAGGATCGACGACGTGCTGGCCAGGGGCTTGGAGGATATTCCCGCGCAGCTCGCGGCGGCCTAGCTGCCGCCGTGCAATCCCGCTCACGAACGGCTGGTCAGAGCCGTCAAACGGTCGATGCGTTCGAGCGCCGGCGGGTGAGAATCGAAGAACTTGGAATGGATGCGATCGGGCGTGAGGGTGGACGCGTTGTCGCGAAACAGTTTCACCAGCGCGGCGGCCAAGTGCTTGGGATCGGCGTATTGCGCAGCAAAGTCATCGGCCTGCCGCTCGTGGCGGCGCGACCACCAGGACATGACGGGGGTCGCGAAGAACGTCAGGACGGGCACGGTGAATGCGAACAGCAGCAGCGCCATGGCGGCCGAAGGCACCGGCACACCCAATCCGCTGTAGAACATCGGCTGGCGAGCCAGCCACGCCAGCAGCCCTAAGCCGCAAAACGTCAGCAATACGCTGGCAACCAGCCGCTGACGCACATGATGCAGGCGAAAATGCCCCAGTTCATGCGCCAGCACCGCTTCGATTTCCGGCGCATCGACCCGCGACAGCAACGTGTCGAAGAACACAATGCGCTTGCTGCGGCCGATGCCCGTGAAATAGGCATTGCCATGCGCCGACCGCAGTGATCCGTCCATGACGAATACGCCGCCGCGCGCCGTGAATCCGCAGCGCTCGATCAGCGCCTCGACCCGCCTCTTCAACGCCTCATCGGCCAGCGGGGTAAATCGATTGAAAAATGGCGCGATGTATTGCGGAAACGCCCAGGTGAGTCCAAGCGTCCATACCAGCCAGATCAACCACACCCATAGCCACCACCAGGGTCCGGCGCGCTCCATCAATTCGAGAGTGGCCAATAGCAGCGGCCCGCCGAGCAACGTCGCCAGCAGCAATTGCTTTGCGAAATCCACCGCGTACAGCCGCGGCGATACTCGGTTGAAGCCGAAGCGTGCCTCTATGCCGAATGTGCGCCGCAGCGAGAAGGGCAGGCTGACCGCCAATTGCAACACCAGCATCACGCTGGCAATAACGGCCGCGCCGCGCCACGGTTCATCCAGGCTGGTGTGGCGCCAGAACGCATCCGCTGCGGCGAGTCCACCGCCAACGGTAAGCCCAAGTTTGACCAATGCCTCCACGAAGGTTGCCCAACGGCCCTGCCGTGCCCGCGCCGTGGTGTAGTCGGCCGCCTTCTGCTGGTCGGCGAGCGCGACCTGTCCGCGAAACGCCTCCGGCACCTCGTTGCGATGCGCCTGCACCGCCGCGATCTGACGCGACCCCAGCCACAGGCGTGTCAGCGTTTCAGCCGCAACGGCGATGATGAATGCCCAAGTCAACCCGTTCAACGTCAAGTCCCCTCATGCCCGGGGAACAGCGTAGACGAATTGCGCGGGCTGCGGAACACCAGCGGCTTTTCCTGCAAGCCCGTTCGCGACGCCTCCGTGGGGCGCGGCGCCTCCGCTGGACGCTCCGCTCGCGCCACCGCTTCGGTCACCAAGTGGTGATGCGGCGACAGATCGCAGACCGGGTCCGCGTTCGCCGCATCGCCCGTCAGCAAGTACGCTTGGCAGCGGCAGCCGCCGAAGTCGCGCACCTTTTCGGGACAGCTGCGGCACGGCTCCTTCATCCAGGCATCACCGCGAAAATGATTGAAGCTCTCTGACTCGTACCAGATGTGTTCAATGCCGGCATTGCGCACGTTGGGGAATTCGAGTCCCGGCAACATCCGCGCAGCGTGACAAGGAAGCGCGGTTCCATCCGGCGTAATGGTCAAAAAGATCGAGCCCAATCCCTTCATGCAGGGTTTGGGACGGGTCTCGAAGTAATCGGGAACCACGAAGAAAATCTGCATCCGGCGGCCGACCCGCTCGCGAAAGCGCTGCATGGTCTGCTCGGCCCGCTCGACCTGCGCGCGGCTGGGCAGCAACTGCTCACGGTTATGCCATGCCCATCCATAATACTGGGTGTTCGCCAGCTCCACGTAGTCCGCGCCCAGACGCAGCGCCATCTCCAGGATCTCCTCGACGTGATCGATGTTCAGTCGATGCAGTACCACGTTCAGGACCATGGGATAGTCGTACTGCTTGATCAACGCGGCCACCGCCGATTTGAGCTCGAAAGTCCGGGTGCTGCTCAGAAAATCGTTCATCTTCTGTGTGCTGTCCTGGAACGACAGCTGAATGTGATCCAGCCCGGCTTTCTTCAGATCCCGCAGGCGCTCATCGTTCAAACCCACGCCCGAGGTGATCAGATTCGTGTAGAAGCCAAGCTGGTGGGCCTCGGCAACGATCACCTCCAAGTCATCGCGCGCCAACGGCTCGCCTCCTGACAGGCCCAATTGCACGGCGCCCAAGGCGCGAGCTTCGTGCAGCACCCGCATCCAGTCCTCCGTGCCGAGTTCCGCGCCGTTGCGTGCGAAGTCCGTCGGGTTGTAGCAGAAGGCGCAGTGCAAGGGACATCGGTATGTCAACTCCAGCAGCAACCACAGGGGCGGCCCCGGCCGCGGCGGGCGCGAATTCATGTGCCGATCTGCAGCCATTTCTTCTCCACCGCCATGCTCACGAAGCGCAGCACATCTGCGGACAGATTGGCGGCCGCAAAGGCGCGCTCGAGATCCGCCGTGATGTCGGCGATGCTCGTCGCTCCGTCGCAGCGTTTGAGGATTTCGCCGGCACTGCCGTTGAGCTTGACCATCCCTTCGGGATACAAGAGCACGTGCGCATTTTGCGCAGCCTCCCATTGCAGCCGGAAGCCGCGCCCAATGGCGGGCTGCGACGCGGGGCCGACGCCGGCGTCCTGCGAACCAGGGTGATTCAAGGGGACCCCATGTAGCGCAGCGCCATGGCATCGCTCATTTGCCACAGCACGTCGAGCTTGAATTTGAGGATGTCCAAGGCGCGCTCCTGCAGGGCGCGCGTGTCGAAGCGCTCCAAGGTCAGGGCAAGGCCGATTTCCACATCGCGGCGCGCCAGGCTCACCCGGCTCTGGAAATATTGCAGGCCGGCCCGGTCGATCCATGGATAGTGCTGCGGCCAATTCGCGAGGCGCTGCTTGTGGATCTCGGGTGCGAAAAGCTCGGTCAGCGAGGAACACACCGCCTCAGGCCACGGCGCGCGGCGCGCGAAGTTGACGTAGGCATCCACGGCGAATCGCACGCCGGGCATTACTTCGCCCAAGGATTCCACGCTGTCTCGCGTCAACCCCACGGCCTCCGCCAGCCGCAGCCACGACTCGATTCCGCCGGGGTCATCGCCATAGCCGTCGTGATCGAGAATGCGCTGCACCCAGGATCGGCGCACGGCGCGGTCCGTGCAATTGGCGAGAATGGCCGCATCTTTGATCGGGATGTTGATCTGGTAGTAAAAGCGGTTGGCGACCCAGCCGCGAATTTGGTTCGGCGTGGCGGCGCCGGAATTCAGCAGCACGTTGAAAGGATGGTGAATGTGGTACGCGCGCCCCTGGGTCCGTAGTTGCGCTTCGAACTCCGCGCGGCTCCAGGCGGCGGAACTCATACCGCGATTTCCATTCCATCGCGCGCAACTTCGACGCCGCGGCGGGCAAGCTCGGCCGCTTCCGCGGACGTCTCATTGAGTATGGGATTGGTGTTGTTGATGTGGATTAAAATCTTGCGGGTGGCGGCCGGCAGGCGCGCGAGCCACTCCAGCATGCCGCCCGCGCCGGATTGCGGCAAATGCCCGATGTCGCGTGCGCGCTTGGCCGAGATTCCCAGCCGGATCATTTCATCGTCGGTCCAAAACGTGCCATCCACGAGCACGCAGGCTGCGCCCTGCATGGCTCGCCACAGCCGATCATCGATGGCGCTCAAGCCCGGCGCGTACACCACGCTCCGCCCGCTCTCGGCATCCTCGATCACCAGCGCCAGGTTGTCGCCCGGCATGGGCGATTCGCGGTTCGGTGAATAAGGCGCGGGCTTGCTGGCGACCGGCAGGGCATGCCAGCGTACGCCCGGCACCGCGTCGATGGCGAAGGCGCTCCCATCGGGATCGATACGGCGCCGGTCCACGCCGCAAAAAAAACTCAGCACGCCGAGCACGGGGTTGCCGCGGGTAAGATCGGCGAAGGTGCTGTCGGTGCACCAAAGAGGCCAGGGACGGACCGATTCGCGCAACATGTAAAGCCCGGTGGTGTGGTCGACTTGGCCGTCCACGAGAACGATGGCTGTGATGGCGCTATCGCGGATGGCGCGGCCCGGCTGCAGATCCGGATTCGATTGCAATTGTGCCAAGACGTCGGGTGATGCGTTCACCAGCGCCCAACTGCTGCCGGTACCGACCGCAATGGAAGACTGGGTGCGTGCTCGGGTCTGCAGCGTGCCGGCGCGATAACCCTTGCAGTTCGGGCAGTTGCAATTCCATTGGGGAAAACCGCCCCCGGCGGCGGACCCCAGTACCCGGATTTTCACTGAATGAGGCGCCGCCCGCAGGCGCGGGCGAACACCCTCGCTACTCAGCGATTCGACACATACATCGTGATTTCCATACCGAACCGCAATTCAACTGCCTGTGGGGTTTCCCATGTCATATTGGAACTCCTGAATGAGGTACGTTCCCATAGTCCTCCCGATGCGCAAGCTCTCGAATCAACGGCATCATGAAAGTGCTCTCATGATTTTCATGAGAGCGGCCCGCACCCCCTGGTACCATCGCTCCATGAGACTGCGGACCCGCCTGAATCTCGTGGTTGCGGCCCTAAGCGCCGCATTTGTGGTCGTGCTGATCTCGGCCGAGGTTCAGAGCACACGGACCTCCGTGCGCGAGGAAATCGAGGCGGCTAACCGGGTGGCGTCGCAACTGCTGGGGCGCCTGGCGGGGGTCTATTCCCAGGTTGGCGGGCCGGATCTGGTGCTGCAGTTCCTGCAGCAGCTGGGCCGGGTGCGCGCCAACGAGGTGTCCCTCCTCACCGCTGCGGGAGAGGTTCTGTATCGCTCACCGCCGGCGGTCTACAAGGCCGGCCGCGAAGCGCCGGCGTGGTTCTCACAGCTTCTGGCGCCGCAACCCGTAAGCTACTCGTTTCCGTTGCGCGGCGGCGTGCTGCTGGTGGTGCAAGCCCAGGCCTCGCGCGCCGTGCTCGACGCCTGGGATGACGTGTCACGGCTGGCCGCCATCGCGGCGGCCATGTTCGTCATCGTGAATGCGCTGGCATTTTGGTCGGTGAAGCGAGCTCTGCAGCCCTTTCCCGTCATCGCGGACGGTCTTGAGCGTATAGAGCAGGGAGATCTCACGTTTCGCTTGCCTCCGCTTGCCGGCAATGAAGCCCATGCAATCGGCGCAGCGTTCAATCGCATGGCGCAAGCGGTGCAAGATAAGGTGCTGGTGGAGCGCAAGGCGCATGACGCAGAGGCGCGGTTGGAGGAACGACGCGAGATGTCCTCGCTGGCCGATCAGCGTGTCGAAGAGGAACGGCGCCTAATCGCGCACGAGCTGCACGACGAATTCGGCCAGTCGGTCACGGCCATCCGTAGTCTCGCGCAAGCGATCGCCACCCAGGGCGGTGTGCGAGACCCTGCAACCGGCGAAGTGGCGCGCATGATATCGGACGAGGCGGGCCGCTTGTACGACGCCATGCATGGTCTGATTCCCCGCTTGTCGCCGCTGTCGCTCGATACGCTGGGGCTGGCGGCGACCCTCGAGAGCTTGGTCCGCGATTGGCAAAGGCGCCATCCCTCAATCGCTCTGGCGCTTCGCCACGAAATCCCCATTGAACTCGGGCCGAGCGTTGCGCTGGCGATCTACCGGATAATCCAGGAAGGACTCATCAACGCCCTGCGTCACGCGCAAGCCTCGCGAGTGGATATGAACCTGCAATGCGACTCCCAGCTAATCAGGGTGACGGTGACCGATGACGGCGTCGGCTTGCCGGCCGACTGGGCGCGGCCCGGGCATTTTGGCTTGCGTGGCATGGCGGATCGTGTGGGTCAATTGCACGGCACCTTCACGATCGCCAATCATGGGGACCGCGGCGTCCGTCTCGCCGCCGAGATACCCCTGGGCGGACGGACGTGATTCGAGTTCTCTTGGTGGACGACCACGCCGTCGTGCGCGTCGGGTTTCGCCTCTTGCTGCAATCCGTGCCGGAAATGTCGGTCGTCGCCGAGGCGGAGTCGGGTGAGGCGGCATGCCAGATGTATCTCGAGTTCAACCCTGACGTGGTGGTCATGGACCTTGCCATGCCGGGCATGGGCGGCCTCGAAGCACTGCGCCGGATTCGCTCCCGCCATCCCCAGGCGCAAGTACTGACCCTGTCGGCGCATGATGACCCCATGCACGCGCGCCGCGCACTGCAGGAAGGCGCGCTGGGTTTCCTATCGAAGCGCAGCGCCCCCGAAGCGCTGCTCGAGGCCGTAACGGCGGTGGCCGCCGGCCGCCGCTATCTCGACCCGGTGCTCGCCCAGAAGCTGGCGCTGTCGGAATTCGACGGCACCGGCAAGTCGCCGATCGAACGCCTGTCGGAGCGGGAATTCGAAGTTTTCGTCCGGCTGGCCGGCGGCGCGACGGTGCAGCGCATCGCCTCGGATCTCAATCTATCCGGCTCGACCATCGGCACTCATCTGTACAACATCAAGCAGAAACTGGGCGTGGCCAATCAGTCCGAGTTGACCTTGATCGCAATCCGCCACGGCCTCATCAATGCCTGATCGGTTATGATGCAACCTTGAACACTTTTCAAATTCTGCCCCTCTCCGATCAACACCACGCAGCATGGTTGCCGCTGTGGCGCGGCTACCAGTCCTTTTATAAGGCCGACATACCCGAGGAAGTATCGCAGGTCACCTGGTCGCGGCTGCTCGACCGCAGTGAACCGATGGGTGGCGCGCTCGCCTGGGACGGCTCCGAGGCCGTGGGCCTGGTGCACCATATTCGCCATCGATCCTGCTGGACCATCGGTGATTATCTGTATTTGCAAGACCTATTCGTGAGTCCGGCAGCGCGCGGCGCCGGCGCTGGTCGCAAGCTGATCGAATACGTATACGAACTCGGCCGTGCGGAAGGGTGCGCCCGCGTTCACTGGCTGACTCACGAAACGAATACCGATGCTATGTTGCTCTACGACCGGATCGCGGAGCGCTCCGGATTCGTGCAGTACCGCCGGGCGCTGAAATAGTTAACGCAGGATGGCGGAAAACAGGATGCGGCTGAAGCGCTCCACCGGCTCCGGACTGCGGTAAGCCTTGGCAAGCAGATAGGCTCCCTGCAGCGCGGACACGACGAAGGCCGCGACCTCCTCCACGTCGAATTCTCGCGGCAGTTCTCCGGCATTGACGGCGGCCCTTAGGCAATATGCGACGCCGCCAGTGAGCTCCGCGAATATTTGGATGAGCCGCGATCGAATGGGCTCGCTGTGCACGCTCGCCTCGGCAGTGAAATTTCCGAACAAGCTGCCGTTTCGCATGCCGTCCTCGTTGAGGCGATTTTTCCCGGCGTCGATGTACGCGGCGAGCCGCTCGAGCGGCGCCAGGGAATCGTTGCGCAAAGTCGCGCGCAGCAACTCGGCGCCGTTCGCGTGGTACAGATTGATGATCTCGAGTCCAAAGGCTTCCTTGGACTCGAAGTGATTGGTGAAGGACCCCTGTGGCACGCCGGCCGCTTGCACAATGTCGCGCACACTGGCGTTGGCGAAGCCATGCGCATGCACCACCCGCAGGCCATGCTCAAGGATAGTCTCGCGATGCGAAGGCTTCGGCACGCCACTAATATGATCGTCCATATTAGAAAGTCAACCGGCGCATTCTTAAGAAGAAATGTCCACCCGGGCGGGATAGACCTCTCCGCTTTCGAACATTGTTCGTTAGCGCACAGACAGATATCGGCTTACTTATTCATTGTATGTTCATATTGCTTAGCAGTAGAGACCAACGTTCATGAAAGCCAGGAACCTATTCGCCGCGACCGGCCTAGCCATTATCGCCCTGTTTGCGAGCGCGGCATCGCTTGCCGCCAGCAAGGGGGAGATTGATGCAAGCGTCAAAACGGCGATGGAGAAATTCCACGCGCTCAATCCCGCTCACAAGGAATTGCAGGCGAAGGCAGCCGGAGTACTGGTGTTCCCACGCGTCACCAAGGGCGGAGTCGGGGTGGCGGGCGAATATGGCGAGGGCGTGCTGCGAGTCAATCACAAGACAGTGGGCTACTACAGTGTCTCCTCCGCCTCGATCGGTCTGACGCTCGGAATTGCCAAGCACAGTGAAGTCATCCTGTTCATGACGCAGGACGCTCTCGACAAATTCTTGAACAGCAAGGGCTGGTCCATCGGCGCGGACGCTGGATTCGCCCTGGTCAAGGTAGGAGCGGGCGGCGACTACGATACACAGACTCTGCAAAAGCCGATTCTCGGCTTCGTATTCGGTGAGAAAGGCCTGATCGCCGATTTATCTCTCGAAGGTTCGAAGATTAACTCGATCGACAGATGAGCCTGGGTACATCCCCCAAATACTTGTCGATCATTCACCACCAAGCGCGGGCATTTCAGATGCCCGCGCTTGGTGGTTTTTTTATCGGCGTCTGCCGCGGTAACCGTGCAGCAAATAGGCAATCACGATGACGGCAATGATCAGGCCAATCGGCCCTATCCCCCAGCCTGAGCCGAAACCCCAATAAAGCCCCCCGCCGCCGCCAAACAGCAGCAGCAGCACGATTAAAATAATCAAAAGGTCCATTCCCCTTCTCCTTTAGATTTAGCCTCAGCCACCTTATCGAAAGCACGGCGTCGGTCTGTGCGCTTGCGAACATTGGTTGCCTTGCTCCTTTGGCTGCGTCATCATCCGTCGCGGCAAGTAGCGCTAAGTCACTAATTAAATTAAAAAATGAGTCGATTCGAGGAGAAAATCAAGTCAGGGCACTTCGTCGTCACCAGCGAGTTGACCCCGCCCAAGGGTATCGACCTCTCCGACTTTTTCGCCAAAGCCGATGCGCTCAAGGGTTCGGTCGATGCGATTAACATCACCGAATCGCCACGCGCTCGAATGGCGGTCGAACCCAAGTCAGTCGCCCACTTGCTGCAAGATCGCGGCATCGAGGCCATCGTCCAGATTACCGCGCGGGACCGCAATCGGATCGCCATTCAGGCCGACCTGCTGGGCGCCTCCCTCTTAGGCATCGGCAACTTTCTATTCATGACGGGCGACGACCCCAAGAACGGCGATCAACCCGAGGCAAAGGGTGTTTTCGATCTGACGACTTTGGAAATGCTGCAGGCGGCCCGTGCGCTGCGTGGCGGCCGGGACTTGGCGGGCAACGACCTGCATGGCGCGCCGCAAGTGTTTCTCGGGGCCACCATGAACCCAGGTGCGCCCGATTTCATGCGCGAAGTTGAGAATACCCATCGCAAGATGGATTCGGGCGCGCAATTCTTTCAGACCCAAGCCATCTACCACACCGATTCGCTGGCGCAATTGCTGGATGCAGCAAAGCTTGGCAGTATTCCTCTGCTTGCCGGAGTCATTCCGCTCAAGTCGGCGAAGATGGCTGCCTGGCTGAACGCAACAGTACCCGGAATTCACGTCCCTGCCGAGACCCTCGAGGAATTGTTGCGCGCCGGGCCGGATGGCGAAGCGGCCAAGGGGATTGAGATTGCCGCCAAAACCATCCGCCGTCTGCGAAACATCTGCGCGGGAGTGCACATCATGGCCATCGGATGGGAGATGAAAATTCCGGAAATTTTGCATGCCGCCGGGTAAATCTCCCATGCCGCGGCGAATCATTGCCGGACATGACGCAGCGGAAGCAGCGCAGCTTTCGCGGCGCGCCGCGCTCGGGCATCTCATAGCCGCAGCCGGTGTTGCAACCTTCGGTGCGGACCCCAGCCGCGCCCAGAATGCGAGCGCGCCTATCGGGGACGCGTCACGGCTCGCCGATATGGGAATGAAACTCGATCCAGAGCAGCGGGCGGCAGGTGCCGCCTTCTTGGGCCGCCATGCCTCCGTAGATACGCACTCTCACCCCGGTAGGTTTTTTCTGAAGGACCTGCCCTACGAAACCCCGACCACACGCGCTTTCGGCGAGGCCTTCGAAGATCGCGCGGTCGCGGATCTCTACGCGGGCCGTGTGAGCGGCGTGTTGATTGCCGCGGTGGCGGACATGCGCTTGCTGGAAATGACCGCCACCGCAGGGCTGCATGCCGCCCGGGAATATCAGCCGGGCGAGGCGTACGCGGATTACCAGCGGCAGCTCGCCGAACTCAAGGCGTTGGTCGCGCGTCATGCGCTGGCCAAGGGGCTGAACCCTTCCGACATCGACAGCGCCCAGCGGCACCGCCGGACCGCTGCGGTTTTCGCGGTAGAGGGCGGAGACTTCCTGGAAGATCGGCTCGATCGCGTGCCTGAGGCCTTTCGCGATGGCGTTCGCGCCATCACCGTGGTGCACTACCATGTCAATCAAATCGGTGACATACAGACCGAAGCGCCGGTCCACGGCGGACTTACGCCGCTCGGCAAGTCCATTGTCGGCGAGATGAATCGGGCGGGAATCATCGTCGATCTTGCGCACGCGACGTTCGCGGTCACCAAGGACGTCCTCGATGTGTCGACGAAACCGGTCATGATCTCTCATAGCAACTTGGCGACGCCTGCCTTCAGCCATCCTCGGCTCATCAGCAGCGAGCATGCAAAGCTCGTGGCCGCGGCGGGCGGAATCGTCGGCTCTTGGCCGTCAGGAATCGGGCAGTCGACGTTTGCGGATTACATCGATTCGATCCGGCGCCTGGTGGATGCCGTGGGTATCGATCATACGGCGATCGGCACGGACATGGACGCGAACTACCGGCCCGTGCTGCGCAGCTACCGAGACTGGAGTCTTATCCCGGCCGCGTTGCTGGCGCGCGGCATGCACGATGCCGAAGTCGCGAAGATCATGGGCGGGAATTTCTTGCGTGTGTTCAAGGCGAACCTGACGCGCTGACGCTCCGCTAAGCCAGCCGCGGCGCCCGCCGGTGCAGCGCCGCGAGAAAGGCCGGCTTGTCTGCCGGCGAAATGAGCAGCACTCGGCCGGCGCCGAAAGTAATCTCGAGGCGGTCCATCGATAACGCCGGGCCCGAACGCACACTGTTCGATTCCCGGACGGCGATAATGTCCTGCAGCGGGACTCGCCAAGAAAAAGGCCCCGAATGGGCCACGAGCACCTCGCGTTGAAACTCGTAGTAGGTCGACAGCATCACCCACAGCACGAACACCGTTACCAGGGCAGTCAATGTCAGCGGCAGCCACAACACGCTCATTGAGTTCTTCGGGCTCAAAGCGATGGCGAGAATGGCCGCGCCGGGTATGGCAAGGCCAATCGCCGTGAGCTTGCGATCGACCTTAGAGCGGAAAACCGCTGTAGAGTGAGATGCCTGCATTTGGGAGCCTCCCCGGCTGATTGGGCACAATTCTTTCGACCTTGTGCACCATAATAGAGTCATCCTATGATTCAGTCTCGTAACTATTGCTCGCCGCCAGGATCCGCCATGACCACTTTCGACTTGACTCCTCCGAATGAAACCGAGCGCCGCGAGATTACTTCCGGACTCAACACCGATGAGCACCGTGTGTTGCTGCAGCATGGGACGGAGGCAGCCTTCTGTGGTGTGTTTCTGGACAACAAGAAAGATGGCGTCTACACCTGCCGGTTCTGCGGCCTGCCTCTGTTTCGCTCCAGCGCGAAGTTCAATTCCGGGACCGGCTGGCCGAGTTTTTTCAAGCCGTACGATGAATCGCATATAAAGCGCATACGCGACACCAGCTACGGCATGACGCGAGTGGAGGAGGTTTGCGCCCGATGCGGCAGTCATCTTGGCCACATTTTCCCCGATGGGCCGCCTCCGTCCGGGGAACGGCACTGTCTGAATTCGGTCTCGCTATCATTTACGGAAAAGGGCCAGGCGCTGCCGGACCTGCTGAAACGTGGCGGTGTAGAGGCTGAGAAGGCCGCCTGATCCTGCTCGCGAACCTTATGATTACTGTTGCGCCCCTACGAACCGCAGAGCGTTCCCGATGGGAACAGTTATGGCAGGAATATCAGCGCTTTTACGGCGTTGTGCTCCCGCCTGAGGTTACCGAGGCCACCTGGCAGCGGCTGCACGACGGTCGAGTGCACGGTCTGGGCGCCCGTGATTCGAGCGACTACCTGCTCGGCATGGTGCATTTCTTATTTCACCAGGATACTTGGTCGACGACACTGGCTTGCTACCTTCAGGATCTTTACGTCGATCCGAAAATCCGCGGCACCGGCTGCGGCCGCCGGCTCATCGAAGCGGTCGCCGAGTCGGCGCAGGCCGCGGGAGCCAATCTTCCTTATTGGTTGACGCACGAAACCAATACCGTGGGGCGTCAGCTGTACGACCGGATAGGAAAGAATCAGGGATTCATCCAATATATCTATACTGCCCCGTGATACAGAAATCTCGCCAGGTAAGGCGCAGTACGGCTCGTCACTACTTGTGCAACTTCGGCGGGTGGGCCGGCGGCAACGATGTGCCCGCATTCATCGCCCGCGCCCGGACCCATATCAATGACCCAGTCGCTGCCTGCGACTACTTGCATGTCGTGTTCCACCACAATCACGGTGTTGCCGGATTCCACCAGACCGTCGAGCTGCGCGGTGAGCCTCTCTACGTCGGAGGGATGTAAACCCGTCGTGGGCTCATCGAGTACATAGAGCGTGTCGCCGCGCTGCGCACGCTGTAGCTCAGTCGCCAGCTTGATGCGCTGGGCCTCGCCGCCGGAAAGCTCAGTCGCCGGTTGCCCGAGGCGCAAGTAGCCCAAGCCCACTTCACGCACCACACTCAAAGATCGGTACACAGCAGCATCGTCGACAAAGAACTCCGTAGCGGCATCTACGGTCATGCCCAGTACGTCGGCAATCGATTTTCCGCGGTACTGTATCTCGAGTGTTTTTGCGTTATAGCGAGTGCCATGACACGTTGGACATGGCGCATAGACACTGGGAAGAAATAACAGCTCGACCATCACGAAGCCCTCACCATTGCATACCGGGCAGCGGCCCTTGGCAACATTGAAGGAAAAGCGTCCCGCATCGTAGCGGCGGGTGCGTGCCGCCTTGGTCGACGCGAACAGCCGCCGGATGTGATCGAACAGACCCGTGTACGTCGCCAGGTTGGAGCGCGGCGTGCGGCCGATCGGCTCCTGGTCGACCCGCACCAAGCGCTCGATCCCCTGCATGCCGTCGGCGATTCGCCCGCCGACAGCTCCGGTAGGGACTCGCTCTAGGTCGTCGCTTTCTTCTGGCTCTACCGGTATCTCATGGCCGAGTTGCGCCGCAACTAATTCCACCAGCGCCTGACTAACCAGGCTTGACTTGCCGGAGCCGGAAACACCGGTCACGGTCGCGAATACCCCTAGTGGGAACGCGGCATCGAGGCGCAGAAGATTATTGCGTGTGACATCCGTCAGGCGCAGCCAGCCCTTCGGCCTGCGCGGCACCCGGGGTGCGCGCGGCGTGCGCGGCGTGCGCACGGAGTGCGCGTCGCTGTCGAACAGGTAGCGCCGAGTCTGGGACTCCTTCACCTTCTCGAGCCCCGCAAGCGGGCCACTATAAAGCACGAAACCACCCTTGTCACCGGCCCCCGGGCCGACATCGACAATCCAGTCGGCACGGCGGATCACATCGAGATCGTACTCGACCACGAACAACGAATTGCCCGAGATCTTCAATTGCTCGAGCGCGGCAAGAAGCGCTTCCGTGTCTGCCGGATGCAGACCCGCAGAGGGCTCATCTAGAACGTACACCACGCCGAACAGATTGGAGCGTACTGGGGTGGCAAGCCGCAGTCGCTGCAGCTCGCCCGGCGAGAGTGTCGGCGTGCTGCGTTCCAGGGACAAATACCCAAGCCCCAAATTCAGCAGCACGTCGATTCGCGCCAACGTGTCCTGTGCAATTCGCTGCGCGACGAGGATCTTCTCCGGATGTGCCTTCGTCATTTTCAACCGCTGCGAGCCGGCCGCTTGTGTGTAAGGCCGCAGCGTTTCGGCCAACCCAATCAGCGACAATCTCGACACCTCCGCGATGTCCAGACCCGCAAATTTCACGCTCAGCGGTTCCAGGCGCAGCCGCTTGCCATGGCATAGCGGACAGACGGTGCTCAGCATGTATTGCTGCACCCGTTTTTTCATCAATGGACTTTGCGTGTTGGCAAACGTGTGCAGCACGTGCCGGCGGGCACTGGTAAAAGTGCCTTGATAACTCGGCTCTTCCTTGCGCCGCAGCGCGCGCCGTGCGTCGCGCGGCTCGAGCCCCGCATACACGGGCACCACCGGCTGTTCTTCCGTGAAAAGAATCCAATCGCGATCCTTCTTCGGCAGTTCGCGCCAAGGGCGATCAACGTCAATGCCCAGCGTGACGAGAATATCTCGCTGGTTCTGGCCTCCCCAAGCGGTCGGCCACGCCGCAACGGCCCGCTGCCGGATGGTGAGCGAGTCATCCGGAACCATCGATTTTTCAGTGACCTCGTAGGTACGGCCCAGTCCGTGACACCGGGGGCACGCACCCTCAGGAGTATTCGGCGAGAACGACTCGGCGTACAGAAGAGACTGCCTCGGAGGATAGTCGCCGGCGCGCGAGAACAGCATTCGCAAGAGATTGGACAAGGTTGTGACGCTGCCCACCGAGGAGCGAGTGGTCGGCGAACCTCGCTGCTGCTGCAGCGCCACTGCCGGCGGCAGACCCTCTATCTCGTCGACTTCAGGGACGGCCATTTGATGGAACAGGCGCCGCGCGTACGGCGACACGGACTCCAAATACCGCCGCTGCGCCTCCGCGTACAACGTGCCAAATGCCAGCGAGGACTTGCCGGACCCGGAAACACCGGTAAACACCACCAGGCAGTCGCGCGGAATGTCTAAATCAACGTTCTTGAGATTGTGTTCGCGCGCCCCACGCACGTGAACCATTCCGGTAGAGTCCTTGACAGCGGCTTTACGAGAATACGGGTTTTCGGCGTTTGTCATACCGGCGGCAGGGGACCCAACCAAAGGGCGTTCGACGCCGCCATCTTAGCTGCTCCCTTCGATCCCGTGTCTCCCTTGGGCGTCAACGCACCGGGTTAGACGGCTGTTCTGCCTTGATCCGCACGAACACCTCCTCCCGGTGTACTGCGACGTCTTTGGGAGCGCTAAACCCCATGCGCACCTGATTCCCCTTGACCTCCAGCACCGTCACGGATATCTCATCGCCGATTTTTATGACCTCGCCAACCCGTCGCGTAAGAATCAACATCGAACACTCCTTGTTGGTGGACTCGGAATGTACCTTGATTCCCGCGCGATTCTCAGTGCACGTTGCGCCACGAGATAAGCGCATTGTTAAATGGGCTGCTATTTCGCTCATCGGCGCAGCGGTAGGCCGATACCGTTCGGCCCACGTAATCTTGGCTATTTTTGAGGCTCTTGATTTCGCATGGAATCAAATAGATCTCCTCTTGGCGGTTGTTTCCTCAGAGCGCATCCCAGTTGCAAGCGCTCCTCTGGTCCGTATGGAGTCTGACCTAGGTCGATATCGGAAAAGCAATGATCAATCAAATCCGACGGTATCCGCACAGGTATGCGCAATTTCAAACCATGGCCAGTTGCTTCCAAGAGGTGCGCATGCGCATCCCAGGGCCCGGTACCGATGGGTGGTGACAGGGGGGCTTTCTCCCCGTCTTGCTTCCCGCGATCCGCGATTTCGGCCGCCAAACGTTGGGCCTGCGAAAACCAATCAACGGACTGCGGCGCAACGGATGTCTCATTTTCCAAGGGGGAGATTGCATTTACGCTTGGGATCGACGAGTCGGGGAGCAGATGAAGTGCGAGGTCTTCAGTCGGTCGGTGCGAAGTCAGATCGCGCCAGTGGCCATGAAGTTCCGCGCCATAGGCCGCTTCGGGTCGAGAGTACGGGCCCGGTGTTCATGCCGCCGCCGTCAACGCGCGTTTCCTTGCCTCGCGCAGGCGGGATGCCTGGCTCGGCGGCGCGTCTGACAGCGAGGACTCGTGCCCGCTCACGGACGGCGAGCACCTCGCCGCGAGCATGAGGTTCTTCG